>CAZRGL010000296.1:3311-13426 GCA_964599485.1 uncultured Polyangiaceae bacterium
AGGTGGCGATCACCTGGACCATCGAGCAAGGCAAACGCTACCGCATCTCGCAGGTGCGCTTGCTGCACCCCCCGGCAGACCAGTGGGACGCGCTCGGCAAGATGATCCCCTTGTCGGCTGGCGAGACTGACGTTGATCTCGAGAAGTTTCGCCACGTGCGCCGCAAGATGGCCGATTACTTGCGCCGTAAGGGTTTCGGTCACGCTCGGGTCTTCAGCCGCGCTTTCGTCGACCGCAAAGAGAAGCTGATCCACTGGTTCTACTATGTGGACGCAGGGCCGCGCACCAAAGTCGGACTGCTGGTTGTCGACGGCGCCGTAAAGACAGATCCAAAACAGATCATCGAGCGGTCCGGCATTCGCGTCGGTGCTCCCTTCGACTGGAACCAGCGCTACGACGCCGAGTTTCATCTGCTGGATACTGGCGCCTACGCAGCCAGCTTCATTCGCGCCCAGGTCGACACCAAGTTCCACGTACCGGGCGACGCGCCCGACACCGGCGGCAAGCTGCGCGATGATCAGATCGACGATCGCGGCAACCTCGTCGCGCGCGAGCTGCCTGCACGAATCGACGTCAAGATCCACGTGGTCGAGGCGCCCAGTCAGCAGCTGCGTGTACGTGCCTCCGCGGAAATCGATCCGACGCGCTTCGACACCGCCCTGTCGAGCCGGCTGTGGCTGCGCAATCTGTTCGGCTCCTGGCATCACCTGGTGCTCGAAGGCCGTATTGGCTACGGCTGGTTGCTTGGCGATGATGACAATCCCGGTCCGAGCGGGCTCTACGGTGAGGCGCTCGTTCGCTACCTCAAACCCATGCTGGGCTCGCGGCTGCTCGACTTCCGGACGACGGCGCGCTTTCGCGATGAGCTCTACACGGGCTTCCACTTGCGTGAGCTGACTGCGGGCCCCGGCCTTCGGGTCGCCTTGGCTCCGGGCCGGGCCGAGAATTTTCACGGCGGCGGCCTGATGTTCGACGTCGACTTGTTGGCACGGTGGGCCCAGCAAGTGGGTTTCGGTCCATTCGACGCTACGGTCCGCGACGACCATGCCTTGGCCAAAGAGGACAGCTACGTCGGAGCCGAGTTGCAGACGTCGATCATATGGGATGAGCGCGACAACCAACTCGAGGCGCTGCGGGGCCATCTGCTTGCATTTCGCGCCGCCTTGTCGCCCGGCGTAGCGGAGCGCTTCAACCGCTACCTCACACTAGCGCCCGAAGCGCGTGGCTTCTTGCCGCTGAGTAGCTCATTTTCCGTCGGCCTGCGCGCTGCTGCGTCATGGGTTCTGCTCGATGACGACGATGGCGTGCCGCTTGGGCCGCGGCTGTTCGGAGGTGGGGCTTGGACGATGCGTGGTTTTGGGCGCAACGAGCTTTCTCCCATGGCTCGGGCCTGCGCACGCGACGCAGCCGGCGCCATGACCGAATGTCATGAGCAGCACGTTGGCGCCATGAGTCTCGCTGAGAGCTCGCTCGAGCTTCGTTTCTTGCCGCGGCTCAAACCGTACGGCGCGGTGGTCTTCAGCGATCTTGGCGGAGCAGGGGTAGGGGCGAACCCCTTCGAGGAAGGCGTGAGCTTCGCTGCGGGTTTGGGGCTGCGGTTGCGATTCTGGTACTTGCCGGCTGCCTTCGACTTCAGCTACCGCGTGTTGAAGAACAACGAGGTGCAGGTGCCGGACGATGACCCTTTTCTGGTATTCTTCCGGCTTGGCGAAGCGTTCTAAAGAAGAACCAGAGACCGACGCACGACCGTCGGAACCACCTCCTCAGGAGCCCCGCGCCAAACGCAAACGTCCGTTGTGGCTACGTATCGCCAAGGTGCTCGTATTGTCGGTCGCGGCAGTGCTCGGCCTGTTGGCGCTGGTCGTGGTCTTCCTTCATTCCGGGCCGGGCCAGCGGCTGGTACGCGACAAGCTCGTCGAGCGCGTCGCCGGGCGCCTCAACGGGAGCTTGCAGCTGGGGCAGCTCGAATTCGTGTTGTTCGGTGACGTTGCGCTTCGCGATGTGCGGCTGCTCGATGAGGCGGGCCGCCAGGTGGTTTCGCTCCAATCTCTGCACGTGACGCCAGCCTGGTCGCGGTTGCTTGGCGGTGAAATCGCACTGCACGAGGTCGCGCTCGATGGGTTACAGCTGAGCTTGGAGCAGGATGCGCGAGGCGTGATCAACCTCAAGCGCCTCTTCAAGCCCCAGCCACCTAGCTCGACGAAACGCAAAGACAAGCGGATCGTGGTGAACCAGCTGCGTATCACCAACGTAGGGCTCACCCTCGACAAGCCCGACGGCACCCGCTTCGCTGTCGACAAGCTGGGGATCAGCGGCTCGATCGACGCTTTTCCATCCACAAAAACGGCCCGCATTGCCCTTGCCATCGGCGCGAGCGTCGTGATGAACAAGAAGCGCGATGGCGTGGATCTGGCGATCGACGACATCCAGACCGGCGTCGAGGTCAACGTCGACCAAGGCAGTGGCAGCTTGGCGCTTGCGCGCACCAAGGGCAGCGCGCGCATTCGTCAGCGCGGGCACCCCGATCGGGCGATCGATCTCGATTTGGCAGGCATCAGCTTCGAGATCGCCGAAGGCAAGCTCGCCGGGACATTGAAGAAGTTGGCGGTGGGTGCTCTGGCGCTGCAAGCCCTGGAGATTCGAGGCAGCGCCAGCGAGAAGGGATTGATAGGCGACCAGAAGGTGCAGCTCGTCGGTTTGCACGTAGGCGCCGACAAGGTGAATCATCTGCTCGGTCGCAAGGTGTTGGCGAGCGACATCGACATCGAGACCCGTCTCACGGGTCCGCAGGAACGTCTTGCCGTAGCGAGCCTCATCAAGACGGCGGGGGGCAAGCTAACGGTCGACGGGCTCGTGGACATGTCTGATCCCGGTGCACCAGACTACGCCGTCGCCGTCGTCCTCTCTGACGTCTCGACGCGCAAGCTGCTCCTCTCCAAAGATGTGCCAGCGGTTTTGGTCCGCCACTTGAAAATCGGAGCGCGCGGAACTGGGCGCAGCAAAGAGCTCGCGGAGGTCGACGTTGGGTTGCACGTGGCTGGCGTGACGGTCGACAAGCACCGGGTAGACGATGTGCAGCTCGCGGCGCGCTACGATGGTGGCGAGGTCAGGCTCGCTGAGCTTTCCGTCAAAGCGTACGACCACAAAGTGCTGGTGCGCGGGTGGGCGGATATCGTGCGCAAGTTGGTCGACTTTCGCGTGACGCTCGCGGGCGATGTGGGGACAACCCTCGGGCGGCTGCGCAAAGCCGGGCTGAAGGTGCCGGTGAGGCTGCCGCATCGGGCGCTGGTATTGCGAGAAAACGTGGTCCGCGCACGACTCCGAGGCGAGCTGGAGGGATTGCTGAGGGCCGATGTCTTGGTCGACGGTTTGGATCTAGCGGGGGGCAAGCTCCACGCTTCGGCCCGTGCCGATCTGCGACGCAATCTGACCCCGGGCCCGGGAGAAAAGAAAGTCGAGCTGCGCGATCTGGCTGGCACAGTGATGTTGACGGCGCTCGATCTCAAGCGCTTGTTGGCGCTGCGCGGCAAGAAGCTGCCTGGGATGACTGGCACCATCTCCGGCAAGGTCGACTTTGGTGACGCCCCGGTTGCTCCCTGGCTCGACTATCGACTGCGGGTGCGGGCGCAGCCAAGTGACAAGCCGCGCCTCGCGCCCAACGAGCCCACGCTGGAGCTCGGCGCGAGCGGTCGTGTGACCAAGAAGAAACTGGGGCTCGATCTCGTTTTGCACGGAACCGATGCCGACCGTCGTGACGAGCTGCTCGTGGCGCAGCTGCGCGTGCCCCTACACATCGTCGAGGGTCGTAGCCCAATCGCGCCACGTAAGCCGCTTCACGTAGAGCTGACCGTTCCAGAGCGCAGCATTGCGGGGCTGTTGCACTACGTACCCGAGCGCTTGCTGCTCGATCGAAAGACAGGAAAGCCGCGCACCATCCCCAATGGCACCTTCCGAGCCCACGTCAGGCTCGGTGGCACAGCTGAGCAGCCTCGAGGCAGCATCAATCTTGGTGCGGAAGCCGCGGCGATCGCTGGACGAAGCCAACGCTTGCAGATCGACGGCGCCATCAAGACTCAGCGTCGCAAGGTTGTTGTCGACGCTTTGCTCGAAGCTTGGCTCGACGTTGCCAATGACAAACTGCTGAAGGGCAAGTTGCGCGCCGAGCTGTCGCGTTCGCCGCTCATCAAGGGCCCCGAAAGCGCGCTCGCTTGGTCGCTTGATCTCGATGTTTTGCCCCAGCAACTCGCCAAGTTGCCACTACCCAAGGCCAAGCTCGAGGGCTTGTCAGGAATGGCCAAAGCGGCCATCAAGCTCGCTGGCAACCGTCGCGATGTGACGGGCTCAGTCGCTCTCGACGTCGAACAGCTGTTGCTCAAAGAAAAGGGGTTATTCGATCTTCATGTTGGCCTGGCGCTGGACGAGAAGACTACCAATTTGGGCGTTGCGCTCGAGCTCGGCGGCGCGCCCCTGTTGACCCTCAGCGGCAACATCGCGCGACCGGGAAAGGGCTTGCTTGCAGCGCTACGTGACAAGACCCCGGGCAGGAACATCGTGGAAAAGCTCGGGAATCCCGCGCTCGATCTTCAGCTCGCAGTGCCGAAGCACACCCCGAAGGTTTACGCGGCCATCAAACCCAAGCTCGCCTCGTGGCCGGGCAGCATCGCCGGAGCCATCGACATCAGCGGCGATCTGAAGCGACCGCTTGCCAGTGGCGTGCTTGGCTACCGCGGTTTCAACACCGCCAGCGGCAAGGAAGGGAAGCTTGCAGTCGTCCTAGCAGCTGAGCCGGAGAAGCTGGGTGCTCGGCTCGAGGTCGGGCCGGTCACCTCCGGAAAAGAGCCGCCATTGGTAATCGCCGCCGATCTGTCGCGCGCAGCGCAGCGCAAAAACCTGGCTGCAAAGAAGTGCCATGCGGCTGCCAAGCCCAAAGAACCCTGTCCGGTTGGCGCCATGCTGCCCATCTCGGCGCGCGTTTCTGCTGCGAAGGTAGATCTTGCCGACTTGGTTCCAGACTCCAACAAGGGCGACAAGAAGTTGAAGATCGCTGGGAAGCTGAGCTGGCAGCTTGCTGGCGCCATCAAGCTCGATCCCCAGCCGCGCTATTCCGGAAGCGGCGAAGAGCGCGTGAAGCTCTCGCCCATCTCGCCTGACAGCAAGCTGCTCGGCACGCTCGCCCTCGAACGAGCAGCGTTTGGCTTACCTGGAACCAAGCGGCGCTATCACGACGTGAGCGTGGACATCCGTCATGTGCCCAGCGGCTTGCAAATCGACGGTATCAAGCTGCGCGAATCCGATCGCGAAAAAGCGCTTCGGAAGCTCGACATCACCGGCAGTCTGGCCATGAAAGCGCTCAAGCCCGGCGCGCTCGAGTTGCGTTTGAGGGCCAAAGACTGGCTACTGTTCGGAGGCGGAAAAGTCGGTCCCGCGGACGCCCCGCGCGCCACGCTCGACGTCGACTTGAAGGTTGTCGGCGACGTAGGCAAGCCGCTCAAGACGATTGACGTGACGGTCGACAAGCTAGCCCTGCTCATTCCCGATAGGTATACGCGCGCCCACCAACCCGAGACCAACAGCCTCGGCGACGTCATCTTTCTCGACGGTTCGAAACAGGCTCCTGGCAAGCTGCCGGTTCCGAAGCGGGCTGCCAAGAACCCCATCAACGAATATACCGCGGCGATGCTCCAGCCTGGCCCAGAGCGCGGATTGAACCTACGCGTGCGCATACCCAAGAAGGCACACGTGCTGCTTCCCAATCCAATGAATCTCTATGTTGCCGGGGAGATCCTAGTCAGGCGCCGGGGGGCCGGTCGCCGCATTGACGGCGAGATGAACGTGCTCAGTGGCGACTTGGCTTTGGGAGGGCGCAAGCACCTACTCAAAGAAGGTGCCATCTACTTTGCCGAAGGCGAATGCGCGAGCGGTTGTATGGATTTGCTCTTCGCGCGGCGACAGCACAACGCAACCCTGCGCGACATCTCGCAAGCCAGTGGTGGCGAGACGGTGGACATACATATTCAGGGGCCGCTCGCCGCCCGTCGCACCACCCTCAGCGGTGCCGGTAGCCCCGGTACGCTCTACGATGTGCTCAGCGTTCACAACGTGGGTCGTCAGCGCTACGTGGGTCAACCGGACATGCCGGCGACGAGCACCGCCGAGTTCCCGCAGCAGGACAATCTGCTGATGCTCAGCTATCTGGCCGTCAATGTCCCGAACCTGCTTTTCTTGGACAAGGTTGCCGCCTGGGCGGACGCTTATGACGACCGTTCCACCCAGAGCTATGGCCGCCTGCAGCATTATGAGGCCGAGGGGTATGGCGCTGGAGGTGACTATCGCGTGCGCGCCGTCACGCGTCCGGCAGGTGCAGGACAGAGCAGCGCCGAGCTGCAGCTCGATTGGTTGTGGTCGAACACCTCGCGGTCAGCCTTCGGTGTCGGCGTGGCGGCCGGTGATCGCCTTGGCGGTGGCGCTGGATTGTTCTTCGAGTGGTCGAGCAAAGACTGATCAGGAGTTGTGCAATGAGCGACGAGCTCTTTTCCGTACCAGATCGCGTTCGTGAAGGCTCGAGGAGCCAAATCGTCACCATGGACGATTGGCGTGAGCAATGGTTGCAGGCGCAAGCGGATCCCGACGGTTTCTGGTTGCGACAAACCCGTGAGCGGCTGGCTTGGCGCAAGCAGCCAACGCAGGGTTTGATCGGAAGCTACCGGACCATTGCCGAAAGTCCGCTCTCGTGGTTTGGCGACGGTGAGCTCAATGTCACCGAGTCGTGCCTCGACCGACATCTGGCGTCGCGGGGTGACAAGGTCGCGATCTTGTGGGAGGGCGACGAGCCTGGTGAGACACGCACCCTGACCTATCGCGAGCTGCACGCTGCTGTTTGCCGCGCGGCGAATGCGCTTCGCGAGCTGGGGCTCAAGAAAGGAGAGCGCGCCATCATCTACATGGGCATGGTGCCCGAGGCCGCGGTCGCCATGCTCGCTTGTGCGCGCCTTGGCGCCGTGCATTCGGTCGTCTTCGGCGGATTCTCAGCCGAGTCGTTGCGGGATCGCATTCGTGATTGCCGCGCCGAGATCGTGATCACCCAGGACGAGGGACGCCGCGGCGGGCGCGTCATCCCGCTCAAAGCAGTGACCGACCAAGCTTGTGAGGGTGAGCGCTGCGTCAAGAAGGTGCTCGTCTTGCGTCGAACTGGCAGCGAAGTTGGCTGGGTCGACGACCGCGACGTGTGGTGGCACGAAGTCGTAGACAGCGCGTCCGACTCTTGTGATGCGGTGGTTGTTGCAGCCGAAGATCCGCTCTTCATCCTCTACACCTCGGGCTCCACTGGGCGGCCCAAGGGGGTGGTTCATACGTGCGGCGGCTATCTGACCTACGCTTGTTATACACACCAGATCGTTTTCGATCTGCGCGAGGACGACATCTATGCCTGCGTGGCCGACGTCGGTTGGATTACCGGGCACACCTACATCGTCTATGGCCCCCTGAGCAATGGCGCCACCACGTTGATGTTCGAGTCGATACCCACCTACCCGGATGCCTCACGCTATTGGGACATGGTCGAGCGTCATGGTGTTACGGTCTTCTACACTGCTCCGACCGCCATTCGGGCGCTGGCCGCGCATGGTGACAGTCCAGTGAAGAAGCACGATCGGTCGAGTTTGCGCGTCCTGGGCACGGTGGGCGAGCCCATCAATCCGGATGCTTGGCTTTGGTACTTCCAGGTCGTGGGGCAGGGGCGCTGCACCATCGTCGATACCTGGTGGCAGACCGAGACCGGCGGGATCTGCATTACTCCGGTGGCACCTGCAACCCCGACCAAGCCTGGCTTGGCGACCCTGCCGTTGCCTGGGATCGCGCCCGTCATCGTCGACGCCGATGACAACGATTTGCGCGGCCCGGGCGAGGGGATGTTGTGCCTCGCTGAGCCATGGCCGGGGCAGGCCCGCACTGTCTGGGGCGATCACGAGCGCTATGTGAGCACCTACTTCTCCAGCCACCCAGGACGCTACTTCACTGGTGATGGCTGTAGCCGGGATGCCGACGGTTATTATCGCATCACTGGTCGCGTCGATGACGTGCTCAACGTTGCTGGTCACCGCATGGGCACCGCCGAGCTCGAGGCAGCACTGCTCGACGTCGAAGAGGTGGCTGAAGCGGGCGTGGTGGGTTACCCGCACGACATCAAGGGTCAAGGCGTCTACGCCTACATCGTGTTGCAGCCCGGCGCCGAGGCCTCCCAGCAAGTCGAGCACGCGATGCAGCAAGCCATCCGCACAGCCATTGGCGCCATCGCCAAGGTGGACGTGTTCCAGTTTGTGCCGGGCTTGCCCAAAACCCGTTCTGGAAAGGTCATGCGTCGTATCCTTCGCAAAGTGGCTGAAGGCAAGCCGGAGCAGCTGGGAGACGTCTCGACTTTGGCCGATCCCAGCGTGGTCGAGGCCATCGTTGCTGGTGCGAAAAAAACGCCAGGCTAGGGTCCCATCTGCGGGTCATTGACGCCCTTGACGCCTTAGGCATGGCTGCGTATCGCTGCCGCTAGTGAGCTACCAACATATCGAGGTTCGTTGCGAAGGCCCCATCGGCGCGCTCTGTCTCAACCGCCCAGACCGCCGCAACGCCATGTCGCCTGAGATGGGCAAAGAGATCGCTCAAGCGGTCGAAGAGCTCAACGCGGTGGCCGGCCTGCGGGTCGTGCTGGTTCGAGGTGCAGGCAAAGGATTCTCTTCTGGTGGCGACTTCGCGCTCCTCGAGCAGCGCACCAAGAGTCCAGGCGAGCAGAATCGACGGGCGATGCGCGCCTTCTACGGTCTGTACTTGTCGATTAGAAAGCTCGTCGTGCCCACCGTGGCCATGATCCATGGTCATGCCCTCGGCGCGGGGCTGTGTTTTGCGCTTGGTTGCGATATCCGAGTTGCAGCGCGCGGCGCCAAGCTTGGCGTGACCTTCGTGCGAGTGGGTTTGCACCCCGGCATGGGCGCTACCTCGCTATTGCAGCGTGCCGTGGGTCAAGCCAAGGCTGCGGAGCTGCTGCTCACCGGTCGCATCATCGAGGCTGACGAAGCGGAGCGCATCGGTTTGGTCAGCCGTGTGGTCCATGCTGAAGAGCTCGAACAAACAGCACGCAGCATTGCTGACGAGATTGCCCTCGGCGCACCAGTGGCCATCGCCCAGCTCAAAGCGACGTTGGCCGGCAGCGCGACGCGCACGCTCGACGAGACACTCGAACGCGAAGCCGCTTGTCAGGCCATCGACTACGCCACGGACGATATGGCTGAGGCCATTGCCGCCTTCAAGAACAAGCGGCGACCGGTGTTCGTCGGCAAATAGGGGCAGAGAATCAGAAAAAGCGCACACCGAGTCCGAGCGTAGCGCCGCCGTAGACATGTCCTTCGTCGTACACTTCGAAACCGCCGCGGAGCCGGGTATAGAGTGCGGCCAGATCGCCTTTCACCAAGTCGTAGCTGACGTGTAGCTTGCCGCCGAAGCCGAGACCTTCGAGGTAGTTGCCCGAGCTGGCGCGCTTGAAGCCGAGGTAGGCGCCGTGCGCTGTCGTACCGAAGCGCCACGCGTAGTACGGCAGCTCCCACTGGAAGCCGAGTAAGAACTGCTTGTTGAACAGCCCCAGATCAGTCTTGCCAATCACCGCCTCGGCCACACCGTAAAAGCCGCCGGCAAAGCGCGTTTGGCTGCCCAACGCAGCCGAGAAGTGTGCGCCGAGGACTGGGACAGAGTGGATCTGCCGGTAGGCAAGCCCGACACCGAGCTTGCTGGTGAAGCCGCGTTCCTTTCCGAGCCACGCCGGACGCTTGCGAAAGGGGCGCAAGTAATGAGGCGTCGGGTCATGCTCGGCTTGGACGACGGGCCGATGAGTGGTCTGGGCACGGGCGCTGGCCGATGCGCATAGCGGTAGCAGCGCGACGAGCAACGCCAACAGGCTTACTTGAGACCGGCTCATGGGCACACCGGCTCGCGTTGGGTTTGCGTTTCCGACTCGTCCGCCGCTTTCATGTTGGCTGCTGCGATGCGGGCGCAGATCGCGTCAGCCTCTGCGCCGCAGCTCCTTTCTTGGATGCACTCGCTCTCCGCGAGTGACAGGGTGATGCTGTTGCAACCAT
>CAZRGL010000297.1:0-13376 GCA_964599485.1 uncultured Polyangiaceae bacterium
GTGCCCACCACAGGCCGGCCAACATGGCAGCGCCGGCGAGGCAACCCGCGACGCCCGGGTGCACTCCCAAGTGGATCCCGACCGCGGCGAGCCCTCCCAAACCGACGATGGTACCGATTATCAAGACGAACCAGCCGACCCGCCCCAGTTTGCGGCGACGTGCACAGGCGGAACAAGCCGGCGCCGTCAGGTAGTGGACTTGACCCCAGGCAACGATGATCAGATCCACACCGCGCCAGTACTGGATATCGAAAGAGCTGTTGGGGTGCGCCGAGCAGTAGAGGCAGCGGTGCGGAAACGAAAACGACTCCGCAGAGCCCACCAGACTCGCGCTCGGGGCGGCTGTCACACCCCATTGTACGCGCTGGTCTCGTTCACGTCCTCGTCGTTGGACTTCAGCTCACCGTCACCATCGTGTGGCCGCGGTGGAACTCATCCGCCCTTGCAGTAGGTGTTGATCTTGGTGACCAGCTTGAGCTCCCGCGCCCCAAAGGACGACAGCTTCCTAGCGGCGGCAGCCGCTTTGACAGGGTCTTTGCTCTCGAACGCTTTGGCTGCCTTGTTGGCGGTGCCGGAGAGCTCTACACACATCTCGGCGTAGTCGTTCCGAAACCCCACGAGCTTCTTGTCTGCGAACTTGACCGCCTTGACCTTCTTGGCAACTCCCTCGAGCGTTCCTGCCAAGGTCACCAAGGCGGTTGGATCGACTACCGAAATGGACTTGATGGTGGTCTGCGCCTCGTTGATCCGGTCGATCAAGCGGTTGCATTGGCTAATTCTGGTTTCCCTTTGGAGCTTCGCTTCCTCGACTTTGCCTTGGCGGGCTCCGCCCACACAGCACTTTTCGCCTTCACATTTGCCAAGCACTTCCTCATGCAGCTCGTCCCACTCGATGCAGCTCAGCTTCGTTTCGCAGTCCGCCGACTCGCTACACGACTCGCCCTCAGCCTTCTTGCAGCCAACGAGACAAAGAAGGCAGAGGAGGGTCGCTGTTGCGAGATGAGCTCTCCACTGAAGGGCTGTACCGGTTGTGAGCAGATCCCATTTTCGGCTTCGATGGTGCACTTGTCGAAGCATATCTTGCGAAGCGTGAAGCTCAATGAATGAGATCGCGAGATTCGATCCACTCCCATCCCCTGCGCACATCGACGTCTGCATTTTGGGAGCTAGCGGGGCCAGGGGACGATGACCAGATTGTCGTTGATGAGCTCGACTTCGACATCCGTATCACCTCCGGTAGGTAGCGCCATCGAGGTAGACGACAGCGGCGGTCAGCTCTGTCGGGGAGACTTTTCGCCACAATCCCGGCCACTCGGTGAGACGTTGGGCGAGCCCGAGCTCGAGTGGTTGCGTCAGGTTCTCGAAGAATGGCGCGGTAGCGGCGCGAGGCTGCGGTAGCAACGTCTCACCAATCCAACTTGTCTCGACGCGTCACTGCGGCCCCGGTCAGCAGTTTCCCACCGGACTCATCCCTCTGCCAACCCCATACGGCGCGCGAGCTGCTGGGCGTGATAGTCGAACAAGCTGACACTCCACAGCGAGAGGGACTCTCGAACGCTGGGCGTAACGAACCGCCTGACGTCGTCGGCCGTTTCGACCCAGTCCATGCTCGCAATGACATCACGCAGCTGCTCGATGTACCACTGCGGGGTCACCTCGACGTTCGTACCTGCCCAGGGTCCGACTTGCCGTACCGCGTTCTGCATGAGCTCGAGATTTGGCAGCGTTCCGCGCGCGACGTACCAAAGGAAATCGTACCAGTCCCGGCCTTTGGCGTATGAACGGCAGAGCAGCGCGTGTGACTTGCTCGCAAAGGCAGACTCGAGCGTCTGGGTGGTCAATGCTGTCAGGACAGGGAAGCCGAGATAGCTCGTTTCGAAAACCGATCCGGCTGGTGGGTTGGTATCGATCTCGAGCTTGATTCTGATCTTGCGACGTCGGTCCCGCGAATGAGGCAGATCCAGCACCAACAGCTTGCCAATGGAATCGGTCTTCAGGAACGCTTTCTTGACCGCGACATCCGCAGCGGATCGATCGGTGACCTCGAACTCCAGACCCTCGTCTTCGAGGTACTTCCTGAGTGGGCTTAGTTGACGGCTCCAGCTGAAGTCAGAGCTCGGCCTCTGAAGCACGAAGTCCAGGTCTTCCGAGAACCGATCCATGCCATGCACGATCCTGAGGAAGGTCCCTCCGTGAAACTCGGCCAGCCGGAACAACCCGCTGCGGGCGAGCCCGACCAACACGTAGTGTTGCAGCAACTCAGTCAGAACACTCTCTTGCTCCAACGCGTCGCGGGGCGCGTACTGAGCTATCTTCGCTTCGAGGACCCTCTCGATCATGCGTCCAGCTCTTTGACGAGCCCCTTCAGAAAGCTGACCACCCTGCGGCTGCGCACGTTGTTGCAGATGTCGGCCGCGTCTCGTGCGTCGAGGGGCAGCAGATCTTCCAGCTCGATACGCAGCGAATCGGTCAGGAACGTGAGCCCATCCTTTTCGTAATCAACTGTTGATCGCAAGTATACGAGATCGGCGATCGCCCTGAGCGGCCTGGCGATGAAGGCCCACACGCCGCGATCTACTTCTTCAGCTCGAACACCAGCCCGCGGGCTCTTGCAGGGAACGGTCCGGAAGCCGAAGTGGCCCACCGGTGTGTCGAAGCTGCGCGACCGAAGTGGTGTTACGCTGATGGTCGCCCGGGCGGCATCGGGGATCAGCCCGTGGTGCCACAGCGCCGACTCCATGCTGACGTGCGACGGAGAAAGCAACACCGAGGCTAGCGCGAATGGATGCAAGCGGCTGCGTCTCCACGGCTCGCTGAGACAGTAGAGCCCAGGCTTGAGCCGAAGCACCTCGCCACTGGAAACAGCTCTGTGAACCAACGCCTTTCTGGCGCCATCGCTGCGGCCACCGAACAGGTTCCGCACCACAGTTTCGTCAAATAACCCCATGGGCGTGCGCAGTCGCGCAGCAGCTTCAGTCAGGGTCTGCATCGCAATTCTGCAGATAGGTTACGTTTTTAGTAACCTATCTGCAAGAATCAACCACGCCACGCAGCTGCCAGCCACGCGGCAGGTCGACGGGCATGCTCAGTTTCTGGAGACGCTGAAAAGCTCGAGGCTGCCGGCCGTCCAAGTGAAGCAACCGCGTGCCCTTGGAGCGACAAGTCGCGGCAGTATCTGCGTCACCTCAGGCTGGTTAGGGAGGAAAATTGGCCGAATGGAGAACAATTTGGAGCCCCACCGGCGATAGAGCGTGGAATTGTTCTCCATTCGGCCTTTTTGCCGCGCTAGCCGGTCGCTGGTCTGCGCGCGCCTTCTCTGTGCGTTCGTCGAGGCATCCGTCGCATATCGGCGGGTCGGCGCCTGAGTAGCTGATGTCGGCAATCGTAGCCCGAGCATCATTCGGGCGACGCATTGATGACTCGTGCGCGCTTGGCGTAGTAGCGCACCTCTTCGTTCCTTAGAGCCCGCTTGATCAATTTGGCGGCGTGGGCTGAGCGCATCATGGCGAGCAGCTCGACGGCCATCCCGCGAACAACCTTTGCTTTGGAGCCATCGCGGGCCAAGCGCAGCATCGTTTTCTCGCACGCCTTGTCGAGCACGCTCAGGGCCCAAAAGGCGCCGTCGACACCATCGGAATTGGTATCGGCCGTTGCGTCTGCCACCGCCTCGCAAGCGCCCGCTGGCTTGAGCTTTGCCAGGTGATGCGCCGCATCGCTCACGGTGAACAAGGCGAGGGCAGTCAGCCCCATCCACATGAGCGAGCGCTGGACTGACGTCGCACGGGCGCGGGCGCCTGCGCTCATCGTTCGTCTCCCACGTCTACGGCAGTCAAGCCTTTGGGCGCGCGCTTTCGCGGATCACAATAGAGCACGTGCGCGGCCGGTGTGCTTCGCCACAGCACGCTGGCCCGTGCCTCCGTGGCGGGCTCGCCGTCGGACTCCTCGAGCTTCAACCGGAAGGCACCCTCCGCCCAAATGTCGTTGCCAGCAAAGACGCGCACCGCGGTTACGCGCAGCGTCGGTGGCCGCGCGGGCTTGGCAAAGAGCAATCGCGGCAGTTTGACTGTGTGCCAGCCCTTGGTCGGGCTGCGCTTCCAAAGCTCATGGCCGGCCGCCACCCAGAGGGTCCCGTCGCTGCTGCCCGCCACCGAAGTCA
Source organism: uncultured Polyangiaceae bacterium (assembly GCA_964599485.1). Lineage (GTDB taxonomy): Bacteria > Myxococcota_A > Polyangia > Polyangiales > Polyangiaceae > JAPYTK01. The sequence goes on from CAZRGL010000297.1 coordinate 4,157, forward strand.
TGCCGGTCTTGATGGGCGTGCTGGTTATCGACCAAGTCTTGCCGTCGTAGTGGGCCAAGTAGGGGATCCGCTTGGGGATCGACTTGAAGGGCTCGTAGACCGCCGCGTAGGCTTCGCGAGGACCGGCCAGGTGGATTGCCAGGTTGACGATACCGTCGTGGCCGTCCGTTTCAGGCAAGCGCTCGACTCGCCAGCTGTTGGTGCTAGGCCGGCCATGGGCAATCAGCGCCACGGCATTGCGAAGGCGAATATGCTTCTTGGCCTGGCAGGTTCCGCCGATCATCACATGGCCCGAGGGCAAGGTGGCGGTGGCGGAAGGGACGAAGCGCAGACCCTCATCGTAGGGTTCACACATGGTCTCGACGGGCAGGGCTGGAAGCCCTTTCGCAGCGAGTGGATAGCGAACCACCTGTGCTGATTGGCTCGCAGCCCAGCCACCAGACTGCCACGCATAGCCGTGCCAAGAACGCCTGAAGAGCACGCCGGTGCCAGTAGGGGCATAGTGCGTGGTGGCCCGCAGCAGCCACCCATTGTCCAGCGAAGAGCCTCCCAAGAGCAAATCACCAGGAATGTAGCCGCCGACGTTCTTGGGCAAACCGTCGAGCATTCCGAGATTTCGGAAAGCCTTGCCGTCGCGGATCTCGACGAAGGACTGAGCCGCGGGCAACAAGTCCCCAGGATTCCAGTAGGCGAGCTCGTAGCCGGTGTCGCCAAACACCACGAAGCGGCGCTTGCCGATGGCTTGGGCCGACAGCTTGGCGCAAGGACCTTCGGCTACGACGTGCAGCGCCCGGAATGGCCGCTGCACGGTCAACTCAGGGTCTTTGGTACCTGCACCGCAGCCCACCAGTGAGGCAGAAAGAACCGCTGCCGCCACATTGACAGACGAAGGTGAGCTCAATCGCAATCCGATTCGCATTCCTGTTCCTAGTCCAACTTGCTAGTTCTCTCCCCACGCAGCCGGGACTCAATCATAGCGAATGCAAGCCCGGCAAGGCGCTCGAGCCAAGCTGAACGGTCAGACCTTGCCCTGGGCCAGCTCCCCGATCACCAGGCTACCGTAGCTGTAGAGCGTTCGGCCCACGGTGCGCAGATCGAGGGTGCTGGTCATGCTGTCGGCCAGTCCAAAGGGCAGCATCGTTGGGATTGGGCCTCGGGCGTACTCGAGCATCCAGGCGAAGTCGGGGATTCTGTACCCCTTGACCTTGGAGCTGCCCAGATAGGCGAGGTCACCCGGTTTGTACACCGCGCGCTCCGTCTCGCCCTCGAGGTAGCACCACATCTCCCCCGCCATGACCCAGTCGAAGACCTCGGTGGCGTAACGGCCGGAGTGCCCCTCCGTGCCGATGGGCGTCCCGAAGAGCAGCACGTACTCCGTGAGGGAGGCGTGCAGCAACGCGATCTGCCCCATGGCGCCGCCCGCGTTGTTGAAGATCCAATCCAGCTCCGTGCGAACGTGTCCCGGGTGCGCCTGGGCCAGCTCCTCGACGACGACGCGGAACATCTCGTCCGTTGGGAGGCCCACGCCCTTCAACGAAATCTCGCCCAGCCGTTCGGGATCGAAGAGGTGTGCCATGGGCGTTTGTATCCGGATTGTGTCCTAAAGGCACCTCTCTCCGCGGACACGACGAAACAGCACGGGCGCTCGTTCAGATCCTGACCGGAGATTGATGCAGATCTACGACTCAGCCTGATGTTTCTGCGTCAGTTCGAGTGGCCCACGCTTCGTCGACGAGCTTGATGATGTCCTCGTTGCTGGGGCCTCCGCCGACGGGGCAACCACAGGAATGCTTCTCCCCTTTTGCGATCGCGTTGGAATGCAAACGCGCTTGCTCCAAGTGCCACTGGGCGACCTTTATGTGTTGTTCTACGTTCATCTTCCTGGCTCCTGTTACTTGGTCTCGAAGGATGCTTTTGAAATGAGAGCCAGCGCTGGATGACGAGCGCTGAAGCCCATTGTCGGGCCACCCTAGTCGAAGAGAGTAGCCAGATCGAAGGGGGTCGAGCACACCTTCGACGAAGAAGCGCTGAGCCGCATGACGACTTGGGTCGTCGAGCACACCTGACCCAGCGCTGATCGCGCCCTCACACGGTGAGGAACCAGACCCTGATCCTCGCTGAAACGCTGAAGTGGAAGTTCAGCGAAGCCCACGAACGCGGTGCTAGCATGCCGCCATGTCTGCACACGATCTCGACGCAGTTCTCGCCTTCTTCAAATCCTTCACAACCGCAGAAGAGGAAACATGGGCTTTTGGGCTGCGGGAGGACAAGGACTTCATGGACAAGTGCATGCAGGGGCGAGTTGTGAACAACTTCTTTGAAGGCAGGGCGGGGAACTTCATCGAGCAATTGGATTTTGAAGAGGAGCCGGATGCCGCTTGGTTCGAGAAGCACCGAGCCCGCTCCGTGGGACCTCGCGTGGCGTACGCATTGCAGGCTGTCACGGTCGGTGAGGAACCCATGACCATGATCTACGCAGATGACTATGAGAAGAAGTTTGCAGGCATGCGAAACCGGTTTGCCGTCGCAGAGGTAGACGGAAGTCTGAAGATCGTGGCGAGGCACCGAATGTGCGGGGCATGCAAAGGAACGAGCGTGGACCAGGTGACGACCGCCAACTGTTGCGAATGCAATTCACGAGAACGAGGTTGGCGCTTCGCAGGGGGGCGCGATCTGAACACCCCCAAGTCCACCGGGAACGTACGTCGACTCACTGAGCCTACGGACGACTACGAGAAGATGTTCTACCTCGACGTACTGGCCTAATCAGCGGGCTTGACCGTCACGCCTGCCAGCATGCCGTGCTCGGCGTGGGCAGGAACGTTGCAGAAGTAGAGCCAGCTGCCTGGGTTGTCCATGGTGCTGAAGATCTCGACTTCGCTCTGGGCCTCCACCAAAACCGTGTCCATCAGGCCCGGCTCGGTAACCGGCTGGCCGTTGCGGCTGGCGACCTGGAAGAACTGGCCCTGCAAGTGGAAGGCGTGTGGGCCGATCTCGTTGATCAGCTTGATCCGTACGGGGGCGCCTTGCTGCACCATGAGCACGTCGGCCTCGCTGCCGGGGCTGTCATTGATGGTGAACACGACGTCGTCACTGGGCGTGAGGTATCCGCTGAGCGTCAGCTCGTGCTGCTCGCCTTCGACGATCGGCGGCAGCTCGACGTCGGGGTAGATGGGCTCGGCCACCGGGGCGTCCTGACCACCGATCACGTATTCGGCCAAGGGCTGCGTTGCATCGGAGCCCGGATCGACGCCCGGAATCACGTGGGCGAGCAATCGCGCCACGGCTCCCGACTCGGTGCCCATGCGAACCTCCAAGTCGAACCGTTGCCCCGGCGCGATCACCAAGCGGTCGGTGCTGTACGCCGCCGAGGCCGGCAGCAACCCGCCATCGGTACCGATGACCTTCCAAGTGGCGTTGGTGACGCTCACCTCCTGGAAGGTGGCGTTGGCTGAATTGAGCAGACGCCAGCGCTCGATGGCTCCGGGCGAGGACGTACCCGAAGCCGGGTGCGTCTTGCCGTTGGTCATCAGCAGGTTGCCGCCGAGACCGTGGACCGTGTCGTGGTGGTGGGTTCCTGGAACTCCGAGCTTGCCATTCTCGAGCAGCACGTCGTCAATCACGAGCAGCCGCTCGGCGTTGAAGACCGGCGCATCTTTCTCTGCGACGACGATTGGGCCGTACAGACCGTGCGCCAATTGGATCACGCTCGCGTGCGGGTGGTACCAGAAGTTGCCAGCTTCGGGCAGCTCGAAGTCGAACGTGGTGCTGCCGCCCGCGGGGACCGGATCGTCGACCCGGGGCTTGCCATCCATTGCATCGGCGATTCGCAAGCCGTGCCAATGGACGGTGGTGGGCTCGTCGAGCTCGTTGGTAAAATGTACGATGACGCGATCGCCTACGCGCGCGTGCAGCAGCGGTCCCGGCGTCGAGCCGTTGTAGGCCATCACGTCGGAGATCTCACCGAGCTTCAGCTCCGCCTGGGTGCGGCTCGCGACGAGCTCGAATTCGAGGACGTTCGGTTCGGGGTCGAGATCCTCGAAAGTGGAAACCCAGTCGAGCTCAGCGAGTGGTGGCAGCGCATCATCATTGGTCTGAGACGGTGCCGGCGTTTCCGACGAGCAGGCGAGCAGCAAGACGGACAGAGCAAAGGGAGTAAGGAAGCGAGCGCAGATCATGTGCCCCAGTAGCACATTGGAGCCCATGTCGCACCAGGTATGCTAATGTCGGACGAGGTCTGGAGACAACGCTGGGAGGGCCAGAAGGGCCCAGACTTCGTGGTATTGGGGTCGGTTCTGTCAGATCCGGCAGCTGCCTGCCCAACCACGAAGCCCGTCACTCGCCGGCTTCCGTTCAGCAGTCGGAGTCCTGGTGACTGCTGTCCCAGCACTGCAACGCATGAGCGGGATTCTGCAGCTCGCTCTGATAGACGCCGCCCGACCCGTCGGCGGTGAACGCTGCGCCACTGATCTCGACGCCCAAGGTGCCGGCGAGCTCGTTCCAATAGCTCAGCATCTGCTCGGGGTTGGCGGGAACTTTCGGGGGCTCGGGAAGCTCCGGTTCGACGGCCGCCATCGAGAAGTCGACAACCGCCGTGATGTCTTTGAGCTCACCTCCGCTGGCGCCCTCGTCACGGACATGCACGGCCACCAATCCCGCATAGCCGCCGGTCAAATGAACCATACCGGCCTCGGTCACGTTGCCAGTCCTGAGATAGTGGAAGCTGGCCTCGAGCTCGGCGGTGCCGCCGTCGAGCCCGCTCTCGACGTTCTTGATGTCGAAGGAGGCTGAGCGCAAGTCGCTGTCCAGGCTGCCAGCGACCCATGGGGAGACAGGGCCGGTCGGATTGCCGTTGCTGTCCAGGTGTTGTGCCGTCATGCCCATTGCTTGGGCGTGGCCCACAAAGACCACGGCCGCCTCGATGCGCAAGTGCGCTATTCCCGCCTGCACGTCGGCCTGGCCGATGCATTTCTTTGGCACCGCGTCATTGCACGACCAGCTTTCGCTCGCGCGCACCGCGGCGAAGGCTGACGCAGGCTTCAGGCTGATGCCTGCTCCGTGGCTGAAGATCAAGGTGTCGGTGAGCGCCGCCGTGGCGCAACCATCTTCGAAGGCGTTACCGGCGTCAGCGAGGTTTTGGCAGACCTCTTCGGCAGTATGGGTCGTGTATTGCAGGACCGTCTCGAAGGTGCTGTTGACATCGAGGTTCTCGCTCAGCTTCGAATTGCTGGGCTTCGAATTGCCGGGTGGGTTCTGATTGCCGAGCTTCTCGACGACTTGCGATGCTGCGAGCTGTGCCTCTCGGAGCGCAACGCTCTCTTGTGGGTAAGCCTCGTCGGTGGTCCGGCCACAGCCGGCAGCGGCCATCAAGGAGCCGAGCAGCGTTGCCGTGGTGATCATTCGAATTCTCATGGGGACCTCCAAAAGGGGTTGGCTGCGGTCGGAGTCCCAACCGCAGTATTGCGCTCGTGAATCTGTTTCTCGCGCCATGGCCTCGCAGCCGGCTTACGGTCGAACGTTGAAGCAGGATGCGCGCCAAGTCATGAGACACTCCCCTCGGCGCCGAGCTCGACAGCCTGGGATCGGAGCAGGGTCCGATATCAGCTGCCGCAGCCGCTCATCGCAGGAACAGACGCGCTGGTCTCCCGTTGTGGTCAGCCGGTACCTCGCGTGCCCGGCTGCGACGGCGATGAGCTTGCTGCTGGCACCTCGAGGTACCGCTAGGGGGTGTTTCGAACCTACTTCTTCAATGGTACGAGCGATTCTGCCATCGTCTTCAGGGTCGCAATTTGGGCTGCGCTGTGGCCCCTCCGAGTCATCCCCCCTGCTGGTCGCCAAAAGCGATACTGAAGCGGGGGATGGGTGGGTCATCCCCTTTGTTAGTCTCGCTTATCGCTACTGAGGAGGGGGATGGGTCTGCGAAACCGAGGTGAGGACGTTACTTTGTGGGATCCAACGCGTTGATCAAAGGCACGGACACCACCGTGTAGCTGTCCTCGAGCGCCGCAGTGCGGTGGTGCTCGCCCGCTTTGCGGTCCTCCTGGTTGATGAAGGCCTGGTAGGCGGCATGACTGGGCATGTGGTTGATGCGCAGCTCGTCCCACTCGCGGCCGTCGCCGATGAGCACATCGCTGACGGCAAACCACGCGGTGGGATAGACGCCGATCGCAAGCGCGCCCGCAGTTGCCCCATCCTGGTACAGCTCCATCGCCTCACGGCCGCTGCGTGGATCTTCGGTGCTGCCGTCGGGGTATTGGGCTTGCTCGTTGAACCGCAACAGATGCACGATCTCCACGGCCGTATCCTCCGCCGTGGCGGGATAGGGGGAGTCGGGTGGGTCGTAGTCTGGTGGCAGCGTGGACGGCAGGAGCTCGGACACCATTACGATGCTCTTCTCGATGCCTGCTCTCTTGTGAATGGTGCGCGCTTGGAACTCCTCGTCGTTGACCATGCTGAGAAAGCCTTCACGACTCGGGTAGAGCACGATGGCGACCTGATCCCATTTCACACCGTCGCCCAACAGTGTTTGCTCGACGTCTGCGACGAACACGGGTTTTGCACCAATGGCGAAGAGGAAGTCGATGGGGGCGTAGAGCGCGTCGGCTTCCCTGCCCGTCAAGTCAGTCTCACGCCCGTCGGGGTAGCACGCCTGCTCGCGAAACTTGATCAAGTTGAGCATGTAGAAGGGCGCGTCGTCGGCGCTGCCGGCCACGGCCTGCATCTCGGCGGCAACGGCCACGTTGGGCTCACCAAAGCCTGGATCGTCGGGCCGGGCCGTCCAGCAACTTTCGGGTTGCGCAGCTTCTCCCGGCTCCGTGTCGCTGCAGGCAAGCAAGTGGACGCAGCAGAGTATGGCTAGGCCTAACTCGAGCATCGTGCGCATCATGTCGACCGAAGTCTTATCACGATCTCGGAAACCTCGACGCTTGCGCCTTGCTCCGTTCGGTCTGGCAGCGCGCTCCCGTTGGTTGGCGTCTCGGACAAATAGAGCGGCGCCAGTCGCTGAGCACTCACCGCTGCCGTCGATAAGGCACAGCGCCGCTAGCCGTCGGTTCCGTTCGGGTCGCAGGCGCCGAAGCACACGGCGCCTGCTTTTCTCATTCAGCCAGCTTCATGGACACGAAGAAGCTCCCTTCGACGCCGGGTTTGGGCGGTGGCGGGAGCTTGGTGGCTTTCAGGATGTCGACAATGCACTGCCGCAACTCTTGGTGGGGCGCGTCGGGGCTCCCTAGTCCGGGGATATCTGCGCTGGTGACGTTACCGGATGCATCACGCGAGAACATCCCGACCCACTCTACCAACGGGTCCTTGGCGAGCTTCGGACTCGTCTTGAGCCCGTGAAGATAGCAATCGCCCACCCCCCCCTTCAGCTCGCCAAACGCTTTGTCAGCCGGTGGGTCATCGAGCACCTGGATTTTGATGCTGACCTTGGGAGCGGGCGTCGCCGCTTTCGGCTCGGCGGTCTTGGCGGGAACGACCTCCGCCTTGGCACTGGCCGTCGCGGGGGTGGGAACATCCGCCGCAGGAGGAGGCGACCCACACGCCGCGAAACAGACGAAACACACTGCAAGAGCTCTCGACATGCAGCGAGCATCGAGCGGGCCCTACGAGGTGGCAAGCACAAAGCTCGCCGACCCAATCGCCCTTCCAACCGCAACCTCGACCATTGAATTGCCAAACCTGTCGGCGGCAACAACAACATCTTCTGGGCGGGCGACTTCACTAGCGGGGTGGACTTCCCCATCACGCTCGAGAGTATGGGCCTGACCGACGTGTTCATCGCCAAACTCCAGCCTCAGGGCTCTCGACGAGAAGTAGCCCGGCGGGTCGGATTTCAGCCGGCTAACCAACCGACGGCAATGCTCTTCACTTCGAGCGTACCGAGCTCGACGGTCTCGCCATCGATGACGAAGGTGACATCATCGAGGGTGGCGTCGGCAGTCGCATTCTGGTCGTACGGTTTGGCTTCCTCTTGCGCCGTGACGACCAAGGTGATCGTACCGGTAGCGGCTGGGTAGTCGCTTTCGATCACCGTAGTGTTGTCGACGAAGTCGTTGCACTTGGGAGCAGAGACATTACTGCCCGTTTGAAGGTCGATCGAGACCCCTTCGTCTCCCACCTGCAGCTGATAGGTCTTCGTTCCGCCAGACTCGCGCGCGTCCTCGATTAGGGGTGGTGCGACGACGGTGATCACGCGCTGATCTGCCTCGTCGTAAGCGTAGAGCACCACGTCCCCGCCGCCCCCGGGCTGCGTGAGGTCGGATGCAAAGGGGCCCTCGATGATGAAGACGGAATCGCTGCAGCCCCCGAGGAGTAGGCCACACGCCACCAGCGGTGCGAGCATCAATTGCTTCATGTGGATGGTCCACGCAAGACATGTGCCGCTGCTAAGTGCCCCAAACGTCGCGGCGCGTCCCTTTCGGCGGCACACGCTGGCACAGGGTTGAGACTTCGCCGTCAAGGCTTCCATATCGCGGCAGCGTAAGGTGTTGACCGCGGCTCACGTTTGGTGTCGAACTGGGCCCTGAAAGGAAGATGATGATTAGCAAAGTAGTCCTTGCCGTATTGTCAGGTGCCGCCGTGTTGTGTGCTTGCGGACCGGTGCAGAACCAGCCCGTGGAGAATCCGGCCGGCGCTACCGATAGCCCAGCAGCGAGCCCCGGCACGGCGGAAGACCCAGCCGGATCTCCCAACGATTCGGTGGCAAGCCCAGGCGCAAGCGGTGGAGTGGAAGATCCTGGCGGCGACGCTTCTGTGGCGAGCCCGGGCGCAGCAGCAACCGATTGCGCCAAAGAGATTGCTCTGGTGTGTGATGCTGGCTTTGTGGATGGCTGCAACGGCGGTCTGACCAAAGTTCACATTTGCGTGCGCGAAGGCGAGAAGAAGTCATCGCCGTGCACTCAGGAAATCGCGCGAGTCTGCAAGGATGGCCTGGTTGACGCTTGCCTGCTCAAGCCGGCTGCCGCGGATAATCACATCTGCGTCAAGCAGCCCTGATCCTGAAGCGCTCCCGATGGTCAGGGTCGTCTTCTCGGACTGCCGCGGGCAAGCTGTTGTCGGTAGGGCAATGCAGTGGCTGCGCAGGTAGTTGTGTCGGCGTTGGTGTCGCTCGGATGCGGCGCATTGACGATGGTCGCCGGCGAAAGCCGGGCTCGACGTTGCTGACCAAGATCAGCATACTGCGCCAAAAGAATACAAGAATCACAGGATCCATAAGGCC
>CAZRGL010000298.1:0-13375 GCA_964599485.1 uncultured Polyangiaceae bacterium
CGTTCCTACCGATACGCCAATCGACGTGCCCGTAGACGTTCCTGTCGACGTGCCAGTCGATGTTCCTGTTGACGTGCCAGTCGACGTTCCTGTCGACGTTCCTGTAGATGTTCCTGTCGATGTTCCTGTCGATGTTCCTGTCGACGTGCCTGTCGACGTGCCTGTCGACGTGCCTGTCGATGTTCCTGTCGATGTTCCTGTCGATGTTCCTGTCGACGTGCCAGTCGACGTGCCGCAGGACGTTGGACCATGTCCAGACCTCGACAATGACGGCTGGGGGATATGCGAGGGTGATTGTGACGACACCGATCCGCTCGTCAATCCGGGGGCGTACGACTTCCCAGGCAACGGCGACGATGACTGCGACGGCCCGCCGGACAACGAAGTGACCGAATGTGGCAACGGTCTGCAATACACCTCACAGGATCCATTCGACTACGCCGAGGCTATCGACATCTGTCAGCAGACCACCCTCAACGCCACCGGGGCGAACAAGATCTGGGGTCTCATCGATGCCCAGCTTCGCTTGGCCAACGGATCGGGCAATCCGTTCCCGCAGTCACATTCGATCATCACTGCATTCGGCAATGTGCTCGGTCCGCGCCAAGGGCCGAACTTCATCTTCCTGTCGTCAGGTTTAGCGGGCACGCCTGGGCAGGCCTATCACGACAACATGACGCCCCAGTCGGGCACAGCGTTCGGCAACACTTCGCCGACACCACAAGGATTCCCGTCCAACAAGGTTGGCTGCCCAGTGCCGCCCGACGGAACAGCGCATGATTCGGTGAACTTGCGCTTGGTAATCCGAGCGCCGACCAACGCCAACAGCCTTGCGTTTGATGGTGGTTTCTGGTCGGCCGAGTATCCGGAGTGGGCGTGCTCGCAGTTCAACGATCTGTTCGTCGTGCTTCTGACCTCCAATGCCAGCGGCTTGCCGAACAACAAGAACCTGATTTTTGACCAGCAAGGCACGCCCGGCTCTGTGAACCTCAACTTCTTCGACCGCTGTCAGGCTGGTGCCACGGGTTGCTTTGGCACGCCGGGTGTGAACTTCTGTTCTGGCGGCACTGCCGAGCTGCAGGGTACGGGCTACGGCGCGACCGACTTCGGCAACCCTTGCGGCGCACCCACCACCATCGGTGGCGGAACGGGGTGGCTGAAGACGGCCTCGCCAATCGATCCAGGTGAGGTCCTGATGATCGAGTTCATGGTTTGGGATTCGTCCGACGGGGTTTATGACTCCTCGATTCTCATCGACCATTTCCGCTGGCAGGAGGTTGCGCTTGGTGGCCCGAGCACCGTGCGGCCCTAGCAGCGTGCGGGCAGCTTCTTCTCACCGCTGCTAGCCCGAAGTGCTTGCCGCTGGCTTGACCAATCTGGCCGGCCGTGATACCCCCATGGTGCTACGGTGTAGGGCCGAGTGGGAGCGCAGCTTCCCGGCCTTCGTAGCGCGGACTGAAAACCAACGTCGATTATCAAGCTCGAGTACGCGCGCAGACAATGGCGGCGAGGCTCGGCGAACAATTAAGGACTTTCGATGACGTTTACCGATGCTGCATGCGAGGTGCTTCGCCTGAGTGGTTGCCCGCTGCATTACAAAGAGATCACTGAGCTCGCGATCGAGAAAAACTTGTTGAGCCACGTGGGCAAGAGTCCCGAGGTCACCATGGGAGCGCGCCTCGCTGCCACCCTCAAGAAGGGGGGCGACACCAACCCACTCGTGCGCGTCAAGCCAGGGGTATTTGCGCTGCGCGATTGGGACGAAGAGACGATCAAGAAGGGACTCGAGATCAAACGTGCTCCTCGCCGCGCCAAAGCGGACAAGGCGAAGGACACGAAGACCGAGAAAGCGGCCGCGAAACCAACTCCCAAAGCCGAAAAAGCGGCCGAGCCAGAAGCACCAAAAGCTGCTGAGCCAGCGGCCAAAGCGGCCGAGACCAAGGCCGTCGAGCTGCCGGACACTCCTCCTTCGCCTGACGAGGAGTTGCGCGCCGAAATCGCGGCGAGCGCAAAAGAGGTATTTGCGGCGGAAGACGATGACGATCAACCGATTCTGAAGCAACCTGAAGAAGAGCCGGAGCCTGTTGAAGGTCGTCGACGGCGACGGCGACGTCGTCGTCGTGGCTCCCGTGGCGGCAATACCGAGCAGCAGGACAGCGGCTTGCCGTCCTACACAGCTACGCCGGCATTCGAGTCGGAAAGCTCGTCACTGCCCAGAGGCCCCCAGGTGATCGAGCTCGCGGGCGGAGATGTTCCTGCCATGGACAACCTGGTGGGGCGGGATCTCGCCGATGGAATCGCCATGGTACTGGGATCGTTCGATCGGACGGTCGGCGCCGTGTCGTTGCGACAAATTGCCGAGACCGCGCAGCGGCGCGGCAAGCTCAGTGGTGATGTGCAACTCGCACAGTCGCAGATCGCCGCCGCGGTACGTGCCGATAACGCGCGCCGTTGCAACGCCGGCTATCGCCCACGCTTTCGCCTGGCCGGTGGTCGTGTTGGCTTGACAGATTGGTTGCTCGACAGCGATCTGGCCCGCTATGAGCGCGACGTCCAAACAGCGCTCGGGCGCTATCAGGATGCAGTTCGCAAAGCGTTTGCGCGCAAGTGTGCAGAGCTGCCTGGTCACGCATTCGTCGAGCTGTGTGTGTTGGCGCTAGAACGCATCGGCGTGACCAAGTTGCGCCAGGTCCGCTACCCAGGAAGCTCCGGAGCCGAGGCACAGCTCAGCGCGGTACTGAACGCTCCCGCTGGTGCGCTGCTGGGACGAATCGGAACGGGCGTGGGGACCAAGCTCGCCATCGTCATCCGCAAAGATGGGCGAGACATTGGTCGCGAGCGGGTCACCGAGTTGCGCGGTAGCGTTCACCACTACGAGGACGCTAACGCCGGCTGGATCTTCTCAGCGGGTCAGGTGCTGTCTGGCGCCCGAGACGAGGCTGGTGCCGATGGTGCAGTGCCCGTGATGCTGCTCGATGGTATCGCCATTGCACGCCTGTGCGAGGAGCACGGTGTTGCTGTGGTGCAGTCCAAGCTGCCGATGTCCATTCCGGATGTCGATCTGTTCGAGGCGTTGCGGGCATCATGAGCCGTAGCGCCGCGAGCTTGGCGCACCTCGCGCTGATGTCCATGCTCGCCCTGCTGCTGGGCGGATGCCCGAAGGTTCTGCCGCCCAAGTCGCAGTTTCCCACGGCTGCCGATGCGCTCGACCGCATGAAAGCCACGTTTTCGTGCGCCAATGGAGTCAGCGGCCAGGGCAAGATCGACCACTTCTCCAAACAGGGACGTATCCGCGGAGAGGTGACGCTGTTCGCCATCAATCCCGCGCGTGTTCGTATCGACGTACCCAGTCCTTTTGGCTTGATGCTGTTCACGTTGACCTCGGATGGCGAGAACTTCCGGCTCTACGATGGAAAGCAAAAACAGTTTTTGCACGGGCCTTCCAAGCCCTGCAATCTGGCGCGCATGACGCATGTGCCCGTGCCCGGACACGTGCTCGTCTATTTGATGAGGGGCGAGGCACCCCTGCTCAAGCACGAGCGCAGCGCCCCCACCATCGCCTGGGACGATGGCGTGTATCGCGTCGATCTGCCGAGCACACGTGGAGCCAAGCAGCTTCTCGAACTCGAGGTATACGAGCAGGATTTCGACAAGCCCTGGAGCCAACAACGCTTGCGGGTCAGAAAGTTGACCACCAGTCAGCATGGAGTCGTGCTCTACGTCGCTGAGCTCGACGACTACGAGCTGACCTCGACGGCGCCACCTCGGGAAGACGACGAAGGTATCGACGATCCCGTTCCGCCCAGCGGTGGGCCCTGCAATGTCGAGGCGCCGCGCAAGATCCAACTGTTGGTGCCCTCGAGCGGCGACGATGTGGTCTTCGACTACGCCAAGATCCACTTCAACCCACCCATCTTGGAAGGGACGTTCAGCCAGCCAGTTCCAGGTGGTGTGCAGAAGATATTCGTGGACTGCAAGTAGCGCAGCTCACTGCGCTCGACAGCGCATCATCTCGAGCACGTGGCAGACCATCCGCGGGTCGTCGCTGATGAATCCGTCTACACCGAGTGCGAGGAGGTCGCGTACCTCTTGAGGATGGTTGACGGTCCAGACCAGCACCCGCAACCCTTGCGCATGCCAGCGGCGTACCCAGCGCCGCTGCACAAACGTGCGCTCAACATGCACCGCGGCCACGCCCAGTACTCTGGTGGCATGGCTGAGCCGGTACCGCTGGCCGTCGCGGTGCAAGAGCAAGGCAGTGGGGATGCGGGGCCGCAGGACTCGAAAAGCGGAGAGCATCCAGGGGTCGAAGGACGAGACGATGAGCGCGCAGTGTCGGCCGTAGTCAGCGAGCTCGCGGGCAACAGAGCGCACCGCAGCTGGCCGACTCGGCACGTCTCTCTTCATTTCTACGTTCAGCGCCAAGTCGCGCTGACGGCACAAACTCAGAACATCTGCGAGGCTCGGGATTGCGAGCGACGGATCAGTGCTGGCCAGCGCTGAGAGCTCGTCGAGGCTGAGCGTCGCGACGGCCCGCTGATCGCGACCGGCGCTGACCCGCTTCAAGGTGGGGTCGTGGGCCAACACCAGCTCGCCACTGCCGCAAGGGCGCACGTCGATCTCGACGCCGTCGGCACCTTGGTCAGCGGCCGCACTGATGGCACCGAGGGTGTTTTCCTCGGCGACCGTGTTCAAACCGCGGTGTCCAAACACCAGTGGGGGAGCGAGCTGCGCGAAGGCCGACAGCCGACTCAACGATTGAGCTCCTCGATGATGGTCTCGGCAATGGTCTGCGCCTCTTTGAGCTTGTTCAGTGGCGTCGAGACCGCTCCCACGACGGGATGTCCCCCCCCTCCCCAGCGCTGACAAAGGGTGGCGATATCGTGCTTTCTAGGCTGCTCACACCAGGGGTTGTAGCCCACCGAGATTTTGAAGTGTTGCTTCATGCGGATGAGCGCGACGGAGTACACACAAGCCGGGGAAAGCGCGTAGGCGACGAACTTGCCGCTTGCCTCGAGGGGGGCGCTGTGAAGGTCAGCAAAAGCGACCTTGCCGCGCAGCTCGAGGACCTCAGCGATGCGACGACGCGTCTGCTGTCGGGCAACGGCGATCGGGGTCCAGAGTTGCTGGACGAGCTCGGAGCGACCGATCTCCTCGGCAGGCTCGCTCAGCAATATCGGTACGAGTTTGTTCAACAACTCGGCGTTGCCGCGCTGCTCGACCACAGCGGCCAGCTGCATCACCGGATGGCTGCCGTCGATGGCATCCTTGGCCGACGCGAAATTGGCGCTGTCGATGGTGTCGGCCCAGCCAATCAGCTCATCGTAGCGTTCGAAGTTGGCACCGAAGCGGTGCTCGCCCACATCGGCGATGAGCCGCGTGCAGGAACCGTATGCGGGATCGAAAAAGTAGCGTTTCGAGGCCACCAGCGCCGAATCGCGCTGCTTATGAGAGGCGAACGCGGTGACATGATGATCGAAATACCAAGTCAATTTTCTGGTGGGCGTGTAGCGGAAATCGACGATGGCGTTTTCGTCGCCACGCAGCCAGCGCTCGGGGATGGTCTGCATGTTGGGCCCGTAACCACAGGACAGGTAGCGATAACTGCTCGGCCTGTGATCTACGTGACGGTGCAAATGGGTGAACATCGCGGCGCTCACGAGCCCGTCGAAGCAGTGACCATGGGCGGCCACGACGATCTTGCGATCGGTCATCCCCACACAGTAGATGAGCAGGCCCGATTTCGCTACGACACACGCAGCGGAGCACTTAACAGGAATCTTCGCGACCAGCTGTACTAGGCTGGACAGCAGGTGTTGGTGCAACGACAGGTCGTGCTGCTGATTGCCGTGGTCTTGGTGCAGCTGGTCTGCGGTTGGGCGCACGCTTCCGAGGTCGACGGGTATTCGCCGTACGAGAAAGAGACCCTCGACCAAGCACTGAAGTTGCACAAAGCGCAGCTGGACAGCGCCCCAGAGGGCAAAACGGTCGAGTCGATCTCAATCAATGTTCTCGACGTGATCGAAGAGCGCGATCCGGCGCCCAACTTTCTCAACTGGCTTCACAGCAACTCTCGTGACGGTGTCATACGGCGAGAGTTGTTGTTCTCGCGTGGTGACGCCTACGAGCAAGCGATGATCAGTGAGAGTGAGCGCAACCTGCGGGCGTTGCGTCAAGTGTCACTGGTCATCATCGTGCCCCTGCGCGGCTCGAGTCCCGACAAGGTCAAGGTGCTCGTCATCGCCAAGGACGTTTGGAGCTTGCGGCTGAACTCGGACTACCGCTTCAAGGCGGGTGCGCTCGAATACCTGTTGCTGCAGCCAGCCGAGGAGAACCTCGCAGGAACCCATCGGCGCATCTCGGCGCAATTCATCTACAAGCCCGACACGTTGGCTTTCGGCGGTCGGTTTCGCGATCCACGCCTCGATGGTAGCCGTCTCGAGCTGGTGGCGGATGCAAACGTCATCGTCAACCAGGACACCGGAGATGCTGAGGGGACCTTCGGTTTTTTCCAGTATGGTGTTCCGCTCTACTCCACCAAGCAAAAGTGGGCATGGGGTGCGCTGGCACAGTGGAGCCAAGAAGTCACACGTCGGTTCATTGGCACTGAGCTGGCGGGCTACGACGCCGACGCGACCCCTCAGATCGTCGATAACATTCCCTTCGTCTACGACACAGACATCGTTGCGGGCACGCTGCGGGCGACCCGCTCCTTCGGTACTGCGTTCAAACACAACCTGAGCCTCGGCATGGTGGCGAATCGGCGGTCGTTTCGTGCCCCCGATTTGAGCGGCTTCGTGCCGGCCGCAGCTGATGAGTTTCGCCAGCAGGTGGTGCCTCTGACGACCACCCGCAACGGGCCCTACCTGCAATATCATTTCTACCGAAACAGCTATGGCAGCATGCTCGACGTAGAGACTTTGGGTTTGCAGGAGACCTACCGCCTGGGTCCCGACGTCTACTTGCGGCTCTATCCATACCTCGAGGCCTTCGGATCGACGCGCAACCTCATCGGCTACCATGCAGAGGCGGCCTACACGGTTGCCCACCGCGGTCTGCTGGCGCGCGCATATCTCGCCGGAACGGTGGAAGCAGCTTCTGATCACAGCGAGATATACGATTCGCTCGTTCATGGAGGATTGCGCGTCGTCAGCCCCAACTTCTTCATCGGTCGTTTGGTCTATGACGGCACGCTGTCCTACCGCCCCAACAACTCCCTCAACACCATGACGAGCCTCGGCGGCGACGGTCGGCTTCGCGGCTACCCCACGGCGTTCTTCTTGGGCGAGAACATGCTCGCGTCGAACCTGGAGTTTCGTTCGCGGACGTTCAGCTTGTGGACGGTTCAGGTAGCCGGAGCGCTCTTTTACGACGTGGGCGACGTGTTCGACAGCTTCGACGAGGTCGAGCCGAAACAGGGTGCAGGGTTTGGCTTGCGGGTGCAGTTTCCACAGCTCGGCCGAACCGTAATGCGGGTCGACTGGGGATTCGCGCTCACGCCCGAAGCGTCAACCGGCAATGCGTTCGAGGGGCTCGTGCTCACGTTCCGGCAAGCCTTCAGTGTGCCGCGGCTGAGCGGAACCGGCGTGAGGCTCCGCGACAAGTAAGCGACGAGCTTTGGCAGAACGAAGCGCAACCGGCCATGGCCAGTCAGCTGTCGTCCACGGCCCACAGCACCTTCATGCTGTGCGGCACTTCGCCTTGGGAGGCGAGCACGCCGCAGTCGTTGCATGACTCGGGGAAGCCCTCGTCAGAGGTGCATTTGCGGCATTCGAGCAGGAGCTCGTGAGCGGTGCGGAGCTCATCGCGCAGGCGGGTGAAAATGGCGATTTTTTCATCCAGTGAAGTGAGCTGCGATTCGAGCGCCTCGATGGCCTCGCTGGCTGCTTCGGCACCGTTGTCGGCCTTGGTCTTGAGCTCGAGCAACTGGCGAATCTCATCGAGCGACAAGTCTGCGGCCCGCATGTCACTGATGAACTGAAGCCGGTCGAGCTCGCGCCGCGAGAACAATCGGTGGCCGCCGGCGCTGCGCCGATCCGGGCACAACACGCCCGCTTCCTCGTAGAACCGTACGGTACGCAAGGTGTTGCCCGTCAAACGGGCCATGTCGCCGGTGGTCAACAGGCCATCTGAACGGGTGCGCTTGGCATCCTTGCCGGCTGGCTCGCTATTCGCGCCGCTGCGATCGAGGCTCTTGCTGGATTGGGCGGTCACCGAGATGTTTCCGTGCTGGCTGGCCGGAGCTTGGGAATCCAAGTGCGGCAGCTCACCTACGAAGCTTAAGTAGGCGGATGCAGGCGGTCAAGGCGAGCAGGGAATGTCCTGGCTGAACATTCCGACCGAGCAGCGAGCATGGGGCCTGTCACGCCACTGCTGCAGCATCCGATTCGCTGCCGCTGAGCTGGCCCTCTTTCGTCTCGCTCCCGGCGCTCGGCGACTGTTGTTCCTGCTCAGCGTGGTCATCGCCGGGTGGGGCACTGCTGTTGCGCGTTGCGCTCCGCTTCGCGCCCTCGTTGACGCGCACACCCACGAGCTTCGATACGCCTGGCTCTTGCATCGTTACGCCGTAGAGCACGTCGACCGATTGCATGGTCCGCTTGCTGTGGGTGACCAGAATGAACTGGGAGCGATCGGTCATCGCTCGGATCGCCTCCACGTAGCGATCGATGTTGGCGTCGTCGAGGGGTGCGTCGACCTCGTCGAGGATGCAGAACGGAGATGGCTTGTAGCGGAAGATGGCGAACAGCAAAGAGACGGCCGTGAAAGCCTTCTCGCCGCCGCTCATCAGCTCGATGTTGCCGAGCCGCTTGCCTGGCGGTTGCGCCAAGATATCGATGCCTGTTTCGAGGAGATCCTCTGGGTTGGTGAGCCGCAACTCTGCTTTGCCGCCGCGGAACATCTTGGGGAAGAGATCTTTGAAACGCCGGTTGATCCCATCGAAGGCGTGCTTGAAGAGTCGGCGTGACTCGCGATTCATCTGAGCGATCGCTTTTTCCAGATCGGCGAGCGCTTTTTCGAGGTCCGCTTTCTGGCTGGTGAAGAACTCGAAGCGCTCGGCTGCTTGCTCGTATTCACTCATCGCGTCGAGATTGACCGACCCCATACGTTCGATGAGTCGGGTCAACTCGCGAATCCGGTTTCGTTGCTCCTCATCGACCATCGGGCGGGCATGGAAGTCGCCGACCACCGTGGCCAGCTCGAGGCCGCGGAAACGCTCACGAATGGCTTCGTCGAGGTGGTTTCGTTCGAGTCGTAGGCGCTGCACTTCCATCTCGTGGGTGCGTAGCTCTTCGCTGACTGCATCGAGTGCGGCGCGCATCTCACGAAGATCCGCTTCGCGAAGAGCGAGGCTGTGGCGAGCGTCATCGAGCCCGCCTCGGGCGCTTTCGGCGGCGGCCCGGGCGTTGCGTTGGGCGTTTTTGGCGCCGCCGAGCTTCGATCGTGCTTCAAAGATCTGTGCGGCGATGCGCCCCGCCTCGGTGGCGCCAGCATTGCGCTCAGCTTCCAGCTCGTCGATGCGTTCGCAAAGCTCAGCATGCTGCTGCTCAACGCGGGCAAGTGCAGCTGTCTCGGCGCTGGTGCGTTCACGTACCGACGCCAACCGGACCTTGAGCTCGGTGACGAGCTGCTGCTGTTCAGCATGTTGCTGCCGACTCTCGCTGGCTCGCTGCTCAGCCTCCGTCAGCCGTGCGTGCAAGTCGTCACAGCTTTGGACTGCTTCGTCGAGCTCGGTCACCGAGCGCTGATGATCACTCTGAGCACCGCAAATCGCGGACTCGAGCTCTTCGAGCTCAGCGGCCACTTCGTCGCTACGCTTGGCCACCAGATCGAGCTGCTGCTCGATTCGGCGGAGATCCTGCTCGCCGGTGACCATGGCGATTTCGGCCTCATGGGCCTCGCTCTTGGCTTGGTCGAGCGCTTCGCGCAGCTTGGCTAGCCGCTCACGTTGGGCCTCGACACTATCGGCGAGCGCGTTGACCTCGACGCCTTCGACCGCGACGACTTCACGCAGCTCACGCATTTCGCGCTTCTGTTCGAGAAGCCCTGCCGCGAAGGCGTCACCTGCGCCTCCGGTGATTCGCCCATCGGTATGAAAAACGGTTCCGTCGAGCGTTACCAAATCGCGATCGCCCAGATCGCCGTGGGTAAGC
Organism: uncultured Polyangiaceae bacterium; assembly: GCA_964599485.1. Lineage (GTDB taxonomy): Bacteria > Myxococcota_A > Polyangia > Polyangiales > Polyangiaceae > JAPYTK01. The sequence goes on from CAZRGL010000298.1 coordinate 10,152, forward strand.
CTCGGAGTCAGCCGTTGGGCGTCGTCTGCCGTGCGCACGAGGAGGGCATCGCCGACCAGCATTCGCACCAGGCGGGCGTCTTCGGGAGCGAAACGGACCTGATCGATCATCTCGCCCAACAGGCCGATGGATTCGTCCGCGGCGACCTCGTGGCGAGGAGCGGAGCGGTCCGTGTCTGTGTCTGGGGCCGCGTCCGTGTCCGAGTTCGCGTCCGCGTCCGCGCCCGAGTCCCTGTCGGTGTCCGCGTCCGAGTGTACCGATTCTGAGATTGTGCGGGCTTTTGGTTCTGCGCTGGCGCCTGAGCATCCGGCTATGACGGTAGCGCGGCCGCGGCGGTCGGTGGCCAAGTCCCGTAGCAACACGAGCGCTCGGTCTAGGTCGTGGACCACCACACATTGGAGCCGGTCACCCACTAGGCCGGCAAAAGCGGCGGTGGCCTCTTGGCGCACGTCGATGCGATCTGCAACCAAGCCGCCAAGTACTGCGTCGCCGGTCTCGAGCAGATTCCGTGCACCTGCACCGATTCCTTCCATACGCTCGGCGAGCTCTTCGAGCGCCGCCAACCGGCTCTGGCGGCGGTGCAAGGCTGCGCGCGCCTGTTCAAGTCGCTGTCCGCCTTGCTTGAGCCCCTCTTGTAGGCTGGGCAATTCCACCTGCAGCGCGTCGCGGGCGTCGCACATGGCGTGTTTGCGGAGGGTCAAGTCGCGGGCCTGTTGCGACAGCGCAGCTCGACGATCATCGAGCCCCGTGTGTTCGGTGGTCAGACGAGCGCGCTCTTCGGCCAAACGTTCTTGACGCGCCTTCATGTCGGCGGACCGTTGCACGAAACCACTCAAAGCGGCTTCGCCACGCGCGATCGCTGCGTTGGCCAACGCGTGCCTTCGCTGCAACGAGGCGAGCTGTTCAGCGCACTCGTCGGCGATGAGACGCAACGCCTCGAGGCGCTCGCTTTGAACCTGCAACTTTTGTTCTTCGGCTTGCTGCTCCTCGACGACGAGCTCGAGCCGTTCGTTGGTCCCATCGCGCTCGTCGGCGAGCTCGTCGGCCTTGCCCTCGAGGGCACTTTGCTCGGCTCTGGCGCCGGCGAGCCGCTGGTCGAGGTGGCTGTAGCGATCGGCGAGCCGCTCGATCTGCGTTTGCCATTCGCGTACCTCGTTGTCGCTCATGAAGGCGGCGTTCTGGGTGCGTTCGGCGACCTGCTCAGCATCATGGGTCTGCTGCCGCATGACCTCGATCTCAGCGTCGCGCGCGTCGACGGCAGCGCGCTCAGCCGTGACCCGCTCGGCGGCGCTTGCTCGGGCGTGCTCCGATACGGTGGTGCAGGCCACGAGCCCCAACAGCTTGTGGGAGGCATCCCACAACATCAGGTCGTCCAACTCCTCGCGGTAGCGCACGTAGCGTTTGGCCTTGGCTGCTTGGCGTCGCAGGCTGTCGATTTGCCGCCCAATCTCGCTCACGATGTCACCGACCCGCGTCAGATTGGTGCGGGTCAAGGCCATCTTGTTTTCGGCTTGGCGTTTGCGCGCCTTGTACTTCGTGATGCCGGCCGCTTCCTCAATCAACACGCGGCGATCCTCGGCCCGTGTCGATACGATCAAGCCGATCTTGCCTTGCTCCACGATGGAGTAGGCCTTCCGTCCCACGCCCGTACCGAGAAACACCTCGGTGACATCACGAAGACGGACCGGCACCTTGTTGATCAGATACTCGTTGCTGCCGTCACCACGAAACAAGCGCCTCGTCACCGCCAGCTCCGCATAGTCGCGGTACTCGAGTGGCAGTTGCTGAGCCATTCCGCCATCCGCGTTGTCGAAGGTGACCGTGACTGCGGCGAAACCCGCGAACTGACGCGACTCGGAGCCGCTGAAAATGACATCGCCCATCGAGCGGCCACGAAGTGCCTTGGCCGACTGCTCGCCCATCGCCCAGCGAATCGCATCCACGACGTTGGACTTACCGCAGCCGTTGGGACCGACCACCCCGATCATGTCGTGGTCGAAGTGGATTACGGTGCGGTCGACAAAGGACTTGAAACCGCAGATTTCGAGCTTCTTGATGTGCATGGCGACGTTGCCCGACCTCATCCTTGCGGTGATGGCAGGCTCAATTCAAGGGCAAGATGCAGCACGACCTCCAGAAAAGGCCGCTTGGGTGCTGTTGGCGTCGAGTTATCGGAGGCGAATGTTGGCTGAGACGTATGGTCAGTGACGGTCATGTACCGTCACGTCATGCACTCTATTGCTACAGGTTGTGGGGCGATCCTTCAAGACCCTTGTAGCAAAAAGCGTCGCGCAGCACCCTAGGCGCGGTCCACTCGAGTTTGACATTTCACCCAGCTCTTCATAAAGGGCTTGCCCGATGCCAACTTACGAGTACGTCTGCCGCGGCTGTGGTCACAACTGGGAGGCCTCCCAGTCGATCAAAGACGATCCGCTGACCGATTGTCCCGCTTGCGAGGCGCCAGAGGCGAGACGGCAGGTTTCAAAAGGGGGCGGGTTCATCCTCAAGGGTGGAGGTTGGTACTCAGATCTTTACGCTTCCTCCAAGCCGAGCTCTGCGTCGGACGATTCCGGAAGCGCTTCTTCGAGCACGACCAACAGCAACTCGGGCTCATCGACGGAGACCGCTGCTGCGTCGACTGACTCAAAGCCTTCGGACAAGGCCACTTCGAAGAGCGACACTGCCTCGAGCTCCTCGACGAGCGAGTGAGTCAATCGACAGGGGGCTGTGCTAGGCTGCGCCCATGATGGCTCGCCGCCTGCTGTTGGCGCTGCTGTTGGCCGCGCTCCTAGTTGGCTGCCCGAAGACCGATCAGAGTCTCTTGCTGGTTGGGGGTAAGACCGTCGATGCGCGGCTCATCGACACCGAGCCACTCAAGGTGCTGCCCCGCGGGGCATTGCTCATCAGCAAGCTCGACGCGCAAGCACTCTTTCGGACTGCTTTCGGCGGGCAACTCGGCAAGCTCGTGGCCAACCTCTTGCCCCTCGGTCCAGAGTCGAATTTCAACGCCGCCCGCGACATCAAGACGATCCATGCGGCCATGTACGCGATGCAGGGCGCGGACTTTTGCGCCTTGTTATCGGGAAACTTCGACGTCAATACGATCCGTCAAGCAGCACAAGTTCGGGCCCGTACGCATTCCGGAGTTCCGTTGGTCCAGTAGCGATACTGTGAATACGACATCTTCACGGTGGCAAACATCGGCTTCGTGCTGCTGACTCAGC
>CAZRGL010000299.1:0-13317 GCA_964599485.1 uncultured Polyangiaceae bacterium
CCTGAAGTATTACACGTGGGTGGAGCAGCAAGGGAAGAGCTACGATGAGATCCAAGCGCAGTGGTACGACGACAGCTACTTCGAGAGTCTACCGGCTTGCGTCGAAAAGCTCGACCGGCTGATCGACGAATTCAACGCGCGCACAGGTCTGCTCGAGGGGGCATGAGCGATCGGCCGCTGCGGCTTTGCGCGGCGGTCTTCACCGCTGTCCTGTTGACCATTGCAGGGCCCACACCGCTCGCGGCGCAGCCGGCGAATGGTCCCGACTATGTATTTGGCTCCGCCACCGCCGAGGCTGTGCTGAGCGCTACCACGTTGGCCTCGATGGCGCTGACCCTCTTGCCCCAACAGCACAGCAGCTGGGGGCCGAGCTCCGCCCGAGCGCGCAACGACACCTTTGGGACCATCAGCGATTTCACCGGTTCGGTCATTGGTGCCAGCTGGCAGGCAACCGGTGGCTACGCGCTCGAGGCTGCCTATTACGCCAACAACGACGTTCGCGAGCCTGAGCTGCGGGCGCTACGCAGCAGCTTGATCGACCTTCAGTCGATCACCCTCAGCGCGGGCATTACCATGGCGCTCAAGCGCCTCACGGGGCGCTGTCGACCGCGCGCCTGGCGTGATGGCCGCTGCGGTCCAGAGCCGGAGCACAGCGCGTTTCCATCTGGTCATACCGCGCTGGTCGCCGCGGTGGCAGGTTCGCACTTGTTGCTGGCGGCGCGCAGCACAGGCCAGGCAACGCCACGCTACTTGGCCTTCGGTTTGGCAGAGGGTGCCACGATTACCACCGCCATGTTGCGCGTGCTGGCAGGCGCACACTCCTGGGAGGATGTGCTCGGCGGCTGGGTCATTGGGCACGCCGCCGGCGTGCTGCTGTCGCTGGCGCATCCCATGGTGGATCTCGAGACAAGCGCAACCGGCCCTGCCATGCCAACTGGTACAGCCGCCGGGCTGTCTTGGTCCGGAAGCTACTGAGCCGTCGGGCTAAGCCCGCAGCCGTTCGAGCACGCCCGCGATGAGCAGGGGCCAGGCCACGGTGGCATCGGCTGGGACCTCGGCGAAGCGGCCGCCTTCATTGGTCGGGATGAACTTGCCCCACGAGACTCCCTCAGCGTAGGTGCAGCCGCTCAAGCCGCCCCAATGCACGGGCTCGGGACAGATACGCACCCCATAGCGGAAACGCTGCAGCAACCCGGGTGCGCCCAAACGCGTGGCGATCAGATCGATGTATGGGCATACCTGCTGGGCCCAGTTGCGTGGCACGCCTCCGCCGATTGTGAAAATGCCGATGCGTTCAGCCCGCCTCACCCGATCGGCGTAGTCATCCAGATCCAGGAACGGATCGAAGACAATTGGCGGCTGGCCTGCCAGCTTGCGGCGCATGTTGTGAATGGCGAAGTCGAGCCCGAGCTCGGAGTCGGTGAACGCTGGCACATAAACTGGGACCTTGTGTTCGAGCGCGCTGCGCAAGATGCCCCGGCCTTCGTTGTTCTGATGCAAGTGTGCGCCCAGCAGCTCGAGAAGCGTGCGTGAGCAAGCAGGTTGCGTCGCCGGCCAGTCCGCCAAGACTTGTTGGAACACCTGCTCGAGGTCGTCGAGGTTCTTTTCGAGCTCGAGGGTGTCGTAAACCCGGTCGAGTCCCGCGTAGTACATCTCCCGGTCGCTCATGCCGGGCTTGACCTTGAAGTGCCGCATGCCGGCCGCCTCGATCAGCCCGTGGGCCATCAAGGCGCCGGTCGAGACCACGATGTCGAGCATACCGTTGTCGATCATGTCGCACAGGAGCAACCCTTGCTTGGCGACGGTCATGGCTCCTGAGAAGGTGCCCACGACCAGGCACCCCTCATCGCGCACCATCGTCTCGAGCACCTCTGCAGCTTCACCGAGCTGCCGGCCTCCGAAGGCCGTGTCTCGCATTTGTTCGAGCAGCTCGGCAAAGTTGCCACAAGCTGACAGGTCCAGCGGTTTGGTCGGCTCGAGCCCCAGCTCGGCCCCATCTTTGAAGTCTTCGGTCTTTCGAGGACCTTGGTTCGACATGACTTGGTCTGTCTTATTTGCAGAGCGCCTCGCAGTCGAGGGCTTCCTGCTAGAAGCGCCAGCGCAGCGTGCCGCTGGTGGGACCAATCGTCAGCTCCGGCACGAACGAGGTTTCGTCACCCGGCTCTACTGGTACCTTGGCGGCGCCTACGATGGTCATGGGAATGCCGGCGCCGAGCATGGCCAGCCCGGCCACTGCCAGGCCAATGCCGACGTTTTGCTGTGTCTCGTCGACGCAATCGCTGTCGTAACTGCTGCTGTACGAGCACGAGCCAGACTCCGCGGCACTGAGGTTGAACAATCCGACGATGGCTCCAACCCCGCCGAGGCTGGTCAGGATGATGCCCGTGACCATGAGCGGGACGCTGCGTCGCTTGCGCTTGCGCATGGGCATCGGGGGCGGCGCCCCGTAGCCGTAGGGGTCATAGGCGTAGCGCCCCGGCGGAGGATGCGGAGGGTAATGGGGGTGCCCGTACCCGGGCGGTGGATACCCCGGTGGCGGAGGCGGATACGCTGGCGGTGGAGGTTGTGCTGGTGGTGGAGGTTGTGCCGGTGGCGGAGGCGGTGGTGGCACTTCCGCTGTCGGGGGTGGAGGCGGCGGCGGTGGCGGCGGTGGTGGCGGCGCGTCCGCTGGCTGGACGCCGTGGCCTGGTTGCTGTGCAGCGGCGGTGTCCGACAAAGTGGTCGTTGCCGTGCTCACCAAAGCAAGTAGACAAAGAATGGCGAAAGGCTTTGTGGCGGCGATGCCGAAAAGATGAAGCTTCACAAAGCCATTCGAAACCACGGCGGCTCAATGGTCAAGGGTTCAGCTGTGACCAAACAGCGAGCGGGCAAGGCTCCCTAGAATCCTTGCTTGCGGATCAGCCCTACCAGGTCGAGGTAGAATTGCTTGTAGTCCCATTTGTTGATGAGACCGGGCTGGTCGCCGAACAAATGGCCCACCAGATCCAGGTGGTCGGCGGGAACGCAGCCGAGGAAGTCGCCCCACTTGCTGTCTTTGACTCGCACCAGGCCATCATTGGGAAATGGATTGCCCACGCCGCCGTCGAGCAGCATCTCAGTAATGTCCAGGAGCGGATCGATCGGATCGAGCGTGTCGTCCCAGGCCGAGATGAAGGGGGGCCTGCCGGAGCCGGTGCAGTCTGAGCCGCCCGTGTGCCAGTCGCTGCGTCCGGCGATGGAGGCGTACCAAATCCCTGGTTGATCGGTGTACTTGGCGTTGAAGGCAGCGATTCCTTCGGCAGAGAAATCCTTGAGCGGCTTGGCGAGGCTCGTCTCGCCGCCGATCTCGTCGTAGAGGGCTTTGCCCGCAGTCTTGAGGAAGAAATCGAGCACTTCGCTCAGGTTCGGATCGTCGACCACCTTCAGGGCGATATCGGCGATGCGCGTGCCGCCGTGTGGGCTGACCAGCGTAATCACCGAGGCGACCATTTCGGGGTGATCATGCGCGACCACGCGGATGTCCAGACCACCTTGGGAGTGGCCGATGAGGTTGACTTTCTCGTGTCCGGTTTCCTCGAGGATCTTCTTGACCTTGCTCGCAAGCTGCGTCCCGCGATAGGCGGAGCTGTTGAAGGGGTCGACCGCCGGAGTGAAGACCAGCGGCTCGTCGTGATCGGCCAGGTGGTCGCGCACTTGGTAGAAGTACGCCGCAAAATCCAACCCGGCGAACTCTTCGAAGCCGAGGAAGCCGTGACTGAGGACGATGGGGTAGGGCGGTCCCTTCTTCGGCTCCGCTTGGCCACCGCCGCCGGCCGTGCTGCTACTCGTGGTGGTCGCGCCGCCGCTCCCTGTGAGCTGGTCAAAGCCGGGACCTACGCTGTCGCCCGAGCCACAGCCGAGCCCACTGGCCACCAGCATGCCAATTGCCAAAGCGTGCAAAACACAATGCCTCGCCCAAGGCCCCTGCGCCGCCCCCATCACGCGCCACAGCATACCTTGGCACGGCGTAAAAGTGATGAGCGAAGAACCATGAAACAGCCGGAGCCGGGCAATATTTGGCGCTAGCGAAGCGTCCGCCCCGCCTCGCCCAGTCATGGGCGGGGCGGACGCGTAGCGCCAAGAGGAACGGCGTAACCGTGATGAGCCGTCAGGCGAAGAACCATGAAACAGCCGGAGCCGGGCAATATTTGGCGCTAGCGAAGCGTCCGCCCCGCCTCGCCCAGTCATGGGCGGGGCGGACGCGTAGCGCCAAGAGGAACGGCGTAACCGTGATGAGCCGTCAGGCGAAGAACCATGAAACAGCCGGAGCCGGGCAATATTTGGCGCTAGCGAAGCGTCCGCCCCGCCTCGCCCAGTCATGGGCGGGGCGGACGCGTAGCGCCAAGAGGAACGGCGCAATTGACATCGCTGCTGTGATCCGCTGCCCTGCGGGGGATGAACATGAGCCACTATGCGCTGGCGATCTTGCTATTGGGTGCAGCTTGCGACCTGCGTCCCGACAAGAAGACGCCAGACAACAAACCGAGCGCAGATGTCGCTACGCCAGCAGGGCCGACCGTGCGCCTCAAAGGGGGCGCCACCCTGCGCCTTCCCGGTAGCGCAACCCCACATCGGGTCCCAAAGCGCTTGCGGGCGCAAGTCACTCAGTCGCGTGTGTTTCGCGTCGGGGGCGAGACGAAGCTGTTGATGATCAACGAGCTGAAGTTGGACAAGCCCTGCAAGCAAGCGCTCGATGGGGAATGGCAACGCATGAAGAAAGCGAAAGCCGACACCGATGATGCTCGCCTCAAAGTGCGCCGCATCGGGGCCATCGAGGAGTTGCGCTTGGCTGGTCGACGGGTCTTGTATGCCGAGACCAGCCAGCGCGGCTTTGCAAAGCTCGCTGATGGTGGACGGCCCAGCGGGCAGATCGCGACCATGCTCTTTTGTGAGGGCGACAATCAAGTTGCGTTGATGTTCGCTGTGCAGCAGCCGGCTTTGCCAGCAGGTGCCAAACGCATGCTGTCGAATGTGGTGTCCAGCTATCGCCCGGCCGCGCAGCCCAGCCGCTGAGCGAGACATGATCTTCCGTGTCCTCGAGTCTGCCCGCTTGTTGGTGCGTCCGTTTTCAGGCGGCGACGCAGAGGCGCTCTCGGCGCTCTATTCCGATGTTGAGACCATGCGCTTCGTCGGTGGTGTTCGCTCTGCGGCGCAAGTGGCCACCGAGCTCGAGCACACGATTGCCGGTTACGACATTCACGGTTTCGGAGCGCGCGCGGTGGTGTTGAAGGCCGAGCAGCGGGTGGTGGGGCGCTGTGGCCTGTGGTTGCAACAGCTCCAGGACGAGCGCGAAGTCGAGGTCGGCTATTTGGTGGGCCGTCCCGACTGGGGAAAGGGTTACGCGACTGAGTCAGCACGTATGGTTGCAGAGGCTGGCTTCGCCGCTGGCTGCCCACGCCTCATCGCAATCATTGATCCTGCCAACGAGGCCTCGGCGCGTGTGGCTAGTAAGATCGGTATGAGTCGCCACCGCGAGGCTGTGCACGAGGGCCGCCACGTGCACGTCTACGCGAAAGACGCTTCATCTCAGCGTGCCAAGCGATAGCCCACTCCGCGAACCGTGAGCAGGTGCTTCGGTGAGGTCGGATCGGCTTCCAGCTTTTGGCGCAGCTGACCAACGAAGTTGTCGATCGTGCGGTGTGTGCCGTGATGATCGGGTCCCCACACCGCCTCGAAAATCTCCTCCCGCGTGAGGCTCTGGCCGTCGGCACGCACCAATGCTTGCAAGATGTTGAACTCGGTCACGGTCAGCTCCACCGGCGTGCCGTCGAGCTGCACCTGGCGCGTCCGCGGATCGACCGTGACGTTGCCGAAGGTCCAGCTCACCTTCTTGCTGTCGCTAGCATGGTTGTTGTTGGTCTGCCGACGCAGAGCGGCCCGCACTCGGGCGAGCAGCTCAGGAACGCTGAACGGCTTGGAGATATAGTCCTCCGCTCCCAAGTCGAGCCCCATCACCTTGTCTTTCTCTTCAGTGCGGGCACTGAGCACCAGGACTGAGGTGCTGATCCCCTCCGTGCGCATGGCCGTGAGCACCTCGTAGCCATTCAGCTTGGGGAGCATGACGTCGAGAATGATCAGATCCCATGGCTCATCGCGTAGTAGGGCCAAGCCCATGGCGCCGTCTTCGGCGACACCAGTTTGGTAGCCCTCGTTCTCGAGGTTCATGCGCAAACCGAGCTGGATGGAGGGGTCATCCTCGATGATGAGGATTCGCGCCGTCGGGGCTTGCGGGTTCATCACGCGTCTCCGCTGTGGCTCTGGGTTGGTGGTCGCAGTCTCATGGGGTCGGCCTTTGGGGGGCACCGTGCTTGTAGCGCGGTCAGCTCGCGGCGGGTAGCAGACCCGCCTCGTCATTTTGGCGTAGCTGTCGCGCGCTGGGGACGCGCAAGACGATGGTGAACGTGCTGCCGCGGCCCGGTGCGCTGTCCACCTCGACGCGGCCACGGTGTGCGGCAGCCACGTGGCCGACAATCGCCAGGCCCAACCCCGAGCCTTCCACATCTCGTGAGAGGCGGTCATCGGCGCGGTAGAACTTCTGGAAAATACGTTTGTGCTCGACGCGCGGTATCCCGTCGCCGTTGTCGCGCACATAGAAGCGCACAAACCGCTTGTCAGCTTGGGCGCCGATTTCGATTTGTTTGTCGTCGCCACTGTATTTGACAGCGTTGGAGAGCAAGTTGACCAGTGCATCGACCAGCGCTTCACGGTCTGCCAGCACGGTGGGTAGATCGGCGTCCACCTTGACGTCGATCTCTTGCTCGCGTCCGAAGCGACTGCTGTGAAAGGTGCTGAGCGCCGTGTCGACGATGGCCTCCGGCGTATCGGGCTTCTGGACGTAGATGCGGCGGCCAGCCTCCATGCGGCCCCAGTCGAGCAGGCGTTCGATTCGCTCGCTCAAGCGGATCGTCTCCTTGTGAAGCACCTCCAGACAAATCGCGGTCTGTTCAGTGTCGCGCTGACCATCCTGCAACATCTCGGCGAACATGCGAATCGAAGTCAGTGGTGTGCGTAGCTCGTGGCTTACCTTGGAAACGAAGTCCGTCTGCAGTTTGGATAGGTTTGCTTCGCGGCGTAGCCAAACCAGGGCCAGCACGCTCCCGGTGACCAGACAGGTGATCAAGCAAGCCACCAAGATGCCGAACAGCAGCCTGAGCTCTTCCCAGAACACCAGCGTCACGATGCCCAGGGCAATGAGCAAGGCCGTCGGAACGATCACCAACCAGATGAGGAGATAGACGATGCGTTTGAAGCCCCGGTTGTGGTCCTCGGAGCCAGCTACCAAGCCGCTTGTCATGGGGGCAGCATAGCAACGGTCGCCGCCGTGAGCTGCGATACTCGCCCGCTGTGCTCAGGGCCAGTCGAACAGGCCTCGGGAAAGCAGACCGAGACCGGCGCTCGTCGCGTTGGCCAGCAGCGCCCAGCGCCACGGGTGGCGAACCTCGAGCAGCCTCAGGTAGAAGCCCTCAGCCACGACAGCGAAGGTCTCGGCCACCACGAACATGAGCACATAAGCCCAGGACACACCGAGAATCGGTGCGCTGAGCAGCGTTGGAAAGGAGGTGTAGATCAGGGGTGGGATGATGAACCACACCACTGGGTGAGTGAGCAAGCTGGCGCCAAAAGCAACGCCGAGCCGCTCGGGCAGCTTCCGCTTGGCACCTCGCTGGGCCAACAGGTAGACAGGGCACTCCAAAAGCTGTGTGAATACGAAGGCCGACAACCAGAGCTTCAGATAAGGCGGCATCAAGTGCTCGAAATAACAGCGATGGCCGTTTTCGTGACCCCTGAGTTCATTTTTTTTCTCAAGAGGAGCCAAAAACGAGCGTTGTAAGCATTGAGCAGGCCCACCAACCGCCATTCGCTGTCAGGACGACAGCGGGTCTGCCGCAACTCTAGGAAGGAGTTACCTAATGCCGCTCGTCGTAAGTACGAATGTTGCGTCTCTGCGTGCGCAGAACGCTCTGAATCGATCCCAAAACACACTGCAGAAGTCGTTTCAACGGCTGTCCAGTGGCTACCGTATCAACACCGCCGCCGACGATGCAGCGGGGCTTGGCATCAGCGAGAACCTGAGGGCTCGTGTGCGCAGCTTCGCAGTCGCCGAACGCAATACCAACAACGCCATCAGCATAGCCAACACCGCCGAAGGTGGTCTCGCACAAATCAGCGGGATCGTCATCCGCATGCGCGAGCTCGCCGTACAATCCGCCAACGGCGACCTCTCCTCGACAGACCGCGGCTACCTCGATACCGAGTTCCAGCTGCTGATGAACGAGATCGACCGGCTCGCCGAGTCGACCGAGTTCAACGGCAAGGACTTGCTCGCAGGTACCGCTTCGTCCATCGCCTTCCAGGTCGGCATCAACACCACCAGCTTCGACGTGATCAGCGTTGGCTTTGGTGGCATGTCGGTGTCCGGACTTGGACTCAGCGGCGTAAGCGTCTCAGGTAGTGCTTCAGCCAATGCCACTTCGGCCATTGACTCGCTGGACGTTGCGCTCAGGACCGTGTCCACCGCGCGCGCCCAGTTCGGTGCTGCCACCAACCGCCTCGAAATCGCCGTAGCGAACACCCAGACAATCAGAACCAACTTGCAGGCCGCTAACAGTGCTATCCGCGACGTCGACGTTGCGGAGGAGACATCCCAGCTGGCACGGTCGCAAGTTCTCCTGCAAGCAGGCACCTCTGTGCTCGCCCAGGCCAACCAGTCTCCGCAGCTGGCTCTGTCACTGATGCAGTAATGACGTAGCCCACCACTCCGGTGGACCGCTGCGCGTTGCTCTGGGGTGACAGCGCGTAGCGGTCCAAATCTTAAGCTGCGCCACAGCTCGAGATTTGCGCCTCGTCAAGAGCCAACTGCACAGTCGGGTGCTCGAGAGCATCCGACAGCGTGCGACACCCACAATCATGTGGTGGTCGTCACGTGTGCCCCGCTCAACCCGCCCACCGCCACACGGGGGGCATTGAACGGAGGTAAGCCGCCTCGCCAAAACCGTCAGGAAGACGGTGCGGTTTGCCAGCTCTATGAGGGAGTAACCAATGCCGTTAGTCATCAACACGAATACTGCGTCTTTGCGGGCGCAGAACTCGCTCGCCAGATCGCAGAACGTACTTCAAAAGTCGTTCCAGCGACTGTCGAGCGGTTATCGCATCAACACCGCCGCAGACGACGCTGCGGGACTTGGCATCAGCGAAGGCTTGAAGGCAAGGATCCGCAGCTTCTCGGTAGCCGAGAGAAACACCAACAACGCTGTCAGCATGGCCAATACGGCCGAAGGTGGCCTGAGTCAGATCAGCGGAATCGTCATCCGCATGAGAGAAATCGCGGTTCAATCCGCGAACGGCGATCTGTCTTCCACCGACCGCGGTTATCTCGACACCGAGTTCCAACTCCTGAAGAACGAAATCGACCGGCTCGCCGAATCGACCCAGTTCAACGGAAAAGACCTGCTCGCGGGGACCGCAGCTTCGATCACCTTCCAAGTCGGGATCAACACGACCAGCTTCGATACCATCACGGTGGATTTCGGCGGCTTGTCAGTGTCCGGCCTCGGCTTGTCTGGTGTCAATGTTGCCGGTAGCGCGGCGGCCAACGCCACGTCCGCCATCGACACCCTCGATACTGCTCTTCGGAGTGTTTCGACGGCTCGCGCGACCTTTGGTGCGGCAACCAACCGACTGCAGATAGCGATCGCAAATACCCAAACCATCCGCACGAACATCCAGGCTGCGAACAGTGCCATCCGCGACGTCGATGTCGCGGAGGAGACCTCGCAACTGGCGCGATCCCAAGTGCTTCTGCAGGCCGGCACCTCGGTGTTGGCGCAGGCGAACCAATCGCCGCAGCTAGCACTGTCGCTACTGTCATAACCAAGATCACTGTTGACCAACATGCCGCGCGCTTGAGCGACGCGCTCGAGGCTCACTACTGAGCTCGAGCAAGTGCTCAGACGCGGCGCCACCGGCAAGAGAGGAGCAACCAAGGTGAAACCCGGGAAGAGCTCGCGCATTGAAGGGATGACGTGCGCCGGCCACGGCTCTCGGGGGCCCAACGCAAGGGGCTGGTCCGCCTTAGGGATGGGGCAGACGAGCCCGAAGCACAGGGCATTGGGGTGTGGTCGCGACGTGGCCGAAATACCAGGTCGTGATTCACCCTGGGCGTATTGCCGAAGACGCCCACAGTATGGGGAGCTCGTTGCTGTAAGGGATGACAGCAGCTCGCTCCAACAGTCGGGGTTCAGGTGTCGAGCAAGGGATGGCAAGACACCTGTCGCCCCGAACGCAAGCGGGTGCTTGCGGCGCGCAAAGCGAGCTGGGGTCGTGCGATCCGGATGCGACACGAGTGAAGGGATGCGCTCATCTCGTGTCCGGTCGCGCGACACCAATATACCGCTTCGCGGGCGATTCCTTGCAGGTGTTAGGGATGGCACCACACGAGGAAGCTCGTCGGTAAGGCTCGAGTACGGGAGGGGGTCGCTACGCGTCATCGTCAAAGGAAACGAGTCGCGTGGCGGCCTCCTCGGCCGCGTAGCCCGCCCAGGTGGGTTGGCTGCTTCTATCCCAACCCACATCCCACGCTGCCCCATCCGGGGCAACATCCCACCACAACGCCACAATTTTTCGCCACAACTACAACCGCCACAACCAAGAGGATTTCATGAGTTCACGAGCTCAACGTCACGTTCGTGCTGAGTCGCAGTTGACTGCGCCGGCGCGAGCACGCCCTCCAAATCAACCAGTCGTTCGCACTGTGCGTACGGCTGACCGTTTTCACACAACGCCAGCTCGGCTCAGGATTCGACCACCACGATGGGCGTGGGGTCGACGAGGGCCTACCCCGCCAGATGATGTCGTCACCGCGACATTGGGGATCGTACGAAGGAGTAACCGATGCCGTTAGTCATCAACACCAATGTCGCTTCGCTGCGTGCTCAAAACAGCTTAGCAACCTCACAAAAGGTACTGCAGAGATCGTTCCAGCGCCTGTCCAGTGGCTTCCGAATCAATTCGGCGGCGGACGACGCAGCCGGTCTCGGCATCAGCGAGAGCCTGCGCGCCAAGATCCGCAGCTATTCTGTTGCAGAGCGCAACACGAATAATGCGGTGAGCATGACGCAGACCGCCGAAGGTGGGCTCAGTCTCATCAGCGGGATCGTCATCCGCATGCGGGAAATCGCGGTACAGTCAGCCAACGGCGATCTGTCCTCGACAGATCGAGGCTACCTCGACACCGAGTTTCAGCTCCTACACGCAGAAATCGACCGCCTCACAGAGGCGACCGAGTTCAACGGAAACGAGCTGCTTGCTGGTACGGCCTCATCGATGGCCTTCCAGGTGGGCATCAACACCACCACATTCGATACGATATCTGTAACGTTTGGGGGATTGAGCGCATCTGGTTTGGGTCTGAGCGGTGTGAACGTAGCAGGATCGGCGGCCGGTAACGCAACAGCTGCCATCGACTCACTCGATGCAGCGTTGGCGACCGTGTCCAACGCTCGAGCAGGCTACGGTGCTGCCCACAACCGATTGCAGATTGCAATCGCCAACTCGCAGACCATTCGCACCAATCTCGAAGCCGCCAACAGCGCGATCAAAGATGTCGACGTCGCCGAAGAAACCTCACAGCTCGCGAGGTCCCAGGTCCTCCTCCAAGCCGGTGCCTCAGTGTTGGCGCAAGCCAACCAAGCGCCAAACCTCGCCCTGTCCTTGCTCGGGTAAGGACACGTAACCGAACTGTACAAAACGATATGAAATGCCGCCGGGCAACTGGTGTGTCGTCTTGGGATGGACGCGCCCCAGGGGGTTGGCGGTAGGAGGGGGCAAGGCGCTACCTGCCAAGAGCGGCGGCGGGTAGCGCCTTTCTTTTTATTGCTTTCGCCGCTTTCTGTTCGACGGATGTTGATGCACCATCAACCAGGTTGACTGCTGTCGTCGTCTTGCCGCCCCGGACTTGGCCGGATTTGGTGTTCCACGTGCTGGCTCACGTCGCTGGCTCGGCCCACCTCCCGGCCAGCGCATACGACCCGCGTTACGTGGCGTGGGTCGAGCGACATTGTGGTCCTGCGGGCGAACGACCGTTGGCCGAAGACGTGGCGGTTCTGGCCCGCGCGCGGGCGACCCATGAGCAGCTCGCCTGCGCGCAGCTATTGGCATGGCTCTTCGACGGACCCGCTCAAGCGCTCGCTTGTGCTACGCGGGACCTCGGCGACTTGAAGCCTGAGGAGGTGGTGGCAGCGGAGCTTCTCGCACCGTTGTCTCGCGCTGGGCCGGCCGTGGAGGTGCTGCGCTGCGCCATCGAGCTCGAGCGCCCCTGCTATGAATCCCTGCCATCCCAAGCGACGCAGGCCGACGAGCCGATGGCGCTGTTGGCTACTGCACTGCAAGCGGTGCTGGCTGCTGCACCCTCACTCGCGCGCTGCAGCGTGCTGCCGCTGCGGGCGCTGCGGCAACGGGGCCGCATACGTGGCTGGCAGATCTGGGTGGGTATGCCTTGTCCCGAGCTCGATCTGCCTGCATCGCACTCGGCGTGGCAAGCTGCTCACGAGGCAACCGTTGCTGAAGTGTCGGAGACTGGAGCCGCTCGGCTTTCGGAGCGCGCAGTCGAAGCCGTCGCCGTCGTGCTGCTCGCCGAGCGCGCGGCTGATGTTGGGCTCGGCAATGAGCACGCCCACTGGCTCTCCCATTTTGGCGAGCCCGCGCCCGACACGAGTCGAAAAGCGCTGTCCAGCGATGAACAGCTCGTGCTGCGCAAATTGTCTTGAAGCTGCTCGTATCGGGTTACCCCGGTGTTCGGTCCGGGACGTAGCGGACAGATTGCAGCTCGGTCCGCTCAATTGAGTCGCCAGGTTGCTTTTCGAAGAGGGTCAGCATCTGCTGCTCCTCATTGCCGATCGGGGCGACGACCTGAGCTGTGGGCCCAAGCGCGTCGAGCCAGCGCTGTGGCATTTCGGGCAAAGCGAAGGCCACGTATACCTTCTCGGCGCCCTCGAGGTGCTCGGTGTCGTGGGCATCGGCGGCGATCATCTCGGCGTTGGGATAGGCAGCGAGGTTGCGGCTGGCCAGGGCGGCAAGCTCCGGATCGATTTCGAGCGAGCGCACCGCTCCGGTGGGACCGACGACGGTTGCGGCGAGCGCTGCGCCATAGCCGGTGCCACCGCCGAGCTCCACGAAACGGTCGCCCTCGGCCAATGCGAGCGCCGTGAAGGCTGCCTCGTAAGCGTGCATCGCCGACAGGGTGGAGGCGTTGTCCGCGCTCAACGATACGGCGATATCTGCCGCAGAAGAACCAATGTGCTC
>CAZRGL010000300.1:0-13292 GCA_964599485.1 uncultured Polyangiaceae bacterium
GATAACCACTCAGTGGCCGCACCTGATAGTGCCCGAAGGTCTTGGGTCTGCCGTCACTGCGCTGCGGAACGCAGGGCTCGTCCGGCCCATTCTGTTCGAGGCGAACATTCCAACCTCGCAGTGCGCCGGTTTTCTGATCGCGGCAGAATACCTTCTTGAACTTTTTCCAGGTCAGCTTCTCGACGATCCCCGGCAAGCCGAGACTCGTTCCTTTGAACTCCCGGTCGGCGATGGCATCGGGATCGATGGCGTGACCTCGTTGCATCAGTTCCGCCAACTGTTGGCGAGACATGCAGTGGATTCGAGTTGCGGAAATCATGAACGCCTCGCGGTGTGACTCGTCAAAACAAAACCCCTGCGCTTGCCAAGTCCTGCTCGGCTTGCTCGGCCCAACCGCGGTTCGCTTTGGGACTCGCCGGGCTGGGATGCAAGACGCAACCGATGCTCAAGTTCCTACCCTCGAGCGCACGGCGCGCCACGTCACGGGCAAACACGCCCACACCGACCACCAAACGCGGCTCGAGCAAATCGACGGTCCGCTGCAAAGCGAGATCGCAGGCCTCGTTGAGCGGTGCGCGCTCACTCTTACGCAGCTTGTCGGGGGTGCGGTTGCGACCACCCTCTTCGAGGAAAATGAGCGGGCAGTAGTTGAGCACGAAGAAGCGAGAGAAAAAGGACTCCGGCGAGCCGAAGCGCTCCTTGGCCCAGCCCCAGAAGCGCTTGCCGCTCACCTCGGAGCGCTTGCAGGCGAACCCTTCGATGGGTCGCTTGGGATGCTCGCTGCGCGGCTTGCCCACCGGCTCGTCTATCCCCAGCCAGTCGCGAACCATCCCTACCTCGCCGAAGGGAACCCCTGTCTGAGCCATGCCCCAGGGCCCTGGGTTCATGCCGAGGAACAACACGTCTTTCTGGCCCACTCCGAAACGCTGCTAGTATGCCTCGTGGGCACGCGGCGCGTAGTCCAGTGGGTTGTAGACAAACACCACCGGCTCGGCGAAGTGCAACGAGTCCACACGCGCGGACAGCTCCCGATCGATTTCGACTAGCCCCATATGCCGAGCCACGCTGGCGCACCACCGCAAGCCCGTCAAGCCAGGCGGGGAAGCTCATGGGGTGGGACGGTGCTGATCGGGTTGGCTAGGGTTTGCTCGCCGGCGCAACACTGGGCTGACCGTCAACACAGAGAGGGTCGTGAAGAAGCCCATCGTCGTAGCCGTGGCCGTAGCCCTCGCCGTCTGGATCGGCGTCCGTGTTGTCCCGCGGCGATCTGCCGCCGACCGGAGCTGCCACGGGACGACCACCACACCGTGTTTCACCGATCGTCGCCGGCGACGGCCTCACCTGCGTTGGAGTCACGCATGCCGTCAAGCCGCTCCCAACAAGCACCACGAGTGCGATACCCCACCGGAGCAACAACATGCCGATGAGGTAGCTGCTGCTTGCCGCGGCGTCCATAGCGCACCGTGGCTTCGATGGCGCCTCCACATGTTGATTGCGCGAGTTTGAGCTGAGCGGAGACTCTAGCTCTGAGCTCGGGCTCGGTCTCCCTGTGAAACCGCTAGGCCTCGGGATTGTTCTCTAGAGGTTTGAGCACGCAGCGCTGCTTGTCGCAGGTGAGACCCTCCTGACAATCGCTGGTCTCTTCGCACAGTTGGCCCTGCTGGCAACGCGCACACGCTTCTTGAGCCGCAGCGTGCTTGGCGCCGCCGCAATCGATGTCCGATTCGTTGCCGTTCTTGACCCCGTCGTCGCAGCGCGGCAGGTCGCAGACGCCTTCGCCAGCCAGTTTGACGCAGACCTCACTGATGCAGTCGCTCGCCTCGACGCAGTGCTTGGAGGGACCGCAGGGCGTACATGATCCACCGCAATCCACATCGGTCTCATCGCCATTTTCCTGCCCATCGACACAGCTGGCCTCGACACAAGAGCTACTCTGGCATGACTCGGTGGCTCCGCAGTCCTGATCGGTGACACACGCGACGCAGTTGCCTTGCCCATCGCAAACACGGCCACCATCCCGATCGCAGGGGACTCCCTCGCTGACAAACACCTCAACCGATTTGTCGTTTCCGTCGCAGAATCTGTAGCTGCAGCTGTTCGGGTCTGGGAGCCCGAAAGCGCAGGTTTTGGTGTCACTGGGAGGGGCCGGGTCGTTGATGACGCTACATGCAGCTAACGACAACGTCGACGCGACCAATGAAAGGACGAATGGATGCCTCATGTTCTGGGCCCTTTTGCTGGGGGTTCGACCCAGACACGTCGCAACAAGCATGCCGGGGCTCCGGCCGGCAGACACGCTCACCCGCGACCCCCAACGGTGTTGGTTCTTACGTATCGTGGCGCCGGCGCCCCGAGGCCGCGTGGCGCCATCGCAACGCGCGACTGCATGGCATGGTCGACTTGCATATCGTGTACGACGACCCGCCATCGGTGTAAGTCAGCCCGGTGTCATCGCCACCCGCCAAGCCCGACGCGCTGTTCGCCCGGCTCGAGGAGCTGGGAATTGCCACCCAAACCGTGGAGCACCCAGCCGTTTTCACCGTGGAACAAGCGCGGGCGCACCGCCAAAAATCCTCCGGCACCTACATCAAGAACCTCTTTTTGCGCAACAAGAAGGGCGCGATGTGGCTGGTGGTCGCCCGAGAGGACCGGAGCATCAATCTGAAAGCGCTCGGTAAGCGCATCGGAGCCGGGCACCTGTCTTTCGGCAGCGCACAGCGACTGATGCGCACCCTAGGTGTCGAGCCCGGCGCCGTGACCCCATTTGGCTTGTTCAACGACCACGAACACGTTGTTCAGGTCGTGCTCGACGCCGGGATTCTCGAAGCTGACCCTATCCACTGCCATCCCCTGGTCAACACCATGACCACGGCCATCGATGGCGCAGACTTGTTGCGCTTCATCGAGGCATGCGGCCATCAAGCGGACGTCGTGGAATTGGCAGAAGAGCCAGCGCCGACATGAGCTCCAGTGCAAGAACGTTATCCATGTCCAACGCGGCCAAGTGGCGCGCTTGGCTCGCGAAAAACCACGACAAGCGCTCCGTCGTCTGGCTCGTTTTCTACAAGAAGGCTGCCCAATCCCGAAACCGCTCTGCTGACAGTTGGATCACCTACGAGCAATCAGTGCGCGAGGCGCTCTGCTACGGCTGGATCGACAGCCTCACGCAGCGAATCGATGAGCGCCGCTATCGCCTCAAGTTCACGCCACGTCGCGCCAAGAGCAAATGGTCGGCCTCGAACAAGAAGCGAATCGCCGAGCTCGAGGCCGAGGGCAAGCTCGCTCCGCCGGGCCAGCGCCTGGTCGACGCCGCCAAGCAAGACGGATCGTGGGACCGAGTGCCCGATGCAGAGAAGAACTTCGCGATGCCGACCGAGCTCGAAGCGGTGATCGCCAAGAACAAGACGGCCGCTGCCAACTTTGCCGCATTGCCACCTTCTCACAAGAAGCGCTACGTGTTGTGGATCGCCTCGGCAAAGAGGCCTGCTACGCGCGAGCGACGCGCCGCACAGGCGAGCGAGATGCTGACTGCGGGGGAGCGGCTCGGCCTGAAATGATGGGGCTGTAGTCATGGACCACCACGGTTGGCAGTGCGAGCACACCGAGCCGAGCTGCGATGAATTGCGCTGGAGGGCCGTCAGCCCCGACGGGCGAGTGACCATCACGGCGGAGCGAAGCCATGAAGCCTATGGTTCGACGGCCACATTGGTGCGAATTGAGCACCAGGGGTGCACGCCTGTCAGCATCGGCTCGGCGATGTTCGGTGCAAGGCATGAGCCCCATCTGCCCGCCGTCGCCTTTAGCGCCGATCTTGCCTTGATGATTGAACGAAGGGAGCAGCAACGAGCGGTGGCGCTCGACGCTCGCAGCGGGGCGCACGTAACGCTGTCCGCGGACCACGCCGTCGCCGACGAGCTTTTGCTCAGCGATCTATTCCCCAGCCTCGTGTCCAGCAGCGTGGCGATAGCGCAGAGTCCAGCGCAGCAAGCCGTCTCCCAATTCATGAGGCGCGTGGTCGCGGCACGGCGCCACATGCTCACTGCCGAACTGAGCGACGATGAGCGCTGTGCTCTTTGTTTGGCTTTGCTCGAGCGCTGCGCGTCCACCGATGAGTACCAAAGGCGAAAGCTCACGGAGGGGCTTCTGCTCCTGGTCGACCAATGGCAGGGGCCCCGCGCCGACGAGGTTTTCGCCACCGTTCGTGACACGCTCGGCTCTTGGCCGCAGCCACGCAGGCGCCCCTCGTGGCTGAGCCTGCTACGACCTTCGCGCGTCTGGTCACTACTGACTGAGCTGAGCATTGACGCCTCTTTGTCTCTCCTCGAGCTGCACACCCTGACGTCACTCGAGGATCTGCCGCCGCTGCGCCGACTGCGGCTCCACGGCCGTCCGGTCGGTGCGCAAGGAGCCACCCTGTTGGCGGGCTGGCCAAGGCTCAGTCCAGTTACTGAGCTTTCATTGGATTCGATGAACATCGGCGAGCGGGGTGCGCGCGCGCTCGCTGAGTCGAGCCATACGCGCCGGCTCGTCCGGCTCGAGCTGAGTGGCAATCATATCGGGGATCAGGGCGCCGTCGCCATTGCGCAGGCGTCACATTTCGACTCACTCGAAGTTCTCAGCTTGCACCATAACGAAATCGGCGACGAGGGCGCCATCGCGCTCGCGGCCAGCGAGCCATTGCGCAACAGCCTCCGCGAGTTGCATCTCGGTGAAAACCGCATCGGACCGCGTGGACAGCGCGCGTTACGCAATGGCGGCTATCGCGATGGCGGTGCGCGCAGCGGCAACCGAACTGTCTACCTGCACGATCAGCGAGCGTGAATCCACCCCAGCGCAACACCAAATACCTCATGTTAGTCATTGGGCGGTTCGCTGCTCAGCCCGAAACCAATACGACTACATGACAGTTGGTAATCGCTACATGGTTTCTTGATTCAGGAGGCGCGCGCCACATATGTACGACCAACGGAGCGCGTTGAAGCTATGATGAGGTCTGCTGCAAAAAAAGGGGGGAACGATGCGTGACCACATTCGTCTCGATTTCGAGTCGACGCCGACTTGTGTATTCGGCACCTGGGTGAGCCTTTGCGCTCCCATCGGCACAGACGGCCACGAGGCGTCAGACAAGAGGCGAACAACAGCCGCGAGAGCACCTCAGCCAGCGGTTCGCGGTCACATCTTGGTCGTGGATGACGAGCCAGCGGTTCGCTCGAGCATCGTGAGGATTCTGCGCGGGCACGAAGTGGTCACGGCGCCCTCTGGCAAGGACGCGCAGCGTTTGCTCGTGAACGACGACTCATTCGACCTGATCCTCTGCGACTTGATGATGCCCGACGTGTCGGGCGTGGACCTGCACGAATGGCTGCTGGTCCATGATCCCTCCCTCGCCAAGCGCTTGGTCTTCATCACGGGCGGTGCCTTCACGTCGGCGACGCAGCAGCACCTGAGAGCGCATGCTGTGCTGACACTAGAAAAGCCGTTCGACCTGGTCAGCTTCAGGGAGACCATCGCCGAGCTGGTGGCCAATTCGCACGACAAAGCGCGCTGATGGAGAGCCTCAGAAGCGACCGTGCATCCCGACGCCCAGACCGGGTCCGGACCCAAAAGCGATCTCGAAACCACGCCCCTTCGTCCGCGAAACGTAACGGTCGTAAGCATTGCTCGCCAACGCGAAAATGAGGCCCTGGCTCAGCAGCACGCCACCATAGACGGCGCTGTGCGTGCGCTGTTCGGAGGTGGCGTCTTCGTCGGCGAGAAGAGCGAGGCATCCCGCGCCGCCGAGAAACATCGGCGTTTGCAGCAACCAAGGCGAAAGGTACGAACCGAAGCGTTCGAAAGCGCGCTCGGTCTCTCGCAAGTCGGCTGTGGTCGTGCGGGCGCGTTGCTCCGGAGTCGCTATGGCGGCGTAGCGCACCGCTAGGCGGCGGCGCGAGATCGGCCGCCTCGCCATAGCATCGAAGAAGTGCAAGCTCCCGCGCAAATAGCCGGCGGCGGCGACGATACCCATCGTAGGCGAGAAACGCTCACCCATGGTCCCGAGACCGAGGTGGACCGTCCCCATGCTGAAGTCCGCCGTAATGAGGAAAGTCTTCTGGTAATAATCCTCGTCGACCAGGTAGCTGCCGAATCCGCCGAGCGCCATCATTCCCGAGGCCGCTGCGAACAGCCACGGCCCCTCGGTTCCTTCGGCGGTGACATCAGGCAACGTGGCAAAGAGCACTGTGCTCAGCCCCATACCAACGACACCGAAAGCGCCCAATACGTAGCCCATCGAATCGACCGCCGATGGACTGACCGCATCGGCGAGGTGGTCAGCCAGGAGGGTTGCTCGTTGGGAACGGAAGTTCTGCGGGATGTCCTGTCCGAACACACTGCTGGCGGAAAGCGTCAACCCGACCCCGACAAGCAAAGCAAAACGCATCGATGCGGTTAGACGAGGCTCCAGTTGCTTCATTCCAAGAAAAGCAAGATCCCGTCGGCGCAAAGAACCTCATCGCTCGGAACGATGAGGTTCTAGTATGGTCGTTGGCGGGGCCCCAAGCCTCATCGAATCATCAGTCTGAGCTGGGCGATGAAAGAGCTGCACATCGAGCTGCCGGACGCCCGTTTGCGTTACCAAGTCCGTGGCGACGAGCGCGGCGAGCTGATCGTCTGCGCCCACGGCTTTCCCGATTGCGAGCGGAGCTTTCGTCACCAGATTCCGCCACTCGTGGAGGCGGGCTTCAGAGTGGCCGTGGTCACCATGCGAGGCTACGCGCCGAGCACGCCTTCGGTCGACGGCAGGTACGACGCGGCCAGGCTCGGCCTGGACTTGCTTGCGGTGGCTGACGCCCTATCGCCTGCCGTCGCTGTTCATTTGTTGGGTCACGATTGGGGCGCCATCGCCGCCTACGCCGCTTCGGCGATTCGCCCCAATCGCGTCGCCAGCTTGACCACGGCCGCTGTGCCCCACTTGCGGGTGGCCACCCCGCGTTTCGCAACGCCGACCCAGGCGAGGCGCTCCTGGTACATGGCCTTGTTTCAACTGCGTTGGCTGGCAGAACGAGCCGTCCTGAAGGACGACATGGCGCTCATCGATCGCCTCTGGCGCGACTGGTCTCCAGGCTACCTCTGCCCGGCCGAAGAGATGGCACACATCAAGAATGCGATTCGCCCCAATCTCAGCGCGGTGCTTGGCTACTACCGCGCACTGCGTTCGCCCAAAGGACTACTCGGAGACAGTCGGCGTGCCGTGATGAAACGAACCCAGGTGCCCGCGCTGTATCTGCACGGGGCCGACGATGGCTGCATCGGCAAGGAGCTGACCCAAGGCCTCGACGCCGCATACGCAGCGGGTTTGCAGACTCACGTCGTGTCGGAGTGCGGGCACTTCTTGCACATCGAGCGCCCCGATGAGATCAACGCCCTGCTGCTGGCGTTCATCAGCGCCCATCGGGCATGAATCACGTCAGCCCCCGGTCGATCCTATGCTTCGACGCGCGTCAGCCAGAGCGCGTCGAAGGCGGCGCGCGAGCTGGCGATCGCCGTGTGTGCGTCCTGCCCAATGGCTGCGAGCGACGTCCCAGCGTTTGGTTGTCAAACCGTGGCGCGCGAGGACTTCGAGCTGCTCGGGCTCGTCTGCCGACTCGAGCGCTACCCGCACGGCGGCGTAGGCCTCGAGGCCCAGCGGGGCTGGCAGCGATTCGACCTCTGCCAAGTGCTCAGCCCGGGCGGTGCAGAGCGCAGCGTGGATCTCGCGGGCCAACTTCGAGCGGCCCGCCGCCGCCTCTTGGCGCAAGCGTTGCTCCTGGTAGCGCTCGTTGCGCCGCCAGCGTAGCTCGTCAATGCCAACCCGTTCGAGCACGCTGACCAGGGGCGTTGCGCCATGCCACACCGCCGCCCTCACCTGCGCGTAGGCCGATAAGGCGACAGGCTCGAAGGATGGTTGTGACTCTTCTGGCTCGCTCTGCGCTGGCTCAGCGTCGGCCGGCGTGGCAGCGAGCTCGCGCAGAGGATCGGGCGGGCGTACGGCGCTGCCTCGAAAAGGAGCCGCACAGGGCGTCGGGGCCTGCGGTTGCTCGCCGAATTGTCCGGCGAGCCATTGCTCCAGACGGTCGCTGTGCTTGGCGCCAGGCGCTTCGAAGGGCAACGCATCAACGGCCGTCTGGGCAGGCGCGGGGCTGGTCGAGGGGGCTTGGGTCTGTGGCGGCGCGCGTTCGGTCGACGGCTGGACGTCGACGCCGAAAGGCAGAGCGCGCTGCTCGATGAGACTGACGTCGAAGCTCGCGGTATCGGGCGGCTTCTGCGAGTCGAGATCGGCCGTGGACGGGCCACCTTCTTGCTCATCGAGCCGCAAGCCCAACCATTCCTCGAGCTTTTCTGCCTGGCTGCGCTTGGCCTTGGCGGACCGCGTCTCGAGAAACGCCGGCGGCAGCGTCGGGGGCAGCTCGTCCTCGGGCGTATCATCATCGTCGACGATGACGCCCAAACCATCATCAGGCTCGGCCAACATGACGGTGGGAGTAAGCGGCGCAGCGCGCTGATTTGGCCTCGAGGTCAACACCGTGGCGCCGAGCTGCCCTAGGGGGCGAATAGCGGCCGGCGGGGGCTCGTCGAGCTCATCAACCCGATCCTGCTCGCCGCCGCACGCGTCGCCCTGCTCGCGTTCTGAGGTCAATCCTGTCGGCAGTAGCTGCGTGAGTGGCACAGGATCGCCTGCAGGGGGACAGTCGTCAGCGCCGCCGAGCAGCTCGGTCGGCGGTATCGGCTCAGTCGTGAGCATCGGGAACGGGCCCAATACTTCAGTCGGATCGCTCGGTCGACGGCGGCGCGGCTTCGGATGAGATCTCAGCACCTCGGTCGGCTCACTCGGCGGACGACCTCGGCGCTGGGTCGGTGGATCTGTCTCCTCGCGATCGACCTTGATGTGCACCGCCGTCGTGCTCGAGTCAGCCGCCGGCTCGGCGTCAGGCGTCGGTTCAGGCCATTGCTCGGTGGACGGGGGGCTCGGGCCCTCGTCGCCTTCACCGGAGCGGCCGTCACCGGCAGAGCTCATCAGCGCTCCGCCTGCTCGGCTGGCCCGCTAGCCGTCGCGCTTGCTGCCCACACCGCACGAATGTGGTCGCCAACCCAGCGACCGCGCGAGAACAGCGGGCTGTCGCCCTCCTCGGCTCGGCTGATAGCCGCGCGCAAGGCGAGCATTTGGCGTTGTTGTCGCACCACCCAGCTGTCGATGTCGATGTGTCGCGCAGCCACGTCGGTAACCCCCACAAGGGCGACAGCGAGCTCGAGCCCGCAGCGCCGGCGAACACCCATCGGAACCTCGTCTGCCGCAAGCTCATCGAGGCTCGCCAGCGGCTCATAGGGTGCGCCAAAACGCCATCGCATGACCTGGGGCGCAGCCTCGCTGACAGCGAAGCGCTCTTGATTCTCTTGCCACCATTGGCGCCATGGCTCCAATGCGACGACTTTTTGGTAACGGTCGGCAGGAGCTGTGCTCACCCTGCCGTCCTCACGGAGCGACGCCCCGGTCACGCGCCATAGCGCCCGAGCAGCCGCCTCCCGCAAATCCGAGCCGCCATGAGCCGACCGCAGCGATGGGTCGAGCGCGCTGAGCAACGTCTCGACATGCGCGACATTGCCATGCCAGCCGAGCGCCTCTGCTTCGGCTGGGCGGCCACCGTAACAGCGCAACAGCAGCCGGCCGTCGTCGACAGCACCCACCACCGCGAGCAGATGCAGCAGCTGCAGCCTTGCGGACTCCATCAGCAAACCGGGATCGCTGAGATCCTCCTGGAGCCGGTCACGGGCCAGCTGCAAACCCGCGGGCGAGCCCTGCCGAACGAGGGCCTCCGCGGCGGCGACCAGCACAACATCTTCCTGCTCGGCGTCCACCACCGCCTCGAGCAGACGCACAGCGCTCCGCCGCTCAGTGACCCGACCGAGACAGCGCGCGGCGCGAGCGCGCACTTCCTCATCGGGGTGTTGCAACAAAGCGACCGTGGCCGCGTAGTCGACCGAGCCGCGCGCCCACATCACATCGAGAGCAACACCCAGAAGCCGCGCATCATCGCCCCGACACAGGCGCCTCATCGCTTCGTCTATCTCGGGGCTGGCCGCCAACGCGAATGCTTGCGCTTGCGCCGTATGAGTGAGCACGTGTGATTGTTCGAGCGCCAACACCGCTGCGCGCACGGTATCCTTGCCTTGCACGCAGCCGAGCACGAAAGCCCGCGCAAAAGTGCGAACTGGATCGGCAGCAAAAGCGTCGCGGGCGTAACGTAGCAGCTCCTCGAGCACGTCCAGCCCGCCGCAGCGCGCTTGCTTACCGCTGAGCAAATAGAAAGGCCTGCCGAGCGACAACAGTGCATCGAGGGCATTGAGCAAGCGCTGCTCGAATCCCGCAGTGGCGCTACCCCAAAGCTCGTGCTCTTCGAGCCGGCGCAGGTTGCCCAGCGCGCCGATTTCTTCCATACAATCGCGCGCCACACGTCGTGCCTGCGCAAGCTCGCCCTCGATACCCGCTACCGCCGTCGCGGGCTGCCCGCCACCATGGCCGCCCAATAGTGCGATCCTCTTTACCGGATCGGGCTCGTCATGCTCTGGTTCGTCGCCATCGAGGCCGCTGCTGTCGAGCTGCGGCTCCTCGCTCATCGGCGGCTCAGCGGGCTCCGAGACCGACGCACGCTCTTGCCCTACAATTGGCAAATGCTTGTCTGCTGTTGGCCCGAGCTCATCGGCGAGCGCGATGGGTCCGTCTGACGTTTCGTCGGCTGATGCAAACAGCTCTTCCGGGGCTTCAAGCTCGGCCAACCGCTCCAGCGCGCTGACATCAATCGAGGTTTGCAGCGGCTCACGCTCGTACGCATGCAGCTGCGCCTCGCCACAGCTCGCCCGCAAAGGGCCGCGGGCTTTGGCACCAGACTGGCTGGGAGGCGCGCCACGAAGCAGCTGCTGTTGCACCCCGACCACCGCTTCAATAGTGGCCTGACGACCCGCATCGAGTGCTGCTTCGAGCCCCCGCAACGTCCGCACGAACCCTTGCCCGACTTCGCTCGGATCCTCAGCGTCAATCGTCTCGCGCGCCGTCCGGACTTTCGAATGAGCAGCGCCGAGCAGATCCAGGTGACGGGGATCGGTGAGCTTGCAGGTTTGCAGCTCGACCAAGGTAGCCAACGCTTCTTCGAGCGATGTGAGAATACGACTGCGATCGACCCGCCCCGGCATGCGCCGCAGCTCGAGCATGACACGCTCGATCACTTCGTGCGCGGCCGTCGCCCAACGCGCCGCGCTAGACTGGGCACGCGACTGGTCGGCGCTCATGATTGCACCTCTTCGAGCGCGAACACGCCACGCTCGGGGCCCTCGGAAAACAGCGCGACAGCAGCCAGAGTCGCCGGCCCACAGCCGGCGCGCCAGAGCTCACTTGCGATGGCCAAGAGTGTCGCCCCGCTTGCTGCGCCCACATCTCCGAGGTTGCTCACGAAGCGATCGTGGACAAGCCCATCGGGCAACTGCTGACGAAGCTCGACCAGTGACCACTCACGCACGCGGTGCCGCTCGCCGTTGATGTCGCTGAGCACCCAACTCGGCACACCAGCCGCCGCTACCAGCTCGTTCATCAGATCGGTAGCGGTGGCGGCCAGGTTGGGCTCGTCTGTACCCACGCTGGGCTCGAGCCCACAACGACTCAGAAGGACCCGGCACAAAGGCTCGGTCCCGGCGCCACTGTTGGAGGGCCGCGCCTGAGGGCGTGCGAGCAGCGCGAAGGCGGCTCCTTCACTCGGAATGAAACCATCGACCGCATCGAGCGCATGCAAACGATAGTCGTCGTCAAGCGCAGCGAGCACATCTGGGTGCAGATAGCTGTCGACGCCGCCCACGACGACCGCGGGCGCACCGCCATCGAGCATCTCGGCCGCATGGGCGAGGGCGTACGCGCCCCCAGCATGACCGCAGCGCACGAAGTGTGATGCTTCGGCATCCAGCGAAACACCGCTTCGTTCAGCCAAGTCAGCCACGAAAGGAGCGCCCATCCGCTCGTCATCGTCAGCTCGTCCCGACTCCGGCAAGGACAGGACTACGGCGAGCGGCCCGTCGATTCCGAGGGCCGGAAGCGCCTCAGCACAAGCTTCCGTCAGCGCTGGAACGGCCAGCGCAAGGAGGCGAGCATAGCCGTAGAGCTGCCAAGAAAGCCCGCCGCTCAAACACATGCCGATTTCGCGACCACGCTTGTCGCGCAAGTGCGGCAAGCTGCGCGGCTCGAGCTTTTTGGCGCGGGCGCACAGCGCAAGCTGAAGGCTCGACAAACCCAAGGGGCCACGGGCTCCCACCGCCATCACATCGCCTATCGCGCTCACCCATCCCCCCGCGTGCTGGGCGCATGGCCACGCTTGATCTCAGCAAACCGCTCACCAAATTGCAGCACCATGGCTTCGTCGCCGCGCGCCGCGGCTTCTCCGATCGTCTCGAGCCAGACCCGTTCCTCGAGCAGCCAGCTGTCCTCGTCCAGGTCGTGGCGATCAAGCACTGCGCCGCGTCGGTCGTCGGCCGCGCAGGCCATTTCAGCCGCTACTTGCGCGTATTGCTCCAAGCTCAAAGTCGGCTCGGGGCGAATGTCCCATGTCGCGAGCTTGGCCATGCGCAGCTCGGCGTCGTCCTCATCAGCCGCCGGCGCACCGGCATTCAGATCCTCGGGCTCGACTGCCCAACCAAAGACGGCACGCGGCAAATCGCGCATCACCTGTGCGAGCGTTCGCGCGCCCGCGGCGCGCGCCCAACCCCCCACCCCCCCCCCCCGCGCGTGGCGGGGGTGGCGGCCTGGGCACTGCCCCCGCCCCCCCCACCAGCTCTGCTCGCGGTCGGTGTCGACAAGCAACGTATCGCAGAGCATTTCGAGCTCGAAACTGCCCGCCTCGGTCTCGAGCACCACCCGCGGGATGATCGCTGGCAAGCGAATCACGGCTTTGCCGCCGCCCACCTTGAGGCCGGTCGTGCAGATGGTGGCGCCAGCGACGATCCAATCGCCCCGCTGATCGGCAGCGGCAAAGCTGACCCCACGGCTGCGCACGGCGGGCCCTGGATCGTCGAGATCGTCCCAATCGAGCTCGCCGATAGGCGCTTCATCGTCCGGTAGCGCTTCTTCACCTGGTGGTTCTGGCTGTTCTTGCTCCGGCGGCGGGGCCGCTTGTCTTGGCTCGGGCTCGGCGGGTGGATCTGTTTCGGGCGGCAAGCCAGCGACAGGGTCGAGATCGGCTGCCGCTTGTTCGCATTGCTCTACGAGGGCCATCAGCCCCGGGTCGTTTTCCTCTTGA
>CAZRGL010000301.1:0-13272 GCA_964599485.1 uncultured Polyangiaceae bacterium
AGTCTGGGGCCGCGTCCGAGTCTGGGGCCGCGTCCGAGTCTGGGGCCGCGTCCGAGTCCGGGGCCGCGTCCGAGTCCGGGGCCGCGTCCGGGTCCGGGTCCGAGTCCGCGTCGGCGTCCGCGTCTGCGGCGGCGGCGGGAGGCTCGCTGGAATGCTCTTCTCGTTGGGCCGAGTCGACCTCGTCCGAGTCTTCGGGCTCGGAGTCGAAGGGCTCAGACTCTGCTTGGTGCGCCAAGGCTTCGAGCTGCGACGACTCGGGGCCAGCGAGCTCGCGCGACTCGAGCTGAGGAGCCTCGGACAGCAGGCGATCACCCCCACCTTCGACGCGCACAGCAGCGCGCGCGCGCTCCGACTCGGCAGCGAGCTGTTCCTCATCCACGGCCGCACGCGACGAAACCAGTGTCGTCTCTTCGAACGGCGGCTCCTGAACCGACTCGTGCCCAGGCTCAGACTCGGGCTCAGACAAGGGCCCGGATTCGGGCTCGGATTCAGACTCGGCCGCGGGCGCGGACGCCGGCTCAGACGCGGACGCCGGCTCAGACGCGGACGCCGGCGCCGGCTCGGAGACGCCCTCTTCTGTCTCACCACTTCGAGCCTGCTCCGCAAGCTCTTCGAGCGATGGCTGGCGCTCAAAAGCAAACATAGGCGCAGGTGGACGCGAGTATTTGGGGGCCCGCTGCTGCAGGGCTTGCTCGTCCTCCTCGGCCTCGGGCTCAGGCCCAGGCGGGTCGAGGGCAAACATGGGCGCGGGAGGGCGCGAGTGGCTGCCGCCGATCGCCGGCGTCAGGTTGGGATCAGGAGCGCTATCGGCGCCCTCATCGTCGTCGTCCTGGTCGCCCGCGTGGTCTTCGGCCTCCAGCGCATCGCCCGACTCGGGAGGCTCACTGGAAAGCGCAGATCTGCCCGCCGGCGGCTGCGCTTCAGCCTCGACGCCGCCATCTTCGCGGCCGGTCTTGTTGTCGTCCCAGTCGAGCGAGTCCGGTCAGCGAGCTCGATCCGGCGCCGGATTTTAGCACGGTCCTCGTCGCCGTCCGCTAGTTCTCCCAGCAAAGCCGGGATCAGACTTTTTCGCGCAGGGGGGACCTGGGACAGCCGGCGTCCTCGTTTTACTGCTCGACTTGCGACACGAAGATTGCGCACGCCCGCCTCGGTGGATTTGGTCTTCTGTTTTGGGTCTTTGCCCACGACGTCGCAACCTCGTATTCACGTTTCAGGCCAACCGAAGGGTCGAGCTATTCTCGGTATTTAGCTAGTGCTCAGCAGGTAGGTGATTGTGCCACCGTGCGCCAGCTATCGCTACCTGTGACAACAGCGCACGCAATGGGAGTCTTGGTCATAGCCAATGACCCGAGCGACATGGTAGCGGGATCTGGCAGATTTTGCCGAATCGACGCCTAAGTACGGCTCCCCGGACGAGCGTACCTAGAACGGTGGGGGCCGGCCGTTTTTGCCAAGACAGCAGCCTGTCATGGCTGTTTCTTGCCAACAATCAGGTGGGGCGCACCGCCGGCGTCGACCTGCTGACAGAAGCGACGCCAGGCCGGGTATTGGGCCGGAGTGACCCGCTCGGCGTCAATCCGTAGCGCAGTCGTTACGGTCACCGCGTTCTTGTTGGTTTTGATCTCGAGCGAATAGCGGCCAAACGGAGCGGAGAGCTTGACGGGCTTGGGTGCCGACAGAACGTGCAGCGATCGGGGCAGCCGCGCTGTCCAGCTGTACTCAATTTCGCGCTGAGCACCGATCAACAAGTCGTGGGTGCGGCTTGGGCGGGACGCGAGCCTCGCAACCAGGTCGTACGCTCTGCCCATGGGGACCAGCCATCCGCCAGTATCGCGTTTAGCGGTCGCCTCCCCCGCAAGATCGATGACCACCGGGCTCTCGATAGCCGTCAAATCATTCACCTTGAGCCCCGCAGCTCCCGGACGCAGCTGAACGGGACCAAAATGGCTTGCAAGAAGGCCCGCCAGACGCTCGCGGCGCGTCGCCGCGGCCTGGAAACGCCGCCGCCATCGTGGGGCGCTGACGCCCTGATTGGTCATGCGACCGCTAACACGCAGCTCACCAGTGAGGCCGAGCTCGAGCTCGAGCACGCTCCGCTCCTTGGAAAGGCTCGCCGGCGGTGTCGGCAGCCGCACCAGCGTACCACCAGCTTTCGCCGAAACACGTAGGCCGACTGCAGCGCGGTCGAGCAATGGTAGCTCCGCCGAACCAGTCTCCTCGGCCGTCCCGTCCAAGTAGAGCTTGAGCGAGGGCACGTAGACGATGGCATGGTCGAAGGGCGCGAGGCTCGCTGTAGCGGTGTCGAAACCACCACGCAAACCGGTACGAACCAACACAATCTCGGACTCGATTCCCAGCTCACGGAGCATCGAGACAATCAACGTCGCCTTGTCTTTGCAGTCGCCCCAGCGGCGCGCCAGCGGGAGCGCGGCGCGCCCCCGCCGGCTCCCCGCCGCGCGGGCCCGGGGCCCCCCCCCCCCCGCGGCCCCCCCCCCCCCCCCCCCCCCCCCCCCCGCGGCCGGATCCCCTCGATGCCGAGCTCCAGCGCCACATAGCGAATCTTGGTGGCTGCGAAGCCATAAATGGCCGCGACCTTGTCCCGCTCGGTGGTCAGGCCAGCTGCGAGCTGCTGCGCCTGATTGCGCACATCATCGTCCACATCGAGCTTGTCGCGAGCCAAGCCCCAGTAATACTGGCCCACGGCGGCCCAGCTCGGGAAGGTCGAGACGTGAACATGAGCGAGCAGCTCACTGAGCGGAGGCATGCTCGGCTCGATCGGCACAGGCGGCACGTTCGAGGCCTTGATGCGGTGTATTCGACGGTCACCAACCACGCTGACGTGCTTGGTCAGCCCCGCCAACGGTGACGTCGACAGGTGGATGTTGCGCGACTTTGGCGTCACCAAGACGTACTCGACGCTGGCGATGGGATCGGTGCTCTGCAAAAAGGTGACTTCGCCAAAGTAGTCGCTCATCTCGTTGCGCGCGGCGACGTCTTCGACGCGGTAGCGCAGCTCGACCACGTCACCGGGCTCGATGCGCCCGAAGCGCACGTAGTAGTTGCGCTGCAGCGTATACATGTTGATCGAGGGGTCGTTGGCGGGCGCCTCGCCGGTGGCCACCGTCTCGTCCACGCGGCCATCTCTGCGGTAGATCTTGGCCCCACGCAGCTGCACGACCTGCCGATCAGCGTGATATGTGAACACGTATTGCTGAGCCCGCCTGGCCGCAGCTTCAGTCAACGGCTGAAAGGCCAGTTGTTTGAAGTGCGCCGCCAAACCGTTTTCGAACACGGTGGTCACGGCCAGCCGCCGCAAGACCCGAAGCTCGTGGGGACTGTCTTCGCGCACCGTACGCAGCTCGAGCAGCTTGTCGGCCGACCATGCATACTTTTCGTCGTCACGCGCTTTGGCCGGTTGGATGTGCTCGAGGTAGGCACGCACGTTCTTGGCTTGGGGCCTCAGACGCATGATCCGCTTGAGCAGGACGATCTGCTTGTCGCGGAACCCCTCCACACCATACAGATCGGCGAGCGCGCTCAAGTTGCCAACATCGTCAGGCGCTATCTCCAAGGCGCTTCGGTAGGTCGCCTCGGCCCCGTTGAAGTCGCCGAGCGCACGCAGGGAACGCGCCACGACGCCATGGGCCCAAGCCGATCCCGGCTCGCTGGCTAGCAAGCGCTTTGCCCAACGCCTGGCGCCAGCGTCGTCACGTCGGGCTACCGCGAGTGAAAGCTGTTGTTTGAGGTAGCCCCCATCGTCGAAGCGAAGCGCCGCATAGCGTGCTTCGATTTCGGCCGCTTCGGTATCGCGCCCGAGCGCCCGAAGCTGACCAGACATCGCGCGCAGCAATGCTACCGAGCGAGGGCGCACAGCCAGCGCGCGGCGCAAGGTTGCCAGAGCGGTGCGTGGCAGCCCGGCTTCCACGTAGAGATCGACCCGGCCAAGCAGCGCGGGCACGTTGTTGGAATCGATGCGCAGCACGTCGTCGTAGAGCGGAACCGCCTCGAGCCAGTTTGGGCCGCTACGCGCCAAGCGCGCTCGAGCGAGCAGCACTTCGAGACGCTGAGCGCGCGTGCTCGGGAGCTTGTCGGCACGCTCCACGTGGAGACGCTGGCCATTACGGTCCTCCGCCAAAGAGGCCGCGAGCAACAAGCGCTCGATGGTCGGCTCGTCTTTGGCAGCCCGGCGCGCATAGTCGCGGGCGACGTGACTCGCCTCGGCATCACCACCCGTAACCATGAGGTAGCGCGCATAGCGCTCGAGCACAGCGGGCTTGTCCGCCTTCGAGGCCGCGGCGAGTTGGTCATTGAGCAGCTGCAGCGGCCCTTTGGCGCTCTGCGCGAGGCGCTTCTTGGTCGGTTTGACGGTCGTCGTGCGCCGCATGGCCGAAGCGGCCGCCGTACTGGTGGCCACATCTGCTTTGACCAACAAGTCGCGAGCGGCCGTGCCATCGAGCTCAGCAAGGCGCAACGACAGCGCCGGAGGAGCGCTGTCGCCGCAGATCTTGGCCGTGATGCGATTGAAGCCTGCGTGCAGCTGAACGGCAACCGACCAACGATCCGCGTCCAAAGCGCGATACGCTCCGTCGCTCAAGACCTCTTGGCTGTTCCAAAAGAGCTTGAAGGCCCCGCCTGCCCCTACCCATAGCGAGATCGTCCGTGGACGCTTGGCGCGAACGTAGGTGGTTGCAAAAGCGCAGATGTCACGGTTGGGCCGCAACATCGCCCCGGCATCGAGCCAACCATAGCCGCTGACGTCGGGGGCAACGCGCCACCGCACCGGGCGCTGCTTGCCAGACATCGAGCGGTCGAGGAGCACCGGCTCGTCGAGCTCGAGCTCAGGCACGAATCGGTCGTCGAATCCACGCTTGTTGTGGTTTTCGAAGGGTCCGACAATCAGCCAATCCTTGACGAATCCCAACGCCGCGATGGCGCGCTGTGACCCGAATAAATCGCCGCGCCTGCGGCGAGCGTAAGCGGCAAGCAGCTGAGCGTAGGCGCGCACCGCCGGCTCGAGCGCTCCGTCCTGACCTAGGCTGGCAAGCGCTTCTTCAACCTGGGTTGGGTCGGCATGTTCCCAAGAACGCCACAGGCCGCGCAACGCAGCGTAACGTGCGGGCCCTTTGGCGCGATGGATCGCATCTACCCAGCCCGTTACCTCAGCGTGCACGACGTCGACCGACGATTGGGCAAGGGTCGACAGCTTGCGCACACTTGGTTGCCCGTGGCTGGTCGCCGCCAGCGCGAGGACCAGAAGCAACCCGCCAACGCCGAGGGCGCGTTGCACATGTCCATCGCAAGGCGCCCTGCCTGCTGCGCTGCGGCGCTTTTTTGGATGATTCATAACACTACTGTTGCTCGGGCCGCTCGGGCGCGGCTGGCTGTTGGTCTCTCGTTGGACCGTTGTCTTTGCCATCGAGCGAGCTGCTGTGAGCCGGCCCGAAACCCCGAAAAGCGGCCAACTCCTCGTCCTGCTGGGCCGCCCCATGTGCTTCTACCAGCTCGAGCAGCTCGGCGCCGCTTATCAGCTCTAGGGGCACGACAGCGCCAACGCTGGCGGCGCGCGCAGCACGGGTGAACCCGCCCACTGCCACGACCACCGCTTTTCTGGCCGTGTTGTCGCCGCGCGCGCTTTCGGCAAAAGCCAACACCTCGGCAGCCTCTAACGGACGCTCCTCGGCCGTGGCCAGCAGCAAGATCCGGCCGGCGCTGAGCGGCTTGAGGTCACAAAGCGTCATCTCGACGACGCCACCGGAGCTGATCGAAGGGCCGACAACCTGCAATCCGAGCCCATCGGCGAGCTGCTCGAGCACCTCTTTCAGCCGATCCGCACCGATACTCGGGCGCTCATCACGCACCCCGTTCGGGCCCCCCGAACCGTCACCCGACGAGACGACTGAGCCGCCGTGAGGCGCAAAACGAGCGATCAACAGGATCAACAACAAGCCGACAAACAGCGGCATGACCATCACAGCAACCGCAAACATCAAGCATCTCGTCGGCCCACTTGGAGGGCCAATGTAGGCGCCGGCACAGGGCCAATGCAGGCGCCAGCACAGGGCCAGTGTAGGCGCTTGGACCGAGCGCTGGCCAGGACGACGCGCTCATCTTGTCTGTCGGGCATCTTGCGACAGGCTGCTGGCTCGGATAGAACCCATAGTCCGGCTTCCCTCTTGGAAGCCGCGGCTTCGTGCTCGAAGTCGGATGGGCAAACCAATGGACTACAAGACGGGACGGCTGCCGCCGTGTTAGAAGCGCTCGCGGATGGGTGATGATCAACCCGCAAATGGTGATCTACGAGGCAGAGTTCAACCGAATCCAAGAATCGGTCGACAACCTGGTCCGTAGTGCGCACGCCAAAGTAGTCTTTGTAGTCGACAAGAATGGCCAACTCATTGCGGCTAGTGGTGAAGTGGACCATTTGGACACGACCTCGTTGGCGTCGCTTACAGCTGGCAACATCGCGGCCACTGGGGGGATGGCCAAACTGCTGCGTGAAAACGAGTTCGCGACACAGTTCCATGAAGGGAAGAACGCCCATATCCACATCCAGCTCGTTGGAAACCGCGTCATCCTCGTTGTCATCTTCGATTCCAAGTCGAGCTTGGGCCTGGTGCGCTTGCGGGTTCGCCGAACCACCGAGCAACTCGCCGAGATCTTCGAATCGATGAATCGACGCCCCGAGGAGCAACGTGACGGATCACCGTTCGCGGAGATCACCGACGAGGACATCGACAACCTGTTCAACGACTGACGGCAAGAGACACGATCAATGACCTTCATCAACCTCATGGCGAGGGAGATCAACTGTAAGATCGTGTACTACGGTCCCGGTCTGTGTGGGAAAACCACCAACCTTCAGTACATCTACGAGCGCACCAAGCCCGAGGCAAAGGGCAAGATGGTCTCGCTGGCCACTGAAACCGACCGCACGCTCTTTTTCGACTTCTTGCCGCTCGAGCTCGGCGAAATCCGCGGTTTCAAGACCCGGTTTCACCTCTACACCGTCCCCGGACAGGTCTTCTACGATGCCAGCCGCAAGCTCATCCTCAAGGGCGTCGATGGTTGCGTGTTCGTAGCCGACTCGCAATTCGCACGGGTCGACGCCAACGAAGAGTCGCTCGACAACCTCAGGATCAACTTGGACGAGTATGGTCTCTCGCTCGATCAGATCCCCTACGTCGTCCAGTACAACAAGCGCGACTTGCCAGGGATCATGACCGTTGATGAGCTGCGGGAGCTGCTCAATCCAGACAAGGTGCCGGACTTCGAAGCGATCGCTTGCGACGGCAAAGGGGTCTTCGAGACATTGAAAGCGGTCGCCCGCCTCGTCTTCATGGAGCTGAAGAAGTCAGGCGGCACGGGGCCCGCAGCGCCTGGGGGTGGCAAAATGCCGCCTCCGCCGCGTACGCTCTGACGTGTAGTTGGGCCTGCTCACGCCCGCTCGGGACGTGCCGTTTCCTACCGTTGGTGGATACGGTTGCGGCGGCGCCGGTTCTTCGCCTTCACCTTGGCACGGTGACGCGCCGACTTGTTGCGGACGAGCTTACGTGAGCGCTTCTTTGTCGCCAGGTACATGTTAGGCCTCCAAGAACAGGGGGGGCGTCATACGCCACCATTGGCCCAAGTGCAAGTCTGTAGCGCAACCGCTTCGGTGCTGTGGTATCAGGCGCGTTGCCGGCTAGGTAGCTTTCCATGAAGAAGAACTACGTCCTGGACGCCAACGTCCTGCTCCACGATCCCCACGCAATCTTCAAGTTCGAAGACAACAACGTCATCATCCCGATCTACGCCATCGAGGAGGTGGACAAGTTCAAGCGTGAGAGTACTGAGCGGGGCCGCA
This sequence comes from uncultured Polyangiaceae bacterium, assembly GCA_964599485.1. Taxonomy (GTDB): domain Bacteria; phylum Myxococcota_A; class Polyangia; order Polyangiales; family Polyangiaceae; genus JAPYTK01. The sequence continues at coordinate 7,844 of CAZRGL010000301.1, forward strand.
ACGCACGCACAATCGCCCGCGTGCTCGACGAGCTCCGTGCCCGCGGCGGCTCGCTCTCCAAGCCCGTACCCATGACGCACGGCGGCACGCTCTGCATAGCCTTGCCCCTCAAACGCCAAGCGCTTCCCGTAGGCCTCGCGACGGACTCGATCGATCACGCCATCTTGCAGACGGCCATCGACTATCGCGACAAGGACGGTGGATTGCCCACCGTCTTCGTCACCATGGATACCAACCTGCGCATTCGCGCAGATGCCATCGGCGTTACTTCGCAGACTTACGAGAACGTGCGGGTCCAAGATTTCAACGTCGAGGAATCGGTCGTCGAAGTGCTCGTACCGCCCACATCGATCGAAACCTTCTTCGACAAGGGTGAGCTGACGGTGGACCACACCGAGCTGCATCCGAACGCAGGGGTGATGCTCCGCAACGAGCAGACCCAAAACCACACCGGCTTGGGGCGCTTCGACAGCCAACACAAGACCGTCTGCAAGCTGCGGATCCCCCGTGAAGGCGTGATGGGCGTCCGCCCCCGCAACAAGGAGCAATCCATCGCCCTCGATCTGCTGCTCGACGAGAGCGTTCGCTTGGTCGCCCTGTTGGGCAAAGCAGGCACCGGAAAAACGCTCTTGGCGCTGGCGGCAGGTTTGCAGCGAACGACCGTCGACCGCACCTACTCGCGCTTGCTCGTCAGTCGCCCGATCATGCCGCTGGGCCGCGACCTCGGTTTCTTGCCTGGTGACGTCGACGAGAAGCTCAACCCTTGGATGCAGCCGATCTTCGACAACCTCGAGCTGATCTTCTCGAGCGGTTCCAGTCGCGAGCGTGATTCGCGATCGTACGCGCCTTTGCTGGAGAGTGGCGTCATCCAGGTCGAACCGCTCACCTACATTCGCGGACGCAGTTTGCCCAACCAGTACCTGATCGTCGACGAGGCGCAGAACCTCACCCCCCACGAGGTCAAGACCATCATCACCCGCTCGGGCGAAGGCACCAAGGTGGTGCTGACGGGCGACCCGCATCAGATCGACAACCCATATGTCGACCAACTATCCAATGGTCTGAGTGTGGTCGCGCAACGTTTCAAGCACGAGGCCGTCGCCGGCCACGTTGCCATGAACAAGGGCGAGCGCAGCGAGCTCGCCGAGCTTGCCGCCAACTTGTTGTAAGCAACGATGCGCTGTGCCAGCACAGCAGAGCAACAAGCACCAGCTTGGGAGCGAGCCGCTGGCAACTGCCTCGTTGCGGCGGGCAAGCAAACCAGGCTCGTCGCTCGAGCCACGCCAGCGAATCTACGCGAGGAGCTAGCCGCGCTGGAGCATGACTTCCAGAGCGACCGCGAGCGGGCGCCTCGTTTCTTCTACTCCCCAACCAAGGACAGCGCCGACAGTCGACAGCGGCTCGAACGCCTCGCCGCGCAGCTCCAAGGACAGGGGCCATTGGCTGGCCTCTACGCCGAGCGCGCCCACGAGCTGAGCCTAGAGCTGGCGCTCAGCGCGAATGTCGGCCAGCCCTCGCTATGGCAATTGGCCAGAACACGGTTTGCCGCCGAGCCGGGCGCAGGTACCCAAGCAGATCAGCTCTGCAAGCAATGGTTGGCGGAGCCTGCTGCGAAGCAAACCGAGCGAAACATCCAGAGTGATGACGCAAGTGATCCGCAGAGTCTTCTGCGACGTATGCGCCAGCGTGTCGGTGCAGCTCGACTGGGCCTGAGGGTGCTCACCAGCTCTCGCCTGGCGGCGCTGGCGGCCACGGGCCCGGGAGTCATCTACGTTGCCGAGGCGGTGCTGATGAGCCGAAACGATGTCGAACGAACGGTGCTGCACGAGGTCGAGGGGCACGCTCTGCCCCGCGAGAGAGCAGCGCAGGCAGCGCTCAGCATCTTTCGTGTTGGCACAGCCCGCGGCATCGATGAGCAAGAAGGGCGCGCCATTGTGCTCGAGGAGCGTGGCGGATGGCTCGATTGGGGACGACGGCGTGAGCTGGCGCTGCGTCACCTCGCGTGCCGCAGCGTGGAGGACCGCGCCGGTTTTGTCGAGACGGTCCGCACCTTGCGGGACCAGGGCGGCCCTTTGACTGACAGCTTACGCATCGCTGCTCGCGCCCACCGCGGTGGTGGCTTGGCACGCGAGATCGTCTACCTGCCAGCCTTCGTGCGTGTTCGTGATGCGTTACGCCGCGACCCGAGTCTCGAGGAGATTCTCGGCTGCGGTCGCGTCTCGCTGCCAGCCAGCATCGTGCTGCGCACCTGGCTGCAGGCCGCAGGACCCTGAGTACAGAGAAAACCCTCATTCGGGCCGAACAACTCCGTCGACGCAGAACAAATCACCGCTACTGTACGTCGAACACATGGCGCCCTCTCCATGCCGGCGCTACAACTCAGAAATGCCCAAGGACGACCCAAAGAATGAGCAAAAGCGTGCGCTTGCGCCGATTTTTGCTCCTTGGGCCAAACGGGTACGCGCGCGACTGGCGGCGCGACGCATCTTGGCAGGAGCGGCCCTGGGTCTGCTCGCTGGCGTCGGAGTCGCAGCGCTGTGCTGGTGGGCAAGGCTGGGCGCGCTGCGCCCCTGGGCCGCCTCACTTGGCCTGCTTGGAGCAGTACTGGGCGCTTGGGCCGCCAAACGCAAGCGATGGAGCGACGAGGCCGTTGCCCTGTATCTCGACCACAAGCTAGAGGCGAACGAAGCGATTGCCACCGGCGTCGAGCTCGAAAACGCCGAGCAGGCCGCGCCAGCCCAGGCAGCGGTCATCGACTTGGCGCTCGAGGCGTTGAGCGCCCCACCGCCAAAAGGAGTCTGGCCGCGCGTTTGGCGGATCTGGCACGCCACTGCGCCGCTTGCAGCGGCCGCCATCACTTGGCTCAGCTTGGTCGGGTTGCCGCCAGCACCGCCGCAGCCTCCGCCGCCGCCTGGTAGCGAGATCGTCAGATTCGAGGACGTCGATGGCCTCGACAAGCTCATCGCCCTCAGCAAGCTCGACGCCGTCGACGCTGCCCAGCGCAAGCGCCTCGACGAGATCGCCAAACGGGCCGAGCGGCTGCGCGCCAAGCTCCGCGAGGGCATGCAGCGTCGCGAGGCGCAGGCCCAAATCGCTCAGTTGCGCGATGCTGTTACCGCTGAGCGACAACGTCTCGGCACGGGTGAGCGGCGCCGCGGACTCGAAGCGGCGTTGGGAAAGATGGCCGCGAACGAGCAGCTGCGCGAAGCGACCAAAGCGCTAGGCGACCGTGATCTGACCCGCTTCGATCGCGAGATGGCCAAGCTGGCCAACAAGCTCGAAGCGCACGACCGCAAGAAAGCCAAGAAGGCGCTCGAAGAGGCAGCCAAGGCAGCCAAAAAGCACGGCGCACCCGAGGTAGCCAAATCGCTGCGTGAGCAAAAGAAGCTCATGGAGCAACGTGCCAAGCGCGCTGAGCAACTGCGCCAGCTCGCCAAAGCCCTCGGCGATGGCCTGAGCAAAGATGCCAAAGAGGCGCTTCGCGATGCGCAACGCTCAGGCAGCAATTCCAGTCAGCGACGCCTGGCCGATGCGCTGGGCAAAGCCCTCGAGAAACTGAGCGAGGCGGACCGCAAGAAGCTGGCCGAAAAGCTCAAGGAGTACGGCAAGCAACTCGATCCAGACACTTCTGGGGGCTCGCCGATGAGCAAGGAGCAGGCCGAAGCGCTCCAGAAGAAGCTGTCTACGCCCGAGGGCCAGAAGCAGCTGGCCGAGCAGATGAAGAAGTGGGCCAACCAGCCGGCACCCAAGAGCAAGGGGTCACAACGCGAAAAGGGTCTCGGCGATGCCGAAAAAGGCCTCAACGACGCCCAGAAACAGCTCGGTGCTCCTCCCATGCCGCTACCCATGCCCGGCGCCGGCAACCCAGCGCCCGGCGACAAGCCCGGCGGGGGCAAGCCGGGCAGCGGCAAGTCCGGCGACAAGCCCGGCAACGGCTCGGACCAAGGGAACAACGCTGGCGGCAAGCCAGGTGAGCCCGGAGGCCCCGGCCCGGGCGGCGGCAAAGGCAAGCACGACGGGTCGACCAAAAAAGTGGATGGTGACGATCTTCGTGCCCAGGCGAGAACACGTCTCAACAGCGGTGCGCCCAACCCGGGCACCATCATGGGCAGGACAGCGGGGGGCGCACCCGAAACCGCCAACAAGTCGTCGGGCGGAGTGCTCGGCAAGGTAGGACCGGGACAGGTGGCAGGGATGGACGGCACCAACATCCCCGAGGAGTACCGGCAGCAGGTGCGGCGCTATTACGGAACCGACTAGCGCGTACCACTGGCGGAGTGCTCGACGAGCCGGCACGACCGGCGATTCGAGGACAGGTCGAAGCGTATCGCGCAACACCGACCATGGCCGGTGACCCAAAACCAGGGTAATACCTGTGCGGACAGCGCCATGGCGGATTTCGAAGCGAAACTCAAGCTTGCCAGTGAGACCAGCGGACGACTGAAAGAGGCGATTGCCGAGATCATCGTTGGGCAGACAGCAATCGTCGAGCAGACGTTGTGGGCGATGATTGCAGGCGGCCATGTGCTGCTCGAAGGCGCACCTGGGCTTGGTAAGACGCTGCTTGTCCGCACCCTGGCGAGCTGCCTCGATCTACAGTTCTCACGCATTCAGTTCACCCCGGATCTGATGCCCAGCGATGTCACTGGCACCAATATCCTGGTCAGTGATGAGTCGGGCAACAGGAGCTTCTCGCTGCACCGAGGACCCATTTTCACGCAGGTACTGCTGGCCGACGAGATCAACCGCGCCACGCCCAAAACTCAGAGCGCTCTGCTCGAGGCGATGCAGGAGCACGCGTGCACCATCGCGGGCAAGCGCCACGCGATGGTGGAGCCCTTCATGGTGCTGGCCACCGAGAATCCCATCGAGATGGAAGGCACCTATCCTCTTCCCGAGGCGCAGCTCGACCGCTTCTTGCTCAAGGTGTTGGTGCCCAATCCCACCGAGGAGGAGCTGACCGAAATTCTGGTGCGAACCACCGGCCACGCAGCTGAGTTGCCACAGCACGTGCTGACCCGAGAGCAACTGCTCGAGCTGCGCTCACTGTGTCGTGACATCGCCGTGGCTGGACCGGTGATGCGCTACGCGGCGCGCCTGGTCGGAGCAAGCGATCCGAAAAGTGAACAGTCACCAGAGCTGGTCAGCCGCGCCATCCGATACGGCGCAGGCGTACGCGGCGCCCAGTCGCTGGTGCTCGCCGCCAAAGCGGTCGCCCTGCTCGAAGGACGTGCTCATGTGGGCTTCGCGGACATCGCTGCAGTGGCTGAGCCGGTACTGCGCCACCGGCTGATTCGCTCGTTCGAAGGCGAGGCTGACGGCATCAGCACCGATCAAGTGGTTCAAGCATTGATAGAGCACGTCCCCCAACGACCCGCCGAAGTGGAGCGCGCCAGCGCCTGAGCCCATGATCCGACTTGCTGCGCTGC
>CAZRGL010000302.1:0-13264 GCA_964599485.1 uncultured Polyangiaceae bacterium
CACACGTCTCGGAAATGGCTTCCGTTGGCGATGGGGTAGTTCTGCCAGTTGAACCCGTTGTAGTGAGCCAGCGCGTGTATCCCAGCTACCCAAATATCGTTGGAAGATGAGCCCCAGATCCCGCGGAGCGTGTTGGGTGGCAAGTTGTTGGCCACCTTGGACCATTGGTTTCCATCGTAGTGCTGGATGCAAGGTGGCCCATTGATGACCTTGGAGCCGCCGGCAATCCAGATGTCGTTCGGGCCGGATCCCCACACATCGTAGATCACATGGCAGGAGATGGGCTGGGTTGACCAGCCACTGAGATCTCGGTGCATCGCCTCTGCCGCGGCGTAGCCGTCTGGTTGGCCGATGGCCCATAGATCTGTCGGACTGGTGCCCCACAGGCCAGCGATCTCGGACGCAGAGACGAAGCCAACCGACCAGTCCTTCCCGTTCCAGCTGAGGATCGCGCCCGGCTCGCCCACAGCCCAAGCTGTCGACTTGCTCGCAGACCATCCGCCGGCATAGCGGACGCCGGGTAGTCCGGATGGCACGCTCGGCGAAACCGTGGCCCATTGCGCTCCGTCGAAATGGTAGAGGCCAGAGCCAGCAGCCCATACGTCGTTCGGGCCGGATCCCCAAACGGCAAACGCACTGTCGACAGCGGAAACTCCTGGGCTCTTTGTCCACACTTGGCCGTCGAAGTGGAAGAAGCTCAAGTGCTGGATGTCATAGCCCACGGCCCACACGTCGTTCGGCCCCGTGCCCCAGATCGCGCAGACGGCGGCGTCGTGCGACGGGAGTTTCACAAAGGTCCATGTGTTGCCGTCCCACTGGTACAAGCTGGTGTCGGCTATGTAGAGGTTCGTCGGCCCGCTGCCCCAGATGGACTTGGGCTTGAGGCCCTTGGACAACCCCGTCGTGTCAAGGGGCGACCAGCCTTGGCCGTCGAAATGGAGCACCACTGGGTTACTCGGGCCTAGCGGCTGGTAGCCGATGACCCAGACATCGCTCGGCCCCGTGCCCCAAACATCCGAGTAGCGCGTGCTGCCCTTGGTGGTGAGGCTCCAGCTGAAGCCATCGAAGTGAAGAAGCACGCCGTCGCTGCCGACGGCCCAGACGTCCTTGGCGTTCGCGCCCCACACGGCATGCAAATCCGAGGTTGTGCCCGATGGCTGCCGCGTCCAGTCGGTCCCGTCGAAGTGCAACAGCGTTCCGCCCTCGCCAACAGCCCAGGCATCGTTGTCGGCACTGGCCCAGACCGCTGACAAGAAGTTGCCCTGCGGGTGTGGGTGATCCCAACACCAGCCGTCCTGCGTACAGATTGGCTTCGACGCAACGGCGGCACTACCACCCGCGCCGCCGCCGCCACCGCCTCCGCCGATGCCTCCGGAGCTCGTGGAGTTGCCGCCGGTCCCGCCGCCGCCCTGCGCGCCAGCCATCCCGGCATGACCAGCCTGTCCCGGGCTGCTCGTGCTTGATTCGCCTCCGATCGTCGACGTGGACGAGAAGCCCGGCGACGACGACCGAGGGGTAGAATCGCCACAATGGATCAGGAGTGCGCCGACAACGAGCAGCGAGGCGATGACGAGGGTTCGGCGAACCACGTTGGGGAGATGCGCGTGGCAAGACATACCCCCTTAAGCGGAAGATTCAGGGCCTGGGGGCCCCGCCGTCGGAAACTTCCACGGTACGCGTCACAGACTCCTCTTCAGCAATGCGCATCCGGGAAGCGCGATGAGCAATCCGAGAGCGCCGAGGCGCATCCATGAGGTTGCGGACATGATACTGACTCCTTGTCGTTGGTTTCGTTATGCGGCGTTACCGCCTCACAACTAGGAGTCCATTCCACCCGAATTGCTCAGCAGGAATCGTAAGAGAGGTGCCCAGTAGTCTCGCTCCCGGCCGCTGAATCGGCTTGGTCGAGAGCGCTGGCAATTGGTCGAGAGCGAAGCGCAGAACCGTCTACTCTGATATTGGAACAGGGACCGTGAGCGTGTGAACACAGGTGCTTGGGTAGAAGCAGTTCTCCGACTCCCACGCCCCATCGCTTGGAGTGAGACCTTGGGGCGCGCCTGTAGGCAGCGCGTACAGCAGCGAGTTGTCGGAGGCGGTTATCTGCAACTTGGGCGTGACCTGTCCTGGCAATAGTGGCCCCCAGTCTCCATCGGAATTCAGAGACTTGCGTGTGCCAGCGGGCAGCTCGCGCTCTTGAGCGCCTTTCCACGGGTCGACCCAAGTCGCCACAATGGCATCACCCGTCGCGTTCTTGACCCTAACTTCGGTGGTCATCGGCGCTCCGTCGAGCTCCTTGCCAGGGCCATTGCCGCCTGTGCCGTCGCTATCGCCGCCTCCGCAACCGAAGGAAAACAGAGCCATCAAGGTGGCTGCGAGAAACCGACATCGGCTTTCGTTCGATGAGGAGATCATCATGCTCCGTCCATTCCAAGAATGGTGCCAACCCTGCCGTACCACCATTGATGGGCTAGCTCCCTGAAATCAGGGCGCCCTATCCGCCACAGAGGCGTCGAGGGCGACATGTGATGTGCCAGGGTGTGCCGGGTCGGCACTGTTGTCGTGACACGCCTAATGAATATGGACTCGCTAATGACCGTGATCAGTCCACAACCCTTGGCGACGACAACGGGTTGCGACAGACTCGTGAAGTCGTGGCGAGTCATCATCGATGGGCACTTGTCGTAGCGGTCGCGCTCGGTGGCGGCTGCGCCGCTAACGTTCCCCCCCCACCTCCGCCTGCGCCAAGCGCCACCCAACTCGTTGCAACGCCCACTGGCGCCGAGTCGGTCGCAACACCAGTGCGGGTCGTGCCTGCCACGCAAGAGGATCTGACAGGTCTCGCACCAGCGATCGCCATCGACATCGGATATGCCCTGTTGAAGGACGGAGGCGTCATGTCCTGGGACACCTCTCGACGCCCCTGGCGCATACCGGGTATCGACAACGCGATTGGTGTCGGCAAAGGCGTCGTTTTGCGAAACGACGGCACGCTCACCATGATCGGATCCAAAGGCAAACGCTTTGGCCAGCTGCGTGGTGTCACGGACGTGTCTTTTGGCCACGACATCAGCTGCGCAGCGATGAAGAGCGGTCAAGTTCGTTGCGCACCGTCGGACAACTCAGCTCATCCGATGGTCGTCAGAGGGCTCAGGAGCGCAAAAGAGGTGTCCGTTGGTGGCAACTCGGCATGTGCGCTCACGCGCGCTGGCCAAGTGTGGTGCTGGACCCACGGCACGCCTCGGTCCGCGGCCCATGCCAAACGTGTCGCAGACATCGACGGAGCGACCGAGCTTCACGTTACCCACTCGATTGGTTGTGCACGCTGGCCGGATGGCCGTGTCCGCTGTTTCAAACCGCAACCCGCGGCGCCGTCGCTCGAAGCGGAGAAGGCCGACGCAATCGCTGTCACGGATTTCTGGCGTGATGGTGACGCGTATCCCGTGTTGTGTCGGGCAACCGGCAAGCAGGTTCGCTGCGACCATGCAGGCCTCAACGGATCAGAGCTGACGACCTCGCCCAAGCTCGAAGCCGAGAGCAAGACCCGCGTATCAGCGCTCGCCGCGGATCACGATGTGTTGTGCACGCTGGACGAGCACGGTCACGTGCGGTGTATGGGCCAGAACCACCACGGTCTTCTCGGCCATCCTCAAGCTGGCGTCGTCGACCAGCCCATGCGAATCGACGGGATCCCACCGCTCGAGTCGCTGACGGCTGACCAAGATTGGGCATGTGGGATCAGCAACGCGGACGAAGGGTGGTGCTGGACGGTCGGCGGTGAACCGAATCGAATCGACCTGGACGGTCCGGTCGCCCGAGTGATGGGCAACTTTAACCACATGTGCATGTTGAACGCGAAGAGCGAGGCGACTTGCTTCGAGGCGTCGGCGGCAGGGATTCGCAAGCCGACTCGTGCACCAGCACTCGATGGTGCACGCGCCGCCACGTTCCCAGATCCCAATGGGTACAGCAACGTGGTTGGCGTCATTACCGCGCAAGGCCAGCTCGCAACGGGCCAGGTGCCGACCGACGGATCGATGAAGAAGGTCACGCTCACCGTAATGCCAGCCATCAGCAAAGCTACCAGCGTGACGCGCACGCCTGTACACATCAAGCCTGGGGTGGGTTCCAGCTACGAGATACTGACTCTGACAGCGGACAATGACGTGTACGCCGTTGGAATGTTCAACGATAAAGCGAAAGCAGCGAGAAAGCTGCCAATGCTGCGACAGAGCGTCGCTCTCGGCGGCTACGGCCTAACATTGAAATCGGACGGAACGCTGCGCGATAGACAGGGTAAGCTCTTACGAAAGACAACGCTGAGCAAACTGGTTGGGGGAGCAGCTTGCGGCACGACAGCAGCGCGCGACCTAATGTGCGTTGAGCTGAATCCAGCGTTGGTCGACCATCCCTACGACCGCGTCATCATGCGAAACGTCCGGGCTGCGGCGACCGGGGACAGCGCCTTCGCGCTGTTCATGCTCGATGCCAAGGGAAGGCTCCACTGCCATGGGAGCTGCGGGGGCAAGGGCGGCGTCGACAAGAGCGACACGCTACTGTTGGTGCCGCTACGCGATCAGCCAAAGTGAACAACAGCGATGGTCGGCTGATCCACTCCGAATGCTGCCTGTGCTCATGAGCGGCGGCGGGCTCTTTTGGGGGTTGCCAGAGCGCCACCGAACTCAGTGCGTCGCCCCCGGTGACCATAGCGATAGGGCTGGGCCAGGTGGAGGCCGCAGACCTATCGAATGACTGGGAGCGAAGTGGCCGTAACGTCGTAGCTCGGGCCACATGCGCTCGATGTTGGTCGTCGGGTGGCGGCATTCGAAGACGGGCAAGTCGGTGTCGTGACGGCGGGCGCCCGGGGCGATCAACCGATCGGCTTCGCGCACCTCGGCGAAGTGTCGCTCCAGCCAGCTCCTCGGCAAGCCGTAGGCGATGGCGACTTCGCCGCGGTCTGGATCGGGCCCCCAAAGGTGGTAGCTCATGTGCCCACTGACGGCTCGAGGCAAGCCGTGCTCAGCGCCGAAGAAGTTCACAGCAGAAGCTTGAGCATAGGTCCCTGCCAGCACGGTCGCGCGCTGCTGATCAGCGGCAGGCATGGCGCGATAAACCCGTGCTACCGCTGCCGCGTGCTGAGGCCAGCCGTGCATGCCGTGCAAGTGAGAGGTGAGCGCCGCCGGCGGAAGAGTCTGCCGGAAGACCGTCTCGAGGGATCGATCCAGCTGCTCGATGGGCAGAATCGGCAACGCCACGATGGCAGTGACGACACCGCTCGCCGATAGCATTCCGACGTAAGCGCGACGCTGCCAGGGGCTCCGCTGGGCAAAGAACCGCTCCAGCCAGATCCCACCCGCGACGAAGAGCACCGGGTAGGCGGGGGCGAGGTAGTAGGGCTTGCCGCGGGTGACGAGAAGTGTCGCTAGGGACGTCAGGAACATCCAGCCGAAGAGCCGACGCTTGCGATCAGGGTGCCGCAACAACGACACGAGTCCGGCGGCCCAAATCGGCAGCGCCAGCGGCTGCATGTAGAGCAGCTGCCCTGCCAGAAAGAGCGGCCGTGAGATCCCTGCGTAGACCGTCTTGCGCATCGTGGCGAGGAACTCGAAGGTTGCCCAGCCATGCTTGTGTTGCCACCAGAGGTTCGGCGCAAAAAGCGCCAGGGCGATGGCTGCGCCTGCCCACAGCCAGCCTGATGCGAGCTGCCGGCGCGCAGGAGTGAGCAGCAGGCCCACGGCGAGACCGAATCCCCACAGCAGCATGCTGTGCTTGGTCAGCAGGCCGATGCCCGCCACCACGCCTACGAGCAGCCACAGCTTGGGCTCTGCGCGTTTGACGATGCGCGCCACGAGGTAGGAGGCGGCCGTCCAAATGAGCACCTCGAACACCGGGATGTCGAGCATTGCGCCCATGCGAAGGTAGGCCGGAGCCAGCAGCATGCACAAGCCCGTGAGCAGCTGTGCCACCTGGCCGCCGCCCCATTCCCGCACGAGTAGCGCCGCCAGAACCATCGAGCCTGCACCAGCCGCAATGGCGGGCAGACGCAACGCCAGCAAACTGTGACCCCAGGCCCCGGCGGCCCAGGCGATCCAAGGGATCAGGGGCGGGTGATCGACGTAGCCGAAGGCCAGCTTCCGCCCGCACTCGGCGAAGTACAGCTCGTCGCCGTGATAGCCGTAGCGCTGAATCAGCAACAGGTGCACGACCACCTTGATGGCCACGAGCGCAGCTACGATAGCGAGGCCAGCGCTGCGTCTCGTCTTGGGCGAGTCGAGCGTGGCGGCAGTCTCGCTCGACAAGTCGGTGCACGACACGCGCTGATTGCTCATGGCTTCGACGATGGCAAATGCCGGGCCAGGGCTTCGTCATCGCGATCTCGCTAGCTTGGGCGGCTCAGCTTGCGCCCAACTGCAGCTGCTGAGCTGCAGCTGCAATCAGAGGGCTGCACCTGTCCCTCGACAGCGCCTCGTTGGTGAGCCCGCGGCTGCTTCTAGATGCCGCACTGAGCTCCACCAACGACAGTCCGCGCCACCTGGCCTCCTCGGCGGCGCTTCGCTCGATACAGGCGCTATACTCTCCTCAGGCAGCATGATTTGGACCTGGAGTTTTCGCGCCTTCCGGCTGTTTGGCACCGAGGTCCGTATCCACTGGAGCCTGCCGGCCGTCTTCTTCTTCTATGTCTTGCGGGCCGCCAAACATGGCGCCACCCCAGCAGTGGTCGCCTTCTTCGTGGTCATCCCGTACTTGCTGCTCGTCGCGTCGGTGCTGGCTCACGAGTACGGGCATGTCTTTGCCGCTCGGCGTTTCGGGCTCAGCGTCGGGCGCACCATCCTGACGCCGATCGGGGGAATGGTCATGGTGGGTCAGGCACGCACGCCGCGGGTCGAGCTGCTCGTGGCGCTGGCAGGTCCGGCAGTCAACCTGGCGTTGGCGACTTTCGGCTGCGGGTTGTACCTCGCGCTCGTTGGCCTCCCACCGTTATCGATGCTCGTGCCATTCGTTGGCGAAAACGCAATGGGCCAGCTGTGGATCAGCGACCGGCTCGGCGCGCTCGTTCTGTACGACTTCGCGCGGACGAACATGTTCTTGCTGCTGTTCAACATGGTGATGGTGGCCTACCCGATGGATGGTGGCCGCGCCCTGATGGCGACGCTGTGGAAGTCGCGAGGTTATCGGGCGGCCGTCATCGCCTCGTGCAAAGTGTCGCGCGTCGTCGCCGGGGCCATGGTCGTGGTGGCCATCCTCACCCTCAACCCCATGCTCGCCGTCATTGCCATCTTCTTGTTGGTCCAAGCGACCATCACGCTCCGGCAATCTGCGGACATCGTGGGGCCGGCGCCCGAGTACGCCACTGCTGTGCGCGGTAATGGCAAACGCAAGTCGAAGCCCAAACCCAAGCGCCCATCTTGGCTGGCGCGGATACGCGCGCGGGGGGAGCAAGAGAACTTGCAGCGCTACCTCGCGCTCATCGCCAAGTCAGAGGCACGCGGACTCGACGCGCTCACCGCCGAAGAGCGTGAATTCCTCGACCGCGCCCGCCGCAAGTAATCATCCTGCAAAGTCATCCCTCTTTTCCTCGACCGCGCCCGCCGCAAGTAATCATCCTGCAAAGTCATCCCCCTTTTCTGCATCGATAAGCGATACATTTTGGAGGGATGGGTGGGTCATCCCCCCTTTTTGTATCGCTTATCGTTGCAAAAGAGGCACATGGCTCATGCGCGGGTCGCCGAGGCAAAGCGCAGCGGCAGCGACGCTTGCAGTGTCGTGGTGGATGCGGCGTAAGCTGGTGCGGACGCCGATGGGAGTCATGGCGCAAGCCTCGGCCAATGGGAGCGTCTGAGTCCAGCCGCAATAGCGCGCGAGGCGCAGGAAGAGCTTGCGCGTTGGGCCCGTCGAGCGAATGTCGGCAGGCCTGCCCCGCGTTGCTGCGGCCGCGGCTTCGGCGATGGCGGCTAGGTTGGCGCTTGCCACCCGAGTTGCCGGGGCAGCGATCGGCATCGCTGTGCCCTCGACATGCACGCTGGGATCGCTGGATACATAGCGGTGCAAGAAGGAGCGGAACCCTGCTTCGGCTCGGCCGACCATCTTGGCCAGCCTGGCCGCGGTGACCCAGGGATCGGCCATCCCGCCCATGACATCGCGGTAGGTCGACAGCGGCCAAGCGAGCGGATCGGCAACCAGCCCAGCGCGACAAGGGTTGAGCGCGATGTAGCGGATCTGCCGGATGCAATGTTTGAAGTTGTTGGGCACGACGGAGGGTAGCTCGATGGGCAACCAGCGCAGCGCGCTCACCGGCCCCTTCGAGCGTCGCAGCCCACTGATCATCGCGCGCAGCCGTCGCTGAATCAGGGTCGGCGCTCCAAGAAGCAGCAGGTGCAAGTGATCCGGCATCAGGATGGCGGCGAGCGCCATCGCAAAAGCGCTTCGTAGCCGCTTCCAGACGAGCGTTCCTGTCTCGAGACTCGAAAGCAGCCCAGTGCTCGAGCGGCACAGTCGCGCGGTGGCATGAACAAGCGGCATCGTTGTCATGCTCTCCTCTGAGCGATTGCCGTGCCAACAGCAAACGAGCCAGATTCCGACGTGTTGCAAGTGCTGCCCGGTGGCGGCCGCCATGGCGGACGGTGGCGGCCGCCACGCTCCTCGAGCCTGGTCTTCGTCATCCCCCTTTTCTGCATCGATAAGCGATACATTTTGGAGGGATGGGTGGGTCATCCCCCCTTTTTGTATCGCTTATCGATGCAAAAGAGGCACATGGCTCTAGGGACGGGGCAGCGTCGCCTGCTCGCTAGCCATAGACAGCCAAATGCTACCCAAGCAAGCCGAGAAAACGAGCGAGCCACCAGTACGCGACACAGCTCAGCGGCAGGCCGAGCCAAGCGCCCTTGCGCGTCTCTTGGTGTCTGGACAGGAGGTAGGCCAAGCCGAGGCCAATCGGGCCCAGCCACAGGCCGACTGCGAAGCCGAGGAAGTGGCTGCCATGGCCCACGGGCGTGCGGACAGACTCCTCAGGCCATTCATCAACTTGCTGTCCGTCGTCTGGTTCCACGGCCGAGTGAACATACACCTATCCCCGCGACGAAGTCATGTGGCGGCGGGCTATGCTCATCTCTTGCTGGTGGCCGCCAGTCGGCGATGGGCTCGACTTGGTGCAGATCGAGTCCGCAGCGATATTCCTAGCCGCTCGGTAGTGCGCCCGGAAGTGCGTCGCCGGCTTGGTAGCCATGAACCATCAGTCCAAGAGGCTGGTGTAGACTTGGAGCAATCGGCATGACGAAACCAGGCGATCATCTTGCACGCCTCGGGCGCGCCCAGCGTTCGCTAGCAGGCTTGTCGGTTGGCGACGCTTTTGGTGAGCGTTTCTTCCTTCGACCCGACATCGCGCTGCATCGCATCGAGGCGCGTGAGCTTCCCGACGGCCAGTGGGGTTATACCGATGACACCGTGATGGCCATTGCCATCACCGAGACGCTGGCCGAGCACGGCCACATCGACGGCGACACACTTGCTCGGCGTTTTGCAGCGAAGCACCAGCGCGAGCCGATGCGCGGCTATGGCGCCAAGGCCCACCAAATCCTGTCGGCCATCGCGGCGGGAAGCAGCTGGCAACATGCTTCGACGAGCGTCTACGACGGCACCGGCTCGATGGGCAACGGGGGGGCGATGCGGGCCTCGCCCATTGGCGGCTACTTCAGCGACGACTTGCAGCTGACGGCTGACAACGCCTGCAAATCCGCATTGGTCACTCATGCCCACCCCGAAGGGCAAGCGGGCGCCATTGCGGTGGCCGTTGCAGCGGGATTTGCGGCCAATGCCGACGCCTCCACGACCCCTGCGCGCTTTTTCGAGGCGGTCTTGGATTACACGCCGCCGAGCGAGACCCGCGACGGGATTGCTAGGGCGAGCGCTGTGCCGTCGAGTGATGGCGTGACGGCAGCGGTGGCGGCTCTGGGCAATGGCTCGCGGGTCATCGCTCCCGACACGGTTCCTTTCACCATGTGGTGCGCGGCGCGGCACCTGCACGACTACGAGCAGGCCATGTGGACGACCGTGTCGGGCCTCGGCGATCGAGACACGACCTGCGCCATCGTCGGGGGCATCGTGGCGCTCAGTCCGCTGGCGACAGTTCCCGCAAGTTGGCTCGCCGCCCGCGAGTCACTCGACGTCATGGCCGAGCCATAGAACAGCCAGTGGCAGGGGCGGGGTTGTCAGATCCACATCAACGGGCGCAGCGGAAGCCCACGTGGGCGCCCGGTCCCGAAAGCGTTGCGGTGTACTTCTTGGCTGGGTCGCGCCACCGGTAGCGCAGCACTTCGTCTGCGTAGCCGATGACGAAGCTGCCGCCCCAGTAGCGTTCGTGTTTGGCGCCGGGCTGTCCTGCTGGATCTTCTACCCATTCGGAAACATTGCCGGCCATGTCGAACAGGCCGAGCTCGGTCGGAGGAAAGCTGCCGACGGGCGCTGTGAGCTTGTGGCCGTCGTCTTCGTGGTAGAGCTTGCGCCCCGAGCATTCGGTGCCGCAGGCGTTGAGCAAGTCGGGCCGCGGCTTGTCGTCGCCCCAAGGGTACTTGCGCTTCTTACCGGAGCGGGCGGCCCACTCCCACTCGTTCGAGGTGGGCAAGCGCTTGCCGACGAAGCGACAGTAGGCGGCTGCCTCGGAGCGCAGCACGCAGTTCATTGGGTGGCTCGCGCTGTCTTTGCGACGCCGGGCAGGAGAGCCATTGCAGATCTTCGAGGGCCTCGGCGTGGAGCGCTTGTCCCAGCGCGGATGGGTGCTGCGGGCGGAGCATTTGCCGGCCTGCACGCAAGCGTCGTAGGCGGCCACGGTCACCTCGGTCTTGTCGAGGGAGAAGGGCGCCACGGTTACTTGTTTGTCCTTGATGTTGCTGAAGCGGCCGCCGGCGAGCTCCACCATGCCCTTGAGCTCCACCATGCCCTTGAGCTCCACCATGCCCTTGCGCTCCACCATGCCCTTGCGCTCCACCATGCCCTTGCGCTCCACCATGCCTTTGGGTGCGGTACGGCCGGGCCTGTCGGTAGTCCTGCCGGTGCTAGGGGGTGGTGTTTCGCCGGCCACGCCGGAAAGTGGCGCCACTTCGATGCGCAACAAGGCGCCGCAACCGCTCGGTGGACGCTTGTCGTCGGCGGTGGCTTTTTGGCAGGCTTCGGCCTCGCCGCCGCGGTTCAGCGTCTGTCGCTTGGCGCTGCTCTTGGCGCCGGCGCCGATGTTGCCGACCTCGGCACCTGCCTCAACTTCTGCTTCTGCCCCGGCTGACAGCTCGAAGGCGCCCGTAGTGAATCCGACGATGACGTGGGTGGCTCCAGCGCAGCTGCCGGTCAATTGTCCCGCGCCGATGGCTTCAGTCTCATCGGTCTCGTAGCGGCCCACGATGACCATGTCGACGTTGAGCTGACCGCTCTTTTCGAGCTTGGCGGCGAGCTTGGCGGCACCGATGGGCACGTTGGCGAACAGCTCGTCCTCGTCGCGCATGGTGACGCGATCTTGCTGCGTGCTGGTGGCTGTGTAGACATACTTGCCGGGCGCTTTGCAGCGGGTCAGCAGCTCCATCTCGCAGCCGTTGTAGCGCACGGCCACCGTGCCGCGTTTGGAGCGGGCCTCTAGCGTGGCTCGTTCAGCGATGGGCCACTCGACGATGAGCGGCTTGGTGGGGCTCTTCTGGATGCTGCACTTGGCTTGTCCGTCCGGGTTGAACTCTGGCGTTGTGGCCAGGTGCGAAGCCAAGTTGCCGCCGCTGCAGCCATTGAGTGAACCTGCCAGAGCCATCACAATGGCGCCGTTGCTGGCGGATTTGAATCGAAGTGCAGAAATCATGTGCCGATGTGTGCTACTACGCAACGAGGCTGCTGCACGTTCCTTGTTTGTGCTGTGGCCCTACTTGTTGGCAGCGCGGACAATTGCAGAGGAAGGGCGATGAATAGCTTTCGAGTCGTGCTGAGCGCTGGCGCAGTGGGCGCGGGCTTGTTGACTGTCATCTTTGCGTTGGCGGCCTTGGGTTGCGGTGACGACTACCAGCCCGCCAACAGCTCGTCGAGCAGCTCGAGCTCGGTTAGCGGTGGCGGTTCGGGTACCACGACTACGACGACGGGCCAAAGCGGTGGCGGCGGCAGCGCCTTCTGTGATCCCGGCGCGTTGCCGAGCGAGGACGATTGTGTCATCAGCGACGAGCAGGGGATCTTTGTTCGAGCCGGCGGCGACGACTCCAATGCGGGCACGATGAACGAGCCGGTGGCCACCTTGCAGGCGGCCGCGGACAAGGCCGCCGCAGAGGGCAAGCGCGTATACGCCTGTGGCGAGGCCTTCACGGAAAATCTGACCGTGCCCGAAGGCGTCGAGCTGTTTGGTGCCTTCGTTTGCGACAGCGGCTGGACCTACCATGCGGCCGAGCCCACCAGTTTGACCGAGCCGGCGGACTCGACTGATCCACCGCTGCAGTTCGCGCCAGGGGGCGGCGCCAAGCTGTATGACTTCGTGATCACCGCAGCGGACAAGACCGAAGGCGGGGCTTCGTCGATTGCGGTCATTGCCGACAATGTGGTGGCCACCTTCGTGCGCTGCAAGATCACCGCCGGCACGACCGCGAAGGGAGTCGACGGACAGGACGGGTCGAACACCCCCGCGGCGACGGGGGCGTCGGGAAAGAAGGGACAAGACGCCGACTGTCAGAGCTACAACGTGACCGCCAAAGGGGGCGCGTCGGTGACCAGCGCCAGCTGCACGAGCAGCGTGAGCGGCAAAGGCGGCGATGGTGGCCTCGCGACGGGCCCAGGCCAGGGCGGAGATTCCGGTTTGCCTAGCGGCAACGGAGGCGCGGGCGGAATCGGCCAAGATCTGCTGGTCTGCTCCCCCGGTGGCGAGGGCGCCAAAGGAACACCGGGTGAGCCGGGGCAAGGCGCAAGCGGCAAGGGTACGATCGGCAAGAGCGGTTTCAGTGGCGTCAGCGGTGGCGATGGCAAGCCCGGCGGCCCGGGGCAGGGGGGCGGTGGCGGCGGGGGCAGCAAAGCGCCGCCCCAATGCGGTCCCGACAAGATCGTGGTCGGCGCGGCTGGAGGTAGCGGTAGCGCTGGAGGCTGTGGGGGGGCGCCTGGAAAGGGAGCGGGTTGGGCTGGTTCGAGCATTGCGCTGTTGAGTATCCATGCAAACGTCACCCTCATCGACAGCGTGCTGACTGCCGGCGCGGCGGGAGATGGGGGCCAAGGCGGCGACGGTCAAACCGGCGGCAGCGGTGGCGTGAAGGGCTACGGCGGCGTG
>CAZRGL010000303.1:0-6015 GCA_964599485.1 uncultured Polyangiaceae bacterium
GATAAGAGTGAGGGGCCCAGGGTATTAATATACGGTAATTTACGGTATTTTGGAATAATGTCCCCTACCCCCGGGGCCCAAGAGGGGGGGCGGGCGGGGATACCGTGTGGCAGCCGCCGCCGATCGTAAAGCCGGCAGCCCCATCAACTGGGGCGCGCTGGCCGAGCAGAGCGTGACGTTACCAGCAGGCTTTGGCAACGTCGTAGCGATCTACCCTGAGAGCCCCGCGTACCAAACCGCTGCGGCCAATCAGTTCCACGCAGCGGTGGTCGGCGCCACTGAACAGAACATCGTCGTGCACGTGGCCATCAATCTAGGAACGTAACTAGAAGCTCCAAGTGAGCTGCAGATTGGTGGGCGATACGGTGACACGAGGCACCAGACTCGTCTCTGCTGTCTCGGCGCCGTTCGGGGACTTGATCGCGCCGAGGATGATCATGGGCACACTGCCAGCAAGGGCGCCGAAACCGCTAATCGCCATCAGAATGCCGGCCGTCTCTTGCTCGCTGTCGGTGTAGCAGGCGCTGGCTCCGTAGTAGTCCGCCAGGCCGTAGCCGTAGCCGTAATAGCCCGAGCCTGCGCAATAGCTGGCATCTTCGGCCAGGACGATTCCGGCGATGCCGAGGCCCAAACCAGTTGCGCCAACGCTGATCCCGCTAATCAACAACGGCATGTTTCGTTCGCCCTCACCGTTTGGGGTGGGCTGACTCAAATCCGAGCCGTCTATTGGCTCAGGCTTGTCCTCGGCCATCGCCAGTGGCGACGCGAGAATGCAACTAGTTGAAATCAAAAGGCTCGCAAGCAGGCTTTGGGTCTTCATACCGCCCTCCTTGCGACAAGGCAAGTGCTACACCAAATAGTGCAACCCTTTTAGGTGCATTATTTCAGATCTCGTTGCGATCGATCGAGCGGGCGTCGCGGACGACCTTTCCGCTGTGCAACACGCCATCGATGGCGCGGTCGCGCCAGGCAACGGTCGAGTCGTAGATCTGGGCATCAGTATCGAGTGTGCTGACGAGGACTCCGGCGCGGTGCTGACGAAGCTTGCCAACGACGACGCCATCTGGGCGGACGAAGAAGCTCGGCCAACAACTGTGTCGAGCTGAGCTGTTCGGGCAACTGATCCAGACGTGACAGTTGGCCGCGTAGGAGCGCATGGTCGCGGGCATGGTGATGGCAGGCAGCGTGTCGCCTTCGCTGAGCTTGGCGTTGTTCACACCAACATCGGCACGCATGGCCTGGTAGCGCTCGGCCGAGATGCCACCTGCGTGGTAGGAGTGGAACATCAGCTGCACCCCGCGGCGCTTGTACTGCCGGTATAGCTCTGGGTAGCGGTAGTCGTGACAGATGAGCGCCCCGCATCGAACTGAGGCGATATCGAACACACAGAAGTGGTCGCCCGGGCTGTAGTGAGCCAAGTCGCCGGTTTTGCCAGATCGGTCGCCTGCGCAGAACATCTTGTCGTAGCGCTCGACCAGCGCGCCACGATCGTCCACCACATAGAGACAGTTGTGCGGCTTGCGTCGACCAGTCAAACGATGGGCCGAGCCCACCACCACCCAGAGGCGTAGCTCAGCCGCGAGATCGAGCACTTGCCTCGTGCATTGCTCCAGCAACCGCCAATCCAGCTCTACGAGGGAGGACAGATCGACGCCGGCGTAGCCGGACAAACACGCCTCGGGAAAGTGCGCGACCTTCGCACCCCGCCGTTTGGCGGCCCGCATCTGCCGCAACACGAAACGGGTGTTGCGGCTGATGTCAGAGCTTACGGGAAACTGGCAGGTAGCAACCGAAAGCAACACGACGTCGCAAAGTTGCTAGATGTCACAAGCCTTGACGGTCTTGCGCTTGTTGGCTGAGGCCCGCGCGATGGCGACCTTGACGGTTCTGGTGACGACGTGACCAAGCTCAGTCCAGATCTCCGCAGAAGCGTTCATTTCTGCTTCTTTGATGAGCTCCTTGACCTTTGATTTGACGATGAAGTCGGCTGGATTGAGTTTGTCTTTCGCGGTCATCGAGGTGTCCTTTCGCTCCTTGGGAGCGGCACGGCTGGGCGGCGAACATGGTCGAGCACGCTGGGCAACGCCAGGAAAAAACAAATCTGGGCGCTGTGGCCTGGGCCAGCGTTCGGCAGGAAACCTGAAGAGGATCCAACCTTGGCGCGGCTGTTCTAAGTCGGCGATGGCAATCAGTAGCTAAGGCACGAATAAGCTTCCGCAGCCAGATGTAAGGCGTCTGGACGAGCAAGGTCCGACACGATGCAGTGGGAGCTGACGATTCGAGAGCGCAACTACGCACTGCGCTCCCAAGGGAGGACCGTGGCCGAATGAAACTCAGAAACATCGGCAGCAAGAACCTGACCCAAGCAGCGGCGACGACGGCACTCGTTGCAGTGTTGAGCTTGCTCGTTGGCTCCTGTGCGCAGAGCTCCAGCGACGCGAACCCGGGCGGGGCAACGGCTGCTGGCGCCGGTGGACAAGGAGGAGGAGGCGAGGGCGGTAGCGCATCCCAAACCTGCACCGACCCCGAGGATTGCCCTGGGCAAGACACCACATGCAGTCAGCGAAGCTGCGACAGCAACAGCTGCGGCGTCGAATATGCCAGTGCTGGCATCGCCTGCAGCGAGGACGGCGGTGTGGCTTGCGACGGAGCTGGTGCATGCATCAAGAAGAGCCTCGGCTCGATCTGCAGCGAAGCCCAGGAATGCCTGAGCGCGTTCTGCGTCGGGCAGCACTGCTGCGAGAGCGCTTGCGACGGCCCCTGCGACAGCTGCGGCGCTGACGGGCTGTGCACCTGCGATTGCGGCGAAGCGCTCTCCCAAGGACCCAACAGCCCTGCCACGGCCAGCACCAACGCCTCGATCGGCACGAAAGCCTGGTCGAGCCCGGAAAACATCACGCTCGACGACCAGCTCTACGCCGAGGTCTCCGGCATGACAAAGGAAGAGATCTCCAACTATCTGGTGGCCACCAACTTCGGTTTCGACATTCCCGCGGACGCCACCATTCTGGGAATCGAGGTCGAATTCAAACGCACGGCCCCCGGAGGCATGGGTCTGCACGACCATGCAGTGCGTATCGTGAAGGGGGGCAACATCGGCACCACAGACAAGAGCTTGCCCTACAACTGGAACCCAGCGGAGAAGTACATGCCCTATGGCGGGGCAGATGAGCTGTGGGGGGAGAGCTGGACACCTGCGGAGGTGAACGCCCCGAATTTTGGCGCCGCCATCGCCGTCATCTACGACTTCTTCGCAGGAACCGACTGGGCCCAAGTCAACCACGTGCGCGCCACGGTGCACTACCAACTAGGCTGCCCCTGAACGCAGCGCAGCCTCCAGTCATCGCTGTCTCGCGCCCCATGTGACGGGCGCAACGGCCCCCTGTGTCGCCCGCCCAAATGTCACAAAACCTCTGCCAAGTCGCGCGAAAACAGTGCGAATGCTCGTTGGCCCGACTGTTGCTCTTGTCGTTGTTCGGAGGACCGAATGACCAAACCAACGACAATTGCTCTGGCATTGATTGTTTCATCCGCGATTGCTGGCTGCATCGGCGCCGAGCTGGAGGACACTCCGGCCGAGCTTGGCGAAGTCGATAGCGCCCTGCATGCCCAGGAGCCCTCTGGGCGCTTGCTGTGGAACCATACGGGCCTCGCCTCAGTGTGGTGGCTCGACGGCAGCAACAACTACGACGACCACGTCTACTATCAGCAGACCACCGACTGGACCGCCAAAGGCGTCACCGATACCCACATGTTGTGGAATCACTCGAGCGGCATGGCGTCGATCTGGGGCGTCGACAACGACGGCAACTATTCATACCACCGCTTCTGGGGCCCCTACCCAGGCTACGAAGTCGCGAGTATCACGCGCGGCTACCACGACGTCGCTTGGGCAGGCGGCTTCTTCGTCATGTGGTCGCATGACAGCGGTGAAGCCTCGATCTGGGAGATGGCCGACGTGCAGACCATCCACAGCTGGCAGCGGTTCGGTCACGAGCCTGGCTACCGCGCCCAAAGCTTCGGGCGCGCCTGTGACGGTAGCTACCGGCTGTTATTCGGTGGACCGAACCGCCGCGGCATCCTGTGGAAGGTCGAAAAGGACGCCAGCGGACGATGGACGCGCCTTGGACGCACCCATTACATCCACCCCTCGAACCTCGGGAATTACAACGCCAAGAGCTTCAGCACGATGAAAGCCCCAGGTGGCGTGTGCAAAAACCAGGTGATGTTCGGCAGCAACTACGGCGGCGCCTTCGTCTACACGCTCGATACCTCTGACAGGCTCGGACAGCGCAAGAGCTATCAGCCGGGCGGATCTTGGACTGCAGAGGCACTCAGCGACAACCGTTGGCAAGCGGGCTCAGGCGGCTCATCCGGCTACAGCTCCAGTAGCTCGAGCTCGAGCGGCGGCTAGCGGCTGAGCCGCAAATCCGCGATCCAATGCGGTTCATCCGCTGACGCAGGGCCCTCATCACTGGTTGCCTCATCACTGGTTGCCTCATCACTGGTTGCCTCATCACTGGTTATAATTGAAGAGGTATTCGTAGGCGATGCAGGCGTTCTGCGCCGCTTGGGATCCATCGATGCGTATGGTCACGTCGGCGTCCTCTGAGATGGTGCCGGTGCAGTTCAGGCCTACGCTGAAACTCCGCGTACCGACATTGCTGCAGCAGCCGTTGTGGCCGTCCGGGCTGGTGTCCACGCTGGTTCCCTCCGGACAGCTGACGACCGTCTTGCCAACATGGCAATCGAGATAAATGCACGTCCGTAGGTTGAGCTGACTCCAATTGCGAATGCGCGGTTTTACGATGGAACCGAACTCGTCGTAGCCCACCGTCTTGAACCAATCGGAGTCGCCAGCACCATCGATGACTCCGAGCAGCTTGTTGTCCGCCGCGAGAGCGACCGCTGTGGCTTCCTTGTCGTTGGCCGGCTCGCTTGGACCACTGTCGTCGCAGCCTGTGTGGCCACCGTTGGTGGTGTGGTAGATCCTGCCCATGCCGCCGACCGCCCAACCAGTATTGGCGTCTATGAAGTCGATGCTGTTGAAGTGGGACGGGGCGGGTTGTGCATTCCAGGTCACGCCTCCATCGTTGGTGTAGGCGACGCAGCCATCAGCGGTCGGCATCGCCTTGGCACACAGGGTGTGAGGCACCGCCCAGCCGTCATTCTTGTTGGCGAAGCTCACATCGCGGATCCAGGTTTCCTGAAAGCCCTGGGTCGGACCTTGCCAAGTTGCGCCGCCATTGCTGCTGCGAATCGACTCGTAGCACGAGGTGTAGACGAACCCCGGACCGCCGAGCGCCCAAACGTTGTTGGCGTCGAGAGCGAACATCGTATGGTAGGCGTTGACGGTCAGCTGCTTGGTCGGTTGATGAACCCAGGTGCTGCCCCCGTCGACCGTCTTGAAGATGTGGCCGGTGTTCCCCCACCCGCCGGCCCAGCCTGTCTTGCTATCGACGAAGGCCACGGCCTTCATGACGCCGACGTATTTCGGTAGTGGTTGCTCACTCCAGCTCTTGCCCCCATCGCTGGTGTGAAGGACCGAGTCGGGCGGGCCTACGATCCAACCGTGCTTGGTGTCGACGAATGAGACGGCGTCTAAATTCTCGGCGCTGATGCTCGTCTGCTGCTGCCAACTCGAGCCACCGTTGCTCGTGTGCAGGATGACACCGCTATCGCCTACGGCCCAGCCGTTGGCACTGTCGACGAACACCACATCTCTGAGCCGCTCAGTGGTGCCCGTGGATTGTTGCGACCACGTCGCGCCACCGTCACTGCTGTGCACAACGACGCCATCACTGCCAACCACCCAGCCAGTGCAATCGTCGATGAAGTCGACTGCGCCCAACCCAGAGGTGACGGGCGTTTGCTGCATTTGCCAGCCGGGCGCCGGCTGGGTGCAGCCGCTGCCACCGCCCCCACCCGCTCCGCCAGGACCGCCTGCACCGGGACCGCCTGCGCCGGGACCGCCTGCGCCGGGACCGCCTGCGCCGGGGCTGCCCGCCCCCGCAG
>CAZRGL010000303.1:6033-13256 GCA_964599485.1 uncultured Polyangiaceae bacterium
CCTGCGCCTCCCTCAGCTGTCCCGCCGCCGCCAGCAGCATTGCCGACGCCGTCGCCGCCAGCACCATTTTGGTTAGCGCCACCGCTATCAGGACTGGAACAGCCCGCAAGGACGAGGGCGAGGGCGCTTGCAACTACGAACGTACGCTCAGACGGGAATGCCATTGAATCTCCTGCCGCTTGGGGTGTGGGCGTGGGGGTGCCCGTCTCTTCAGCAGGAGATGTGCCAGGGCTCGCACTGGCGCGCGCAACCAGATTTCGGGAGCTTGCGAGCTGTGCGCGTTGTGCGACTGGGAAACCGAACAATCAGACGCACAATGAGCACAACGTGCCCTGGTGCCAGAGCTCGACGCCGTCAGCGCAGCGGCTCATGCCGGGTGCGGATTGCCGGATTGGGGGCCACCTCGGAGCGCTATTTGATGCCGCCCTTGGGCCGTTCCTTCGGTGCCAAGTCGGTGTTGCGCCAGTAGGTATCTGCCCGCTTGCCAGATTTCGCGGTGAAACCCACGGTCTTGAGCTCGCCTTCTATCGCTGCTGTGCCTTCGGGCACGTGCTTCTTCTTCACGCAGGAGAAGGTGAGAACCGCTTTTTCGCCCGCTTTCATCGGGCCAGCGAAGATGTTGCCGCCGCAGGAGAGCCACTTGCGCGCTTTGCCACCGCCGCCCACCTCGAGCTGTTTGCCGGCCTTGTCGTAGAAGTAGACGATGATGTTGCCGTAGAGGATCTCCAGCTTGGCCTTGCTCGTGACCTTGAACGACGGCCCCTTGTCGCCGATCTTTCCGGTCCACTTCACCTCCATGATGCGCGTCTTGCCCGTGGCCTTGCAGGGTTCTTTGAAGGAACCTTCACCAGTCGTACCCTCAGGACAGGGATGGGAGGGCTTCTTCTTCTTCTTGCTCGCGGTCTTGGTTGAAGTGGTCGGAGCCGCAGCGGAGGTGGTCGCAGTCGTCGCGCTCGCTGCTCCGGGCTTGCTCGTTGGCTCGTCGCAGCCGACGAGGCCTAGCGCCAGGAGGAAAACCGCCGACACAACCAACGCTCTAGACAAGTGAATTTCGCTCGACATGGCACCCTCCTTCATCCTCATGAGCCCCTTGCTCATCAGCACAGTGCTCATCAGCACAGTGCTCGTCTGCACAGCAAAGCCGCACCCTATCTGATGCGGTCGAACGCAACAACCGCACCCTTGCCCCCGCGGCGCTATCGAGACAGCATGCGCGCCGTGATTGGTTCTCGCCGCCAAGCTGGCCCCTTGCCCATTGGTGAGGAGTTGCAAGACGCACTTCGCGAATGCGAGACGATTTGGTCGTCGGGCCTGCTGCCTTCCAGCGTGCTGGACGGCTTGCCCAAGCCAGGTCCGCTACGCGCCGAAAGCATCGAATGGGTCGAGAAGACCATCGAGACGCGCCTATCCAACGACGTGCTCGCGCTGCTATCGATCGCCCACCCCGTTGCCGCAATTGCCACTGGTCTGAGCGGTCTGGACGCGGTGCTGAGCGCTGCTGACCGCCCCGTGGAGCTCGACGATGGTGATGAGCACGCCGACACCAAGTGGGTGCGCATCTCGACGGTATATTCGGAGCCATTTGCAGAGCTCCTCGTCGGCCGGCATGGCGGCCCATATCGAGATCTATGCATACCTGCCAACGCCCCTGACGACGACCGCGTGTTGATGCTCGAGGATGACCAGCCCGTTCGGGTAGCGTCCTTGGGTCAGTTGCTGACTGAGATCATCTTCGACGAAATGTCGAAGGTTGACCGGGACGCAGAAGCAGAGCCGGGCACGATACCGCCGGCCCGCGAGCTCATCGAGCCGAGCATCATCGACGATCGAATCGACGAGCCACACACCAGCGAATCCGTGAGCGCTCAGCGAGTCCGTCACAAGAAATTTGGTGACGGCACGGCGGTCAACTGGGAAGGGGAGGGACCTGAAGCGCGCGTCACCGTTGCGTTCGACGAGGTGGGCACGAAGAAACTGTTGGCGCGATTCATCGAGAAGATCTGAGCTGCGCACGTTGACACGCTTCGTTCAGCTGCAAGCGCCGGGAACTGATCATTGGTCAAGCAACGTCTGGGCTTGCTTCCACAATCGGGCGGCAAACTTCTGCTGGCGCTGGAGGGAACGAATCGCGCTGGCTTGACGTACAATCGAGGCATGCTCGCCAGAACAGCCAAGATCGCTTTGTCGTTGGTCGGCGCCGCGTTCATCGTGGCAGTCACTCCTGCCGAAGGAGCGGACTTCAAGCTCACCGAGGCCAACGAAACTTGTGCCAACGCGCACGCCCTTCTGGTCGCGTCCAAGTCTGGCAAGCACGACTACATCTGGCGCCGCATCGCCCACGTCGTGCGCAAGAAGCCGTACACCTACAGGGTGGTCGACGACTACGAGCCCGGCGTCATGTACAAGGTCTCGTTCAAGCAATACGACACCAAATACGTACAGGGCGGCAGCGCTTACGTCGCACATTGTGGCCACGGCGGAACCTGCAACAGCTTGGCGCGCGCCTTCTTCGACGAGCACCCCAAGTGGGGCTCGGTCACGGTCTACTGCGGCCTCGTGCCACACGTACTCGACAACGGCCAGCGCGTGACCCTACCTAACTGAGTCGGAGGCCAAAAGCTGCTCTACGAGACTGCTCATCTCGTCGGGGTTGAAGGAGTTGCGGATCGAACGCACCACCAAGTCTTTGCCAATGACCACGTCTCGCGGATAGGGGTAATTGACCCCATTGGGAAACACGAAGCTGCTCAGGCTCCCTTGCGCATCTGCGACGATGGGGAACGTCACGCCTGTCTGAGCGATGAAGTCGAGCACTTGGTCGGGCAGGTCGCCGCCGTGGATCCCGTAGACCAGCACCCCTTTGTCTCGGTACTTCTGCCAAATGCTCGCCTCGATGTCTGGCAACTCCAGACCGCAGATGGGTCAGAACAAAGCGAAGTAGGCCAGCACGACGACGTTGCCCTTCAAACCCTCGACATTGCCGCTGTTGTTCGGATCGAGGAAACCGAACTTGTCTGTGAGCGGATCCCCTACGTCGATGAGACCAGAGTTGCTCGCCACCAGGCCGAGCGTCATCGCTGGCTTGCTCGGGTCATCACTCAGCAGAGTGAGCTCAGCATGGTTCAGCGCAGCCGGTGGCTGGTAGAGCACCTCGAAGGAATCGGCTGCACGGGGCGCGATGTCCAGTGCGGTCGTGCTCACGCTATAGGCAGGCTCGTTGACCTTGATGGAACTGACGTGCAGCGGTAGATGCCCCCGGTTGCGAACCACGACGGAGCGGGCATCTTTTTGCTCGGGGTCGAACTGGAAAAGCTTCTCGTCAATCCAGAGGTCGGCTGCAACGAAGCCTTGCCGGTAGCGAAAACTGTACAGCGAGGTCCATTCGCCCACATGCAGGACATCGTCAACCATGGCGACACCCAGGTCCTGCTCGAAAGCTGGGTAGGCGCGCGTCCGCTCGGTGGCGACCAGCGCGAAGCTTGCCGAGTCGTAGAGTGCCACGTGATTCCAACCAGCCACCGCGACGGCTCCGCCGTCACTGGAGACAGCTTGTGCCGAGCCCAACGTGTCGATGTTGTCGACCAACGCTGGTGTCCCCGGATCGCTGAGATCGAAAACGTCCACGCCGAAGCCGCCGAGCGCCACATAGAGCCGGTCGCCGTCTATGGCCGCATCACGCGGTGGGCCTGTTGTCGAGATGGTCGTCAACACCTTCGGTTTGGCCGGCTCGGCGATGGATATCACGCGCAGCGCTGCCGCGGCGTTGTCGAGGGCGTAAGCCACTTGCCCGTTTGGCAGCACCCGCCAGAAGTTGATGTTGCCCAGCCCCTCACCAGTGGTTGCCAGATGCGCCAGCTTACCGCTGTCCGCATCGACGCTGTAGATGCGCGCTCCGCCACCATGCGCGGCCACGTAGAGGTGTCCGTCTTGATATTCCGGAGCCTCATAGAGCACGCCGGGCTCGCTCAAGCTATCGAGCGGATTGAGCTTGCCCACGACGTAACTGGCCAAGAAGGGTGTCTTGACCCAACTGTCGCCGTGGTGCGTCAAGAAGAAGAGCCGGCCGGCGTTGCCGTCGGGCCCGAGCGCCGCATGCTGGCAGCGCGCCGAAACTGAGCCTAGCGACTGCGGCGCTTCCGGATTGCTCACGTCGTGAACGTTGGCGCCAAAGCCGCCACACAACACGGCATGACGGTCGTCGGCCTCCACATCGACCACCTCTGCTGCGTGGCCGCTGGCGATAGGAATCAGAGGATCGCCCGCCGCACAACA
Source organism: uncultured Polyangiaceae bacterium (assembly GCA_964599485.1). Taxonomy (GTDB): domain Bacteria; phylum Myxococcota_A; class Polyangia; order Polyangiales; family Polyangiaceae; genus JAPYTK01. The sequence goes on from CAZRGL010000303.1 coordinate 10,306, forward strand.
GCTGCCCTCGAGGTGCTCGCCCACCTCAGCGCAACGAGTCCCGGTCGCGCATGGTGGACATTCACTCGCTTCGCAGACGAAGCCCACCGGCGCAAGCCCCATCCCTCCGCCGCCACTGGCGGTAGCGGATCCAGCTGCGCCTCCACTTGGCGTGCCAGCAGTCGTCCCCGAAGGTGCAAGCCCGCTGTCCTCGCTGCAAGCAGCGAGCAAGCTTGCTGCAACCAAAACAGCAGTCCATCGCGCAGGCAGCTTCACGCCAGCTCCTACGCCTCTTGCGTCGATTTGTTTCGCCGCTCGGAGGCGGCAATGGGAACTATCTTCGCCGCCAGCCAAGCTGGACTGAAACCGGCGACCGCGACAGGCGTAGATGCTCTGTGGTGGTTCGTTCTCGGGGATCCTTTCCCCGCCCAGTTTGGGTCGCGGCCGGCGCGGCTGTCTTGACGCTCCTGATGGTCGCGGGCGGCCTGCTAGGTGCTGGTTGTGGGTTAAAGCCACGAACGGCCACCGTCGCCCTCGCCACCACGGCCCCCGGTTTCTCGCTCGCCGACCAGTCGGGAAAGAAACGCTCGCTCTCGCAACTCACCAGCGAGGGGCCAGCAGTGTTGGTGTTCTATCGCGGCCATTGGTGACCATTCTGTCGTAGCCAACTCGGTGAGCTGGCCACGAGCATCGAGCTCTTTCGTCAACGCGGGGCGTCACTGGCAGCCATCAGCATGGACAGCCGCGAAGAGTCTGTCGAGCTGGCCGAGGACTTGAGCATCCGGTTTCCCTTGCTGCGCGATGTGGATCTGAAGATCGCCATGGCTTACGGCGTCGCTCAAGAGGGTCGGGATATCGCCATTCCGTCGGTCATGATCGTAGACCAAGAGCGACGGATCAGATGGCAGAAGGTTGGCGAGACCATGATGGACCGCCCATCCATCGAAGAGATTCTTAGCGCGCTCGATGCGCTCGCCCCTGGCAAGTCGCGAAAACGCACCCCGCGGTCGCTTCAATGCGACCTCTGCAACGAGCTCGCTGAGTCGAGCTACAAGTGTCGCGGACTTACAGCTGACCCGTGCACGGCACGTTTATTGAGTTGTTTCTCACTGCAACCCGGCGGGCATGCAGCCCCCAGGGAACCTCGTAGGAGCAGTGAGAATGTCGACGCCGCCTCTCAATCGTCACCGCTCAGTCCTGTCACTGACGGCCGTTTCCGCATCAATCATCGCGAGCTTGTTAATCGCCTCGCCAGCCCATCCCAAGGATACGCCGACCGGCCCAACGCCCACGCCCACGACTACGACCGAACCGTCGAGTCCAAGTGCCCCCACATCCAGCGGAGCCAAAGACATCGACAAGGAGGCTGCAGCAGAGGACAGGACCAAGGGCGAGAACAAAGACGAGACTCCGCCAGGACAAAAAGCCCCACCGCAGGACCAACCTGCACCAGAAGACACGACTGCACCAGAAGACACGACTGCACCAGAAGACCATTCAAGCCAGATGGGTGGCGAGTTTCGGCGCATCAACGGCCACAACTTCATCACGCCCACGGTGGCACACAGCGCGTTTACCAACACCGCGTTTGCCTTCACACAGGGCTTCGGCGTGCTGCAGTTCAAAGGGGTGGATCTGTTGGCCCAACAGGAAAAGGACGCCCGCATCTTCCTGTACGGACAGTCGCTCGGGGCACGCATCGGGATCCTCAATCGGGTCTCCATCGATGTAGCCGGCGGCGGCTCGGCAGCAGTCGGGGGCGACTTGGATACCATTCTGCTATTCGGCGCGCTCGCCACCATGAATGTCGGCGGGCTGGTCAAAGCACGCCTGTTCACGCTCGAGGACATCGGTTTGCAGATGAGCCTCGGTGTGGGCGCCAACTACGTCCGCAACCTCCAGGTTTCGCCAGTGGCCATTGCCCTCAACGCGATCGAGGATCTCGAAAGTGTCGAAGAGCAGATCGTTCAGCAAGCCGATGCAGCCGCCGTCAACCCGGTCTTGATGGTCGCCGAGGGGATTGGACCCTTCGGGGCCCAGCTCTCAATCGGGCCAGCAATCGGCGTATCTGGTGAGGACCCGTCCACCGCACTCGACACCGCCCTGCATCTAAACTTCGACTTCTTCGGTCTGGGTGGTTACGTACCCGTAGCAATCACTGGCGAGTACGGGCTCAGCTACGACATCGGCAGCGAGCACGCGGGCCACACCTTCGTCGGCGGGCTGCACTACAGCGGCCGGCGCGATCTCGATCTGGGCGCCATCATCTCGGTCAGCCCCGACGAGGGCTCGAGCTTGATCCTCGGTTCGATGGTCATTCAGTACTTCTTCTAGATGGACCGACCGCAGCCTCACGCTGCACCTGGTTCGAGGCGCCGTTGCCTTCACCGCAGGATGACGATAATCACTAGCCCGTGACCACCGCCGCGCCAGGTGAGCCGCGACCCGCTCGCAAGCCTACCGAGCACACCTACTACGGCATGACCAAGAGCCTGTGCTCGGTTTGTAAGAGCGCCGTGGACGCCAAGATCTGCTTTGCCGACGGACAGGTCTATTTTCACAAGTACTGCCCCGAGCACGGTCAGCAAAGCTGCCTCGTGGCGTCATCAGTCGACTGGTATCTGGACGCGCTCGCATTCGTGTCGGGCAGCAACCCTCCTGGGCGCACGGCCAAGACGGTGACCGAGGGCTGCCCTTTCGACTGCGGCCCTTGCGCCTCGCATCAACAGTGCATGAGCTTGCCAGTGGTGCCCATCACCTCGTCCTGCAACCTCGATTGCCCTGTTTGCTACACGGTCAACAAGAACCAAGACGCCTTCATGCTGTCCTTGGAGGGGTTTGCGGAGATCCTCGAGCGGATCACCGCTGCAGGCGCCGACGCCGACATCATCAACTTCACCGGTGGCGAGCCGACCCTACACCCTGAGAGATCCCCTCATACCTACACCCACACCTGTTCGTTATGAGCGAGG
>CAZRGL010000304.1:0-13225 GCA_964599485.1 uncultured Polyangiaceae bacterium
GCTGATTCGCTAGGCGACGCAGCCGTACACATCGAGCAGGACTGCTACTACCGTGACCTGTCCACGCTCGCCCCGGTGGAGCGCGCCAAGGTCAACTTCGATCATCCCGACGCGCTGGAACTGACGCTGCTTGCTGCCCACATCGACATGTTGTGCAACGGTGAGGCCATCGACAAGCCACGCTACGACTTCGAGCATCACGTACGACTCGAGGCCTGCGATGTGGTCGAGCCGCGCCCGGTCATCATCATCGAAGGGATCCTCGTGCTCGTCGACGCTGCGTTGCGCCAACGCATGGGCCTCAAGCTCTTCGTCGACACCGCGGCAGACATTCGCGTAATCCGGCGGATACGCCGCGATCTGGAGCAGCGAGGGCGCAGCTTTGCGCAAATCCGCCGTCAATACTACGAGACGGTTCGCCCCATGCATTTGGCTTTCGTCGAGCCGAGCAAGCAGTACGCGGACGTCATCATCCCTGAGGGCGGGCGCAATCGCGTAGCCTTGGACTTGCTTCTCGGGCGGATCCGCGAGTTCATTCGCGACTATGACGCAAAGCGCTGACAGCGACGCCAGCTCAGAGAAAGCTGACGATGGCGTTCCGAGCGAGCCTGAGCAGGACGCTGCCGAGCGATTCGAGCTGATCTACGACCTGGCGGAGCTGCGACGACGCATCGAGGTCAGCTTCACCGCTGGCGAGCTGAGCAAGTTCGCCGAACCCCTACGTATCTACACCGATCGAGAGGGGGCCTCGGCGAAGGGCGCCAAAACGCTCGTCACGGCGATGCAAGCTCGCGGGCGGCTCGACGACTTGGTCAAGCGCCTGGCCAAGCACAAACCGCTGATCGAATGGCCGGAGCCGCAGAAGGTCCCGGCTGGACAGGCGCCGCCCTCCGAGCTGCATGAGGATGAGGAGTCTGACCCGCAGATTGAAGATCCTGCCGTCCCATCCGACGCGCCGCCGCCGAGCGCGTCCGTCTTTCGACGAAGCTTGTTGCTCGCGGGCATGCTGGGGCTCGGCGCCCTGCTCGGCGTGGTGGGCCTTCGCCTGCTTGCCCCAGCACCAACACAAACACCAGCTGAGCGCGTCACCCGCATCGAGCTCGCTGAGCTGGCCGCCGGTCACTTGGGCCAAGCCGTCGCCGCGGTGGCCCGCGCCTGCTTGGCGGAGGATACCAGCGCGACTGCCCGAGAGGCGCTCACCAACGCGTTTCGAAACTGCGCTGGCCCGCCGCCGGCTGAGCCCAGCGACCGCTCACGCACCGTGCCTGACCCTCTCCTGATTGGCACGCGCCGGCCCGCCCGCAGGCCCTATCCGGCGCCCCGCCCACGCCGACGAACAGCGGATAACGACCGCCGCTGCCTCGACAGCTGCAACCGAGCCCACACCGCTTGCCGGCGCGACCGCTGCGGTCCGGAGCCGGTTGGAGGGCGCCAATTCGCCGCCTACCGTCGCTGTACGAGCAGCTGTCTGGCGAGCAACTCCAAGTGCCGCCTGCGCTGTCATTGATGCAGTTTCGCGCGAGCCACCCCCCCAACAGGCTCGGCGCAGATCCGGACGCGCTGATGCAGTAGGCTGTCAACGATGCGGATTGCCCTATGCGCCATGCCTGAGCTGTCGCCTTGGATTCAAGGTGAGGGCTGGCATATCCCAAACCTGGCGCTGTGCAACATTGCAGGCAACACGCCCGGCCACGAGCTGCGCGTATTCGATCTGAACCGCCGTCGCCGCAGCGTGCGGCGTGCTGTGGAGCGAATCCTCGATCACTATCAGCCCGACATTCTCGGTCTGAGCGCGATGACCTTTCAATACGACACGGCCCGCTCGATCGCCTGGCTCGCCAAGAAGAAGAGGCCCCAAATCGTAACGGTGCTCGGCGGCTACCACGCCAGCATGATGTACCGCGAGATCGGCGAGTCCTTCGATAGCTCCTTCATCGACTGGATCGTGCGCGGCGAAGGAGACAGCGTCGTTGCTGAAATCGCCGAAGTGGTGGCGCACGAGCGGGATCCTGGACAAGTGCTCGGCGCCAGCTGGCGCGGCCCAGAGGGCTATGTTCACAACCCGGATAGGCCGCTGCAAGACTTGGCTCGTTTGTCGCTGCCCGCACGCAACAAGCGCGCCTACATTGGGGCTCATTTGGGTTTCTGGCCTGCCGACGTGATGGAGACTTCACGGGGTTGCACGCTGGCTTGCACCTTCTGTTCGATCAACCAGATGTACGGCAGAAGTCACCGCTTCTTTCCCATCGATCACGTCCTCGCCGATGTGGCCCGCATGTCGCGGCGACTGGCAAAGGAAGTGTTCGTCGCCGATGACAACATCACCAACGACCTCGACCGGCTCGAAGCGCTTTGTGACGCCTTGATAGGACAGCGACGCAAGCAACTGAGCAAGCTCAGGCTCACCACCCAAGCAACTTGCGCTGGAATCGCCAGGTCGCAGCGCTTGGTCGACAAGATGGCACGGGCGGGATTCGTCAAAGTCTTCCTGGGCATCGAGAACGTCTCGGCCAAGACCTTGGTCGAGCTACGCAAAGGCAACATCGTCGAGCTGGCCCGCACAGCCGTACGGCGCTTGCACGAGGCCGGCATCATCTGCGTAGGCGGATGCATCACCGGCTTTGCCCAGGACAATGTCGAGGCGATGCGTGAAAACCTCGCGTTCTTCAAGTCCTTGAACGTCGATCACACCATCGTGCAGATCATCACACCGTACCCGGGCACCAGCTCGCGTGAGGAAGCACTCGACAAAGGCTATGTCACCAACCGCGATGTGCTCCACTCGTACGACGGCTATTGGGCCAACGTGCGCACCGACCACCTCAGCAGCGCCGACCTCGAGTTCTGGCGCTGGAAGCTCACCCGTGAGGTCATCGGGCCCTTTCGCGCAGGCCCCGTCTGGTTGCGCCACTATCCAATTTCAGGACGGCTCTGGAATCACGCTTTCTTGCCCCTCTACAAGGCCTTCGATGCCGCAGTCGTGAAGCTGCTCGGCGAGCGCTGGCGCTACGAGCGTCAACGCGATGGGTACCGCCAACGCGACGTGTTCGATCTCGACGCTCCACCTGTTCCATTTCGCGTGCAAACCAAGCCTCCGCGTGAGCGCTCGTTCTCGCTTCGTGGCATCCAGGGCTGGACGACTGATCAGAGCAGTGACGAGAAGCATTGACTCTGATCGGTTCCCCTCCTTGACCTGGCGCGGGCGCGCGGGGATGCTGCGCCGCAGGCTCAGGAGGGTTGACGTGAACCGAACCAAACATCTGTGGATCGCAAGCATCTGCTGTTTCGCCATGGGGCTCTACGCAGCGAGCGCATCTGCACAAGAAGGGCAAACGAGCGCCCCGACCGCCTCGACTTCTGCCTCGACGGCGGCGGCCCCCCCGACCCCTTCGGCGGCGGCCAGCGCGTCCTCCAAACCCCAACCCACCACCAAGCCCACGAGCGCGGCGAAAGTGCCAGGGGAGCAGCTCTACAAGAAGCTGCGTGAGGCGGCGCGTGGACAGGGCGGCGGCAGCGCGCTTCTGAGCAAGCTGCGTAGCGCTGCGTCCGCGGTTGCCTGGAAGGACGCCCAGAGCCGCAGCTTCGTCGGTCACGTCCGCGTGCTCGAGGATGTCAGCCGCTCGACGGACAACAAGGTGTTTCTGGTGCGCGAGCTGTCGGGGGATGTGTTCGTGCTGGCCGTACCGAATGCTGCCGCGTTGAAGAAAGGCTCAGGTACCCCGTACGCAGATCTGGCCGCGATGACGAAATTCAAGCTCGAGTTCGATGCGCAGGTGGCCGCTACGACGGTCGACAGCGTGCGCTACGAGGTCGTTCGCTTCAGCAAGGCCCCGCAGCGCGTGACGCTCGACAAGATCTTCTTCATCGCCATCGTGTTGTTGCTCTTCTTGGTGATGGTCGGGATGGGGCTGACGCTGACGCTGCGAGACTTCAGCATCGTATTCAAGAAGCCCAAGGGCATGATCGTCGGCACTTTGCTGCAGTTCGGCCTTCTGCCCCTCATCGCCATGGCGCTGGGACGTGCTGCCGGCTTCTACGACGCTTACCCGTTCATCTTCTTGGGCTTGATCCTGGTAGCGGCAAGCCCGGGCGGGGTCACCTCGAACCTGATGACCTACCTGGGCAAGGGTGACGTGGCCTTGTCGGTATCGCTCACGGCAGTGTGCACGGTTCTTTCCATTCTGTTTACGCCACTGCTGCTCACCTTGTACGGCTCCAACATCCCGGATTTCTCAATCCCAGTCATGGACGTGGTCAAGCAGATCCTCATTCTCGTCATCGTTCCGCTGTTCATCGGAATGCTGGTCCGCTCGAAATGGGAGCGAGGAGCCAAGCGTGCGGAAAAGCCATTTGCGCTGCTCGGCGTCGTGGCGCTGTTGTTCCTCATCATCGTCGGCATTTGGTCCAACCTCGATAAGTTCGCGGACACGGAGCGCTACGGTGTGAAGTTCTACGGCATCATCTTCGTGCTCACGCTGCTGGGCATGTTGTTCGGCGGCGGGATTGCCAAGGTGGTCGGGATCCGAAACTACCAAGCACGCGCCATCGCGCTCGAGGTCGGTCTGCGCAACGCATCGCTGTCGATGACGATCGCACTGCTGCTACAGGACCAGATGGGCGATTTCGCCAGCTCGATGTTCTTCTCTTCGGGGATCTTCGGCCTGTGGATGTACTTCGCTGGCGCCATCACCATCTTCGGTTTCAAGAAGGTCTTGCCGGTGGACGAATCGGAGATCGAGAGGCTCAAGCCCGGCGAGGCAAGCACGTAGCAAGTGGCCAACAGGCGCGACGGGCGCACGGAATCGCCTGCAGGGGTTATGAATTCGGGCTAGTCCACGAGATGACGACCGCGCGGATCGGCTACCCGATAACGGCGCAGTAGGGCCAGCATCTCGTGGAGAGAGCGGCTGTAGTTCATCACGTTGCCCTTCGGGGTCGCGTATTCGAGGTAGAGGTTCTCGTCGGTCGAGATGACTGGACCGCCATCGCCAGCGCTATCACTGACGAAGCGACGTAGCTCATCGCCGGAGATGAGCAATCGATCGACGAGTTGCTCCAGAACCATGCCCTTGCCCAAGGTCTGACGGATTTGTGGTTGGGCGCTGAGCTCAGCCAAGTGGCTTCGTGACGCAAGCAGGGGGCGACTGGCTGCCACGATGATCCCTTGGCCGCCACTGACGAACAGCGCAACGTGCGGGAAGACGCGCTGCACGGTTCGAAGCACCACGGCGACTTCGCGGCGGTGAATATGATGCAGCTGGACCCATTGCTGCAAAACAGCACCCCGGCTCATACGCGACTTGCACAGCTCATAGAATTGCTCGCTGTACAAGCTTGCCGCTCCAGCGAACCAGACGCTGGTCAGCTCGATGGTGATGAGGTCGTAGCGCTGACGGGTGAGCAGCAACACATTGCGCCCGTCATTGAGCGACAAGCTCACCCGCTTGTCCTCGAGGGCACCGCGATTGGGGCCCGAAAAGAACACCCGTGCGGCGAGCACGATGGATGGCGAGATCTCAGCAACGTCGATCTTCTCGTACGGATAAGCAGCGATGGTGCCAAGGGTGGTACCGGTGCCGAGCCCGATGACCAAGGCCCGCCCGAATTTGGGCACGAACAAGGAGGGGAAATGGGCGAAGCTGCGCTGGGCAACGATCTCGTGGCTGTTGTCGCCTTGGAACTTGCCGTTGGTGTACATGGTCAGGACCTTGCCGCGCCGCGCCACGCTGGTCAGCCCGCCGTGCACGTCCTCAGCAACGAACTCCAACACATCGGGACGGGGCTGCGAATCGAAGTACACATTCGCGCCATTGGTCATCAAGGTCATGTCCCAACGCGGCATGATTGCAGCAACGAGCACCGTAACCACCAGGCCGGCGCCGGCCAGCATCCGGGCGCTCAGCCGGCGCGCTTCTCGCTTGGATTGCCATGCCGCGGCGACGAGCGCTGAAGCGGCGAAGCAAACCGCCAAGATGCGCATCGTGTTTTCTGACCCCCCCGCGGGCAGGAGCAAATAGCCACAACCCAAACAACCCGCAATCGAGCCCACGGTGTTGATGGCGGTCAGCGCACCGACGTGTTGCCCAACGTCGGAGCGGCCGGCGACACGACGCAGCAGCAGCGGGAAGGTCAACCCCATGCAGATGGTCGGCGGTGCTAGCGCGCCGAAAGCGACCGCGGCACGAACGAGCTCGCGCCCCGCCCACGACGAAACGCGCTGCCCTGCGTACAAAAAAGCCCGCGGCAGCTGCCCCCAGATCGGAAGTGTCGCCAGCAACACGATTGCGGTGAGGCTGAGCGCCACAGGGACTGCGGCCGTGCCCAGACGGCGGTCGAGCCAGCTCGCAGCTGCTGCGCCGATGCTCAAGCAGGTGAGAAACACGGCCAACATCAGCCCAAAAGCGTAGGCGCTGTTGCCGATGAGCAGCGCCAGCAAGTGCGTGTCGACCACTTCCGCCGCAAACACCAGAAAACCCGACACCAAGGCCAGCCCGAGTAGCAAGCGCCCCTCCGCTTGCTTCGTCAGCGGTACACCGAGCGCAACGTTACCTGCCGCAGCCGGCGCGCTGGCGCCATCAGTCTGGGCTTCAGCGGCGCTATCATCCTCATCGTCAACATCCGGCAGCACACGGCTGCGGCCCACCACGATGGCAATCACGCCGATGGCGAGGTTGACCAGCGCCGCCGCGCGCATCGTCTGGTACACGCCCAACGCTGGCAGAACCAGATAGGCGCTCAGCAAGGCGCCCAGCGCGCCTCCAGAAGTATTCAGGGCGTAGAGCAGTGCCAGATTCCGCCGAGAATCCTCCTGGGCATCGCTACGACCATCGGAGGCTACCGCGCGGGCGAGCATCGGGAGCGTCACGCCCATGGCGATGGTAGGCACGAGCACCACCAGCGCCGTGATGAAGGCCCGCACGCCACTGACGACCGCCAACGAAGCGGGCAACGCCTTGACCATGGCGAGGTAGGCTGCCGCAATGGCTTCGAACAAATGGGGGGTCAGTGCACATACTGCGCCCACGATGATCTCGGCAATCCCGTACGCGCGCAGCGGTCGGCTTACCCTACGTGCATAACGCCCACCGATGTGCGAGCCGAGGGCGAGCCCGCCCATGAACGCCGCCAGCACGGCGCTGACGGCGTAGGCCGTGGCGCCAAAAATGGTCGCCAGCTGCTTGCCGAAGGCAACCTGGTAGAGCAGCGCCGTCCCGCCCGAGAGCAGAAACAGTGGTGCGATGATGCCGAAACGGGCGAGCAAGAGCGATGGAACCTTTCTTGGCGAAGCAGCGGGCGGATCCGTAGCCGAATCTGCGCCTGCTCGCTACCCCGCCATCGGATCAGGCTCTGAGCGGCTCCATTGTCGTGACCACCGCTGAGCTCCGTGACGGTCAGCTGCCTCCTTTGAAGCAGTCTGATGCGGCGTTGGCCATCGCGGTCGACAGCGACGTGAAGCACGCTTCAGCGGCGTCGATTTCTTTCTGGAAACAGTCGTTCTTCTCCGCCTCCGTCAGGTCGGCAGTCCCACAGCTCTTTTCCTGCCCGTCGGCGAGTGGCTGGCCCAGGCGCGCCCCGAGCAGGACTTCGTGGTCACGGGCTGCTACAGACAGCTAGTGCAGAGCGACGGCCCCGACTCGAACCCGGACGACGGCTTGCATCCTGTGGGCCGCCTACCCGAAGAGTGGACCACACTGCTGAGCGCCCGCGGTCAGCCTCGCTACCGGGCAGACCAGGTATTTGGCTGGATCCACGCGCGCGGCATCATGGCGCCAGAGCAGATGAGCAACTTGCCCAAGTCGCTGCGCGCGCAGCTCGATGATGAGGGCTTGAAAGCCCCATTGCGAATTGGACCCACCCATCACGCTGCCGACGGCACCCGAAAGTTGCAGCTGCTGACCGACGACGAGCATGCTGTGGAGACCGTCTTGTTGCCCGCAATTGGGGACGATCCGGTCGGCGAGAACCTCACAGAAGGGCCAGATGAGCCAGATGAGCCAGATGAGCTCGACGAAGCAGCGTCGACCACCACGCGCGTCACCCAATGCATCTCGACTCAAGTCGGCTGCGCCCTCGGCTGCGTTTTCTGCGCCAGCGGGGTCGGCGGCCTCAAGCGGAACATGTCAGCGGCAGAGATCGTCGCGCAAGTCCTGCTGGGACGTAGTCAGCTTGCTGCTGATGAAAGCCTACGCCACGTGGTGTTCATGGGCATGGGTGAGCCCCTGCACAACTACGACGCGACCACCAGGGCCATTCGTTTGCTCACCCATCCGCGGGGAATGGCGTTGCCGCTCAGGCGTATCACCATCTCGACCGCTGGACTGCCTGAGCAGATCCGTCGGTTGGGCGAGGATTTCGGCGGCAAGCTGGCCCTGGCCGTTTCCCTCCACCAAGCCGACGATTCCAAGCGCACATCCTTGATGCCCATCAACAGGCGTTTCGGCCTGACCGAGCTGCGACGAGCCCTTCGTGACTACCCGCTTCGGCCAAAGGCGCGCCTGACCATCGAGTACACGTTGATCAGCGGCAAGAACGACGCGCCAGAGGATGCTCTTGCGCTGGTGAAGCTGCTGCGCGGCCTGCGCGCAAAGGTCAATCTCATCCCGCTCAATCCAGTTGATCACGCCGATCTCGTCGCGCCACGACAACAGCAAGTCTTGGCGTTCCAAGACAACCTGCGACGAGGCGGTCTTCTTTGCTTTTTGCGTCGCCCTCGCGGTGACGACGTTTCCGCAGCATGTGGTCAGCTCACACTCAAGAGCTCCAAGCAGCCGCGCTGACCAATGTCGAACGTGCAGTGATCGGCAGCAACGCTACAATGGGGCTTGTGAACTACCCCAAGCTGCTCTGCGCAGCGACAATCTGGGCACTGTTGACCGCTACGAGCGGGGGTGTAGCCCAAGCGGTGACGACACCTGCTCATTTGCACGGGCAACCATCGCTGCAGATGGCAAGCGGCCTCCCAATGAGCGTGGCTCGCACGCTCACCAACAAGCCCCCTTCAGAGGCTGCGCCCGCCTGGCGACTACTGCGTGACGAGCTCGGTCCTCAGTGCCAAGCCGCGTGGAATCTCGACAGCGGCGTCCTCGCCTACGCTTGGGGCCACAGCGTTGTGGTTCCCAACAGTGTCAGCTCGCCCGCAGTGGCCGCCGCCCACGCCCGAGCGCTGCTCGACCGCCACATCGACTTGCTCGCGCCGGGGGCACGGGGCGCTGACTTCGTGCTCATCGCCAACCATCTCAGTGCCGGCCAGCGCGCGGTCGGCTTCCAGCAGCGTACCGAAGGCTTGCGGGTGCTCTCAGGACAGCTGAGCTTTCGCTACAAGAACGACCGCTTGTTCATGATCGCCAGCCAAGCCGTCGCGCACGCCGAAGCCTCCCCCATTTCCAACGATCCCCTTGCCAAATCGATAGCCAGCGCAAAAGCCCGCGCCTGGGTTCTATCTGACATGGCGAGTCACGCGGCTACGTCGGAGATCGAGGGGCCTTTTGTGCTGCCCTTGGGCCCGTCGACGCGAACCGTGTGGCGCGTGGGCGTCGAAGCAAGGAGTCCGCGTGGCTACTGGCAAGTCTACGTCGACGCCACCGACGGGGAGTTGGTCGCGCGCGAGCAAATCCTCGATTTTGCCAGCGGCACCGTGCTCTTCAACGCCCCGCAGCGGCGCCCCAACTCGGTGCGTATCGACTATCCCGCTAGCTTCGCCGCGCTGACGCTCGACAACGCGAGCGTGAGCACCGACGCGGCGGGCATCGTGAGCTGGTCGACGATGGCCCCCGCCAGCATCATCGCCGTAGCGCAAGGCAGCTACGTGAGCGTCGACAACGATGCGGGAGACAACGCCAGCACCGCCGCGCAGCTACCGGCAGGAGGCAGCGCGCTCTGGGATGGCTCGGCCACAGCGACGATCGACGCCCAAATCGCCACCTTCGTGCATACCAACCGGGCGATCGCGCACCTTCGTGGGATTGACCCTGCCCTGCCCTATCTCGAAACGCTCGTCCCGACGCTGGTCAACATCGATGACGAGTGCAACGCCTTCTTCAACCGCAAGAAGGGCTCGCTCAATTTCTACGCTGCCAGTGCCAACTGCGCCAACATGGCGCGCCTCGCCGACGTCGTTTATCACGAGTACGGCCACGCAATTCACTACAACAGCGTCATCGATGGGGTCGGCGCCTACAACAGGGCCGTCAGCGAGGGCCTTGCCGATTACCTGTCGGCGACGATTACCGGCGATCCTGCGGTCGGCCGCGGTTTCTATCACAGCGCCGCTCCCTTGCGGCACATCGACCCGCCCAACTTCGAGTATGTCTGGCCCGAAGACATCAGCGAGAACCACGCGTTCGGGCAGATCATCTCAGGCGCACTTTGGGACTTGCGCAAGCTGATGATCACCAAGTACGGCGAGGCCCAGGGCGCCTCGCTCACTGACCAACTCTACTATCAGGCGATGCGGCGAGCCGTCGATATCCCCAGCATGTATTTCGAGGTGCTGGCCGCCGACGATGATGACGGCGATCTCGACAACGGCACGCCGAACATCTGTGAGATCGACGAGGCCTTCGGCGCCCATGGCCTGCGCCAGATGAGCGCCGAGCTCAGCAAGCTCGACACCGAGCCTCCCTCGACATCAGGCTTCGATGTTTCTCTCAACGTACTTGGTGGCCTGCAGCCCAAATGCGGCGACGCAGAGGCAAGTGCAACTCTGGTCTGGAGACTGCGTGGCTCGAGCGGCGACAAGCTCATCACCATGGATCGACAAGGCGACGTATTCAGCGCCACCATCCCGTCACAACCCGATGGCTCTGTCGTGACGTATCGCATCGAGCTTCACTTGGGGCCGAACAATGATGTGCGCTTCCCACACAATCCTGCCGATCCTTACTACGAGTTGTTCGTCGGCTACGTCGAGGAGATCTACTGCACCGATTTCGAAACCGATCCGGCGCTCGACGGCTGGACCCATGGGCAGCTCGGAGAAGAGCCCAAAGAGGGTGGTGACGACTGGCAATGGGGCAGCCCCTCTGGCATAGCCTCCAGCGGCGACCCTGCCGGCGCGCTATCCGGCGAGCATGTGTACGGCAACGACCTCGGCGCAGGAGAAGACAACGGCAAATACATGCCGGAGATCCACAGTTTCGCCGACAGCCCGATCGTCGACGTGTCGGGTTACGAGGTCGTCCGGCTGCAGTACCGCCGCTGGCTCAACGTCGAAGACGGCTTCTACGATCAAGCCACCATCTTCGGCAACGGGGTGCCGCTTTGGACCAACTTCAACAGTGGGGCTGAGGAAGCCAGCACCCGTCATCACCAAGACAAGGAATGGCGTTTCCATGACGTCGAGCTGAGCGAAGTCACACAGGACGACAAGGTCCAGGTTCGCTACGCGATCAAGAGCGACAAGGGACTACATCTGGGAGGCTGGACCCTCGACGATTGGTGCATCGTGGGCTGGGTACCGTTGGTTTGCGGTGACGGCAAAGTGATGGGTCCAGAGGAGTGTGACGACGGCGAGGCCAACAGCGACAGCTTGCCTGATGCATGCCGTAGCGATTGCATGAAGCCCTCTTGCGGCGACGGCGTCACTGACAGCGCCGAGGCTTGTGACGATGGCAACGAGCTCGATGACGACGACTGTGACAACAACTGTCAACCTGTCGTAGAGCCGCCTCCGCCTGACCTGCCCGACGGCGGTGCGGACCCCAACCCCACCCAACCCATCGTCATCGACCAGGGCTGTGGTTGTAGAGTGGTAGGCCGCAGTACCGCCCGCATCAGCTCCGCACCGCGATGGGGCCTTGCGCTGCTCGTGTTGGGGCAGCTACTCAGACGTCGTCGTCGTCGGCCGGCGCCAAATCCTGAATGAGATCGAGCTCGGACTTGGGTCGCCGCTGTCGACCCGGAGAGCTCGCTTGCAGCGCCAAACCGCCACTTTCGTAAAGAGCACGGGTTTCTGACCGTTTGAGCTTACCGCTAGCGGTCTTCGGCAAGACGCCGGCCTGGACCGCAACGACATCATCGATGCTCAGCCCCGAAGCTTGTCGTACCCGCTGGCGGACCTCGCTCTTGACCGCGTCATGGCCCTGCTGTTGTTGGGTTGCCTCGAAGACAATCACGACACGCTCGCGATCGCTCAGGGGGGGACGCGTTCCAAAAGCGATCACGTGGTCACGGCGCACACCACCAACCTTGCTCGCCTCCCACTCCAGATCTTGAGGGTAATAGTTGCGCCCATTGACGATGATCAGCTCTTTGATGCGCCCGCAAACGTAGACCTCGCCGTCGACCAAGTAACCGAGATCGCCTGTGCGCAACCAGCCACCGGCCCTTGCTGCGTCGCTCAGCGCCGGTTCGTTGAAGTAGCCGGCGCTCACGCTGGGGCCGCGCACCCGCAGCTCACCCACGCAGCGGTCGGACAACGGCGCCGAGCTGTCCCCATCATCGGGATCGAACACAGCAACGTCGTGTCCGTCGAAGCCGCTGCCACAGCTCACTACTTCGACTCGGTGTGCGGTATCGGCAGGCACGACCACCGCCTGTCCTTCGGCGAGCTTGTCACCATCGACCACGTCAGTTTTCGCGCCGGCCCCGAGCGACACCAACGAAACCGCCAAGGTCGCTTCGGCCATGCCATAGCCAGGCAGGAAGGCCCGCGGGTTGAAGCCGATGGGCGAGAACTTGGCACCAAAGTCCTCGAGGTTGCCCGCGCGAATCGGCTCAGCGCCGCAACCAGCGACGCGCCAGCTCGACAGGTCCAACCCTTCGATGTCCTTGTCGCGCACCCGCTTGCAACAGAGCGCGTAGGCAAAGTTCGGCCCGAACGAGATGCTGGCGCGATGGCGCGAGATGGCCTGCAGCCAACGTACCGGCCGACGCAGGAAGCTCAGCGGCTGTAAGAAGGTCACCGTGTTGCCACTGAACAAGGGTGCGAGCACGAAGCCTACGAGTCCCATGTCGTGATAGAGCGGCAGCCAGGATATGACTCTGTGTACACCTTGCTCTACACGAAGCCCTTGATGCAAGAACGCGTCGACGTTGTGCGCCACGTTGCCGTAGCTCACCACCACACCTTTGGGCGCTGAGGTCGAACCACTGGTGAACTGCAAAAAGCAAGTGTCATCGAGGTCGAGCTTCACGGGGGTGAGCTCTTCGCGCATCGTCCGCAGGCTCTGGACCGAGACGACTGAATCGAGCTGCTGCGCGTTCTGCTGGACCGTGCCCAGGAGCC
>CAZRGL010000305.1:0-13193 GCA_964599485.1 uncultured Polyangiaceae bacterium
GCGAATGTCGAGGCCGAGCTGACTTTGGCCTTGGCACTAGGAGCCCTCGAGGGACTGCTCGACGGCCGCTTCGAAAAAGGGCCTTGCCTCGACTTGTTGGTGATGACGATGAGCGCTTCGGCCGCTGAGGTGGCCCGGCGAGCAGGCAGCAGTGCGTGATAGGATGACGGTCAGTCATGACCGAAAAGGACATTCGGGCTGTCTTGCGGCAGCTGTGCACCGAGCTCGATGAACGAGCGGCCAAAACGCGTGCGCGTGGCGCAGCCCCGTTTTTGATCAGTGCTGGCCTAGCCATCGCGGCATGCTCGTCAGACGTGGTCCGCCCGCCCTACAGCGCACCGCTTCCGGATGGTGGGGCCGGCGCCGGAGGCATTGCTCAAACCACCTCGACGTCTACCACGAGCACCAGCACGAGCTCGATGACGACGGGAGAGGGAGGCAGCGATGCTGGCGTCGAGCCACCCTACGGTGCGCCCTTACCAGACGGCGGCCTCGACGCTGGACCGGAGCCACCCTACAAGGCGCCTGATCCTGACCCGGATGGCGGGCTATAGCCCGCGAATGGAGCGCGCGTGATCGAGGTATTGGAGCGACTTGGTTTCTACCCACGGTTTTGTGTCTGGGAGCTGACCTTGGTGTGCGACATGCGCTGCAAGCATTGCGGCTCATACGCAGGCGCCAGTCGCGACCAAGAGCTCAGCTAGGAGGACTGTTTGGGGGGCGCTGAGCAACGTGCAGCCTGGCACTGCGAAACGCAGGCCCTCGGCGGCGGCGAGCCGACGCTGCACCCTCACTGGCACGAGATTGCCAAGCGGATGAGCGACCAGGGCGTGAAGGTCAACATGATCAGCAACGGCTGGACCTGGTCACCTGACCATCTCGAAAAGGCCCGCTACGGTGGACTGTTGAACGTCGCCTTCAGCCTCGACGGTCTCGAGCAAGCCCATGACGAAGTGCGACGCAAGGGCTCCTACGGCAAAGTGATGGCCGCCATCGAGATGTGCGTCAGTGACGGGCTCCCGGTCTCGGTGGTCACCCACATCAACAAGCTCAACCTCGAGCAACTGATCGAGCTACGCGGCATGCTGAGTGAGCTCGGTGTGGCGTCTTGGCAGCTCCAGTTGGGGATCCCCTCGGGAACCTTGAGCGAGCATGACGAGCTGGTCATCGAGCCAGAGCAATTACTCTGGCTGGTTCCCCAAATTGCCAGCCTGCGCACCGACGAGGTGGCCCGACCGGTAATCTGTCCGGCCGACAACATCGGCTATTTTGGCAAGCTCGAGAAGGACTTGCGGGACCGCGGCGCGACCATCAACTTCTGGATTGGTTGTCGCGCCGGCTGTCAGGTCATCGGCATCGAGAGCAACGGCAACGTCAAGGGCTGCTTATCGCTACCCTCCGCCCGCCACGACAACGACTTGTTCGTCGAGGGTAGCCTGCGCAAGGATTCACTCGACGCTATCTGGCGAAAACCCGACGGCTTTTCGCTCAATCGAGGGTTTAGCGAGGAGCTGCTCGACGGCTTCTGCAAGGTGTGCCGCTTTCGCGACATCTGCCGCGGCGGATGTGCCTGGACAGCGTACAGCCACACCAAGAACCGCTTCGACAACCCGTACTGCTTCTATCGACAAGCCGTCCTGCACCGACGCTTCGATTTGCTGGACGATGAGCCCAACGCCGACGAGCTCGCTTTCCCGCCGGCGAGCTGAGGCCTCGACGTGTTCGCACCGGCGACCCTGAGGCCCTTGTATGCGCCTGGCGACGGATTGCACCTGTGTAATTCCAGGAGCTTACGCTCCTGAGGCGCGCTGAGGAGCTCCTTCTCGGGGCGGGTGGCTCGGCATCAGCGCCCGTCCTGACATTTCTGCGTGAAAGTTAGCCAAATGGGGTCGCTGTGATACGGCACCCGATCATGGGTGTGTCAGCCGTTCCAAAGCAGATCCAGAACGATTTCGGCGCTTCAGCAGCAGCGCAAACACCAGCGGTGGAGGATCCTCGGGATGCCTTCATTTCGGAGCTGGGCTCGCAGCTGGGGGCATTGAGGGCCAAAATTGCCAAGCTGATCGAGGATCCGAGCGGCGAGGTTGGCCGCAAGGAGCTCAGTGGCGACCTTCGTTGGCTCGCAGGCCAAGCCACTACCCTCGATTTCCCCATCATTTCTGAGCAGCTGGGTACTTGCCAAGCCATCGTCCAAGCCAGCGGCGTGCTCGGCGCGGTCGATGCGGCCGACCAGGAACAGTTGGCCGAGTCGCTCGATCGCCTCGATGCACGTGTAGGAGCTGAGCGCGACCGAGAGATGACGCCCACCTCAGGACCGATGCCCGGTGTGCGCCCACTGGACGAGGTCAGCGACGGCGGGGCAAGACGCACCGACGTGCTGAGCATCCCAGTCGCTGTCATTGGCCCGTACGAAACCGTGGGCAAGCTCAAGGCCCGTGGCGCGGTGGAAGGCGACGGGTACTTCTTCTCGATCGAGCACATCAAGCAGGTCAAGAGCGCACATTTGCTGGTTCGGGGCCTCGCGACACCCCCTGACGTCATCGTCGTGGACGCTGATGCCGAAGGCGCGGAAGCCTTGGTCGAGACGCTCCTGTCCGATGCCACCACCGACGAAATCCCGGTGGTGTTGGTGGGCACTTGGGAGTCGCCCGAGGAAGCGTCGCGCTACGTGGCGCTCGGTGTGGCCCGCTGCCTGGCCCGGCCGCTATCTCCCGGGGCGTTGCGACGCGCATGTGCCCAGGTTGCTCCAGGGCTCGCAGGTGAGCGTGTCGACCTGATTGGCGAGACCACGCTCGATGAGCTAGGCGCCCGCTTGAGCGAAGAGCTGCACCAAGGACTGTGCGACGCGGCGGCCGACGACATCGTTCGCCGAAAGCGCGTAGACATCGGCGACGGCAGTGATGTGCTCACGGTGCTCTGGGACGCGGTTGCTCGCATCCGTGAGCTCGTAACGGTCAAGTCCGCTGGCGAGCTGCGTTTTCAAAG
Source organism: uncultured Polyangiaceae bacterium (assembly GCA_964599485.1). Classification (GTDB taxonomy): domain Bacteria; phylum Myxococcota_A; class Polyangia; order Polyangiales; family Polyangiaceae; genus JAPYTK01. The sequence continues at coordinate 2,986 of CAZRGL010000305.1, forward strand.
CAACGGACCGCAGGAGGCACTGCCAGGCGCTAGCTGGCTGAGCCGCAAGACGCGCCGCGAACAATCCGACCGCTCTGGCTCGAGCAACGAGGTTCGACAGACGAATCCCGACAAGTCGCTGAAGGACTGCACCATCGTCGTGGCGGAAGACGATCTGTCCACCAACTGGTTCTTGACTGGGGTGCTGCGAGAAGCGGGCGCAACTGTTCTTGATGCCCTGGACGGCAACGCCGCGCTCGATCACGCATTTCGGCACGTCCCGGATGTCGTGCTCAGCGATGTAGTCATGCCACAGCTCGATGGCTTCGCCCTCTGCCGCGCCATCAAGAACGATGTGCTGCTACGTGGCACGCCAGTGCTGTTGCTGTCCTGGAAGGCTGACCTGCTTCAGCGCGTTCAGGAGCTTGGTGCCGGCGCGGATGGCTACTTGCTCAAGGAGTCCACCGGCGCATCGCTACTGCAACGGGTGCGCGAGGTGCTTTACCCACGACGAAGTGTCGCTCAGCGCCTGGCCGCCGGCGGCACGGTGCGAGGACGACTGGACTCGTTGACCCCGTATGGCTTGCTCAAACTGGCCTGCCGACTGCGGCCCGAATCGCGGGTAACCTTGCGTGATGCGGTCGATTTGTTCGAGGTCGAGCTACGCGGTGGCAGACCAGTGCGTGCTAGTCAAACGACCGGCGACAAGACCGTCAATGGTCTCGAGGCGCTCACCGCGCTGATGGCCATGAGCGTGGGCCGCTTCGGCGTCGAGGACGCGTGCGATTCGGCAATTGTCAGCTTTGAGCTCGAGGGCGAGCTCCAAGAGTTGCTCGGTGGGGCGATTGCCCATGTGCGTGCCGCCCAGGGCCTGCTGAGCGGCCCAAACTTGTTGCGCGTCGACCGTGTGATTCTGGATGAGGATCGCATGAAGACTCGTCTCGAGGCGACGCCGGAGCCCGCTCGCGGGCTGCTTCGTGCGCTGAGTGCGGGCGCGTCACCAGCGGAGCTGATTCGCAACGCCAAGACCGCCAGCGACCTGCTCGAACGGGTGCTTGCAGATGCGGCCCGTCACGGAGGCATCGCTCAGGTGCTGGCTAGCAATGGCCAAGACCGCCTGCCGGCAGCCATTGAGCGTGAGCTGTCCTTGCTCGACGGCCAAGCCGACCGGGGCGCGATGCGTGAATCCCACGCCCCTCTTGCCATTGCAGCGCCAACGCTCACCGCGCCGACCGAATCCGCCATGGATCCGACCGCGCTGAGCGAAACCGCTGTCGAGATCGAGGTCGAGATCACCGGGACACCGCCGGAGATTGTGCAGCGCGCGAGCTTGACGCCAGCGGCGCCACACAGCCCCTCCTGCCCACCTGCCTCGACGGCGCCTTGCGCAGTCGACGAGCTCGCCGAGACGCCCGCTGAGGAACAAGAGCCCGAGGGGCAAGAGGAGATCGAGGAAGAAGACAACCTCAGCGCAGAAGTGCTCATCTCCGAGCTGAGCGAGGAAGCGCTCGGCGTAAAGGAGCTCAGCGGGCCATTCGGGCCGCTGCCCAGCCGCGAGCGGCAAACCCACACGCCTATCCTGGCATCATCGGTCGCGGTGGCCACCGAACGAACCGGACTGACACCAATCGCCGGCTCCGTTGGAGAGGCCGACGGGCCAAGTCTCGCCGCCCTCGATGAGGAACCAGCCGAGGACGAGCCGAGCAAGCCAGCGCCCGCGCCCTTGTCGACAGCGACTTGCACGGCAGAGCCGCGCGCCGCCACCAAGCTGGCGCAGCCGTCAGCACGAGCAGAGGCTCCCGTGGTGCAGCCGCCGCGGGAACAAGACGCCGACGAGCCCATCATGCCGCGCGTGCCCGGACCCTCGTCCTACGCGCCACGCGGGTACGGCGACCCGCCACCAGCAGGCAAGAGTTGGTCGCGGTGGATTTTGCCACTGTTGTTCGCCATCATCGGCGTGAGCTTGGCTATCGGAGCGCGGTGGTGGCGGCAGAATCGAGCCGCCCCGCTGCCCGCGACGGAGCCGACTCCGGCGGTGCAACCACACGCTGTGGGCGCTCCAGGCCAAGCGCAACCGGCACGAGCGCCTGCGCAGCCCCCGGTCAGCCCCGCGCCCACCCCGGCGCCAGCTGACAATGACAGCACGCCCCCGAACACGCCACTCGCGCCGGAGCAAGCCATCGAGCTTCCGCTGAGCAAGAAACAGCGCGCCAAGCTGCGAGCAGGCGAGGGCTTGCTCGAAATCGTCGCAGGACGAAAAGACAAGATCTACGTCGACGGCCGGTTGCTGGGACGAGGACCCTTGCGCAAGCTGCGCTTGAAGGCTGATGGAAAGACCCATGAAATCCGCGTCAAGCTACGAGGCGAAGAGCGCGTTCGTTACGTCGTCATGAAGCCGGCGGTGCGCTTGCGGATTCGGATTGCCCCTCCCTGGTCGCGCTAGCGGAACATGGGGCGCGGCGCGCCCGACAGCAGGCTTTCGTGGCGTCCCGCTGCTTTGGCCGCTATGGACAAGCGCGCTAGGCCATGGTCGCTCCCCAACTGCTTCTGCTGAGGGCTGAGGGTCCGACACCAAGACTACGGATGCCGCCCGCGTTGCTGCTGTTGCTGTTGCTGCCGCTTAGCAGCGGTGTGGGTTGCAGCGGCTGCGACACGGGCTCCGGCGGAATCGACGGGGGCAAGAAAGCACCTGCGACAGCCCGTGGGCCCGAGGGGCAAGCGCTTCGGACAGCTGTATCCTTCATCGACGTACTACCGCTGTGCGACATCGACCATCGCGGCTTGCTGCTCGACTTGGGCACAGAGGCCATGGCGGGGCGCTACGGGTGGAAGCTCGAGACACCGTCGAGGATCATGGCCTCGAAGCACGACGGCGCAACATGGGCACGGGTCTACGACCGGCAGCTGCGATTGAGCTTCTATTTGCCGCAGCTCACACCCCTGTTCGTGTCGCTGCGCGCGATCGGCACCGACACCAACCGGGTCGGCGTCACGTTGGATGGTATGCGTTTGGGCAGCCTCAAGCTCAACCGGAAGAAGACGCGCATCGTTTCGACGCCGGTTACGCGCCTACCCGTCGATGCGGGTCTGCATGAGTTGCGGCTTTCCTTTCGTGGTCGCAAGGGCTCGGACGCTGTCCCCTACGCTGAAATTGACTGGGTCCGCATCGGCGTGCCAGACGAGCTACGGCGCACCTACGGCGCACCCACACGCTACGACGTGCTCGTGCCGACCGCTCAGCTCGGTGGAGTGCCCCATCGCGCCATCGCTCTGCGGGCTCCTGGCGTGGTTCGTTGCACGGTGCGCGTTCCACCTCACGGCCGCTGGCGCACCAGTGTCGGTATGCGGGGCACCGGAAATGCGAGCGCGGCGCTCATGGTGCGCCACGACGATACGGATGCGTTGTTGCTCGAGCGCGTGAAGCTCAAGGGTGGACCTGACGCACAATGGACCGACCTAGACGTATCCTTGCATCGCTTCGCTTCGCGGGTGGTGACACTCGAGCTGGTTGCCAGCAAGACCACCGGTACCGGACGACTCATGTTCGGCGATCCGGCCTTGTACGTGCCGCAGCGACCCACTGCGTCCACACCCAAGGCTCGCGCGGTGGTGGTGGTGGTGCTCAATGGCGTCGTCAAAAGCGATCTGCCGCCCTGGCGAACTACCGAAACGCCTCATCTGCCGACAATGAACAGGCTGGCGAAAGTGGCGACGGTCTTCGACGAGCTGCGCTCGGCATCGACCCTCGTCCCCGCCGCTGTCGCCAGCTTGCTCACAGGATTATCGCCACGCGCACATGGCTTGAGTGACGGCGGGGCGCGCTTGCCGAAATCAGTGGTAACCATCGGGGACATCGCTCGAGAGGCGAGTGTGCGGGCTGGGATGTTCACTGGCGTTCCCACAACCTTCACCAGCTTCGGGTTCGAGGGCCACTGGGAGAGCTTCACAGAGTATCCACCCAACGAAGGCCGGAGGGCTTCAGCGCCATTTGACGACGCGGGCAGCTGGCTGACGGACACGACCAAGAAGGCTGACACAGGTCGGCCACAGCTGGTGGTCATCCATGCGCGTGGCGGACATCCCCCATGGGATATCACCCCCTTGGAAGCCGCGAAGCTCCCGCCGGCTCGCTATACCGGTTATCTGCGCCCCCGTGACGCCGCTCAACGAATCGCCGAGTTGCGAGGCCGCCACAGCAAACTGTCAGAGGGGGACGCCGAGCGTCTGCGCGCCATGTTCTTTGCTGGTTTGCATGGGCAGGATGCTGCTTTGGGCAAGCTCATCGCCCGGCTGCAAGACGAGGGACGCTGGGACTCGACATTGCTGATTGTGATGGGTGATGTCGCCTCGGCACGCCGAACACTATTTGCGGATGGTCTCGAGCTGGACGAGGACTTGCTGAGCCTGCCCCTATTCGTCCACTTCCCCGCTGGCCTCTTTGCCGGCAAGCGTGTCAAACAGCCGACGGAGCTCGTCGATATCACGCGGACGACCCTCCTCGGCCTTGGCCTGCAACCGCCCGACGACATCGGAGGCCGTGACCTTGCAAGCGTGGCCGGCGGCATCAGCTACGACACGCAGCGAATTCGAATCGCCATCACCGACGAGCATTACTCAGCCCGCTGGGGACCCTACGCGCTCATCGGACGCATCGACAAGCGGCCACGGCTATGCCGGCTCGCCATCGATCCGACCTGCCAATTCGACCATAGCCAGCAGATGCCCATCGTCACCCAGTCGTTGTTCCGCCATTTGGTCAAGGCTGATCGACACCCGAGCCACCGCCCCACCCGGGAGCCCTTGTCACTAGACTCCCACTACGCGGCCATGCTCAAGGTCTGGGGACTCTACTGAGCTTGCGCGGCAATCCGTCAGCCGCCGACGACTGGGCTCAGCGCTTCTTGAACAGCGATTGCAACCTCATCGATGCTCTTGTCGCCATCGATGCGCAGAAGCTTGTCTTCGGGTAAGAGCTTCTCGGCTTGTTGATATAAGCGCGCGAGCCGCTCCTGCAGATCGTCTTGCTCGAACAGCTCTGGCGCGCCGAGGCGATCGCGGCGACGGCGCTTGGCACGCTCGGGCGACACTTCGAGAATCACCGTAGCGTCAGGTCGCAAGGCGAAACGGTTGAGCGATCGCACCCATTCTGCGAAATCGCCATTGGGATTGGTGTCGGGCCGCGCGGTTGCAGTCTGGTAGGTGATACTGGACAGGTCGTAGCGATCGCAAAGCACGATGTAGCCGTCGCGCAAGTAGGGCTCGATTTCATGCGCGAGGTGGTCCAGTCGATCGGCCGCAAACAACAAGGCCATCGCTTGAGCCTGGTTCGAAGCGCCCAGACGAACACGACCCGCAAGCCCCAAACGGAGCAATGAGCCAATCGGCCCATCGCTGGGCTGACGGGTCACGTAGACCAATCGCCGCTTGGTCGTCAGGTGCTCAGCGTAGCGCTGCGCTTGAGTGGTCGTCCCGGCACCGTCGATGCCCTCGAAGACGATGAGATGGCCATCATGGTTGTGGTTCTTGCCCAACTGTCGCCTCCTGTACCCTTCCGACCCTTAGTACAGCTCCCCGAAGAAAAGTACTCAGTGTGTGAGCTCAGCGGTCACAAACTATTCCCCCGTGACGAGAGGCGCATCTTCTCCGAGCACCACGTTGTCGATCAAGCGCGGTTTGCCAATTTGCACCGCCACCGCCAACAGCGCACGTTCGCCGACTCGTGCGTCATCGCCATGAGGCTGCACCGTGTCAGGGTCGGCCACTTCGACGTAGTCGATCTTGTCAACCACCGGCTCGAGCAACGCGCGCACTGTGCCGCGCAACACGCCGGCGCGACGCTCGCCCGCCTCGAACAGTCGGGAGGCTCGCGCCAAGGCCCGACAAATCGTGAGCGCTCGGCTCCGTTCTTCCGAGGAGAGATATACGTTACGCGAGGACATCGCCAGGCCATCCGGCTCTCTGACGATCGGCGCGCCGATGACTTGTACGGGTAGGAAGAGGTCAGCCACAAAACGCTTGATGACACACAACTGTTGGTAGTCCTTGCGGCCAAATACGGCCACGCAAGGCCCCACAATCGAAAGCAGCTTGGTGACCACCGTGCACACGCCCTCGAAGTGGGTGGGTCGGTCGGCCCCGCACAAACGGGCGGCCGTCTGGCCCACACGGATCCGCGTTTCTTCCCCGGGCAGGTACATCGCCGCGGCGCTCGGCGCGAACACGACATCCGCGCCCGCCTCGTGGCAGCGCGCGCGGTCGGCGTCCAGCGTCCTTGGGTACTGATCCAAATCCTCGTCGGGGCCGAACTGGGTTGGATTGACGAACACCGTAACCACCACGTGATCGCTGTGTCGCTTGGCCTCGTGCACCAACGATATGTGGCCATCGTGCAGCGCACCCATCGTCGGCACCAAGCCTACCCGTCGACCGTCAGCACGCACGCGATCACACGCGCGTCGAAGCTGCTCGGGCTCGTGCAACAGCAACAGCTCCATCACACCTCGGCTGCGGTCATTCGTAGGGGTCAGCCGGTGTTGGGTCGGCTGGCTTGGGCGCAGGCGCGGGCGCCGGCGGGGCTGGCGGGGGCGTGGGCGTCTTGGGCTCAGTCACCTTCGGCTTGGGTGCAGCAGGAGCTTTGGGAGCCGCGGGCGCGTGAACAGGGGGCGCGGTGGTCTTGGCCGCCGCGGTCTTGGCGGGCACACCAGACGGCCCAGCGGCGCTGGACGCAGCCGGGCCCGCGCTCGGTAGACCGCTGGGCGTGGCGCTGGGTGAAGGCCTCGGTGGAAGACGAACCGGAGGCGGTCGCATGGGCCGCGGACGCTGCACCGGCGGCTTCATGATGGGACGCTTGGGCGCCGCGCTACTCGTGGACGCCGCGTCCTTGTCCGGCTTCGTTTCTTTTGCTGGCTCGCGGGTAGCCCACCATATGAACACCATCGCGGCAGCCGAAAGGCCGACCAGAATCCATATCGTGTTGTCCTTACCCTTGTCGCGCTTCGTTCGTTTCTTGCGCCAAGGTGCGACGGGCTGCTCTGGCGGCGGCTTGCCACGTTTGCTGGGACGAGGTGAGCTCTCGGGCTCGTCCTCATCATCGGGCTCGTCTTCGTCCTCGTAAGCTTCGTCGTCGTCCAGCTCGTCTTCGGCCTCAGAAGGAGCCGGGCGTTTGGGCGCTCCGCCACGCGACTGTGCTGCACGGCCTTGCCGCTTACGACTTCGCTTTCTTTGTTTGCGCGATCGCTTTGCCAAGGTCCTCAAACCGTAACCCTAATCGCCCCTCAGAGTCCATCCCACGGTTGCCTCAACCCTTGCTTGGCGGCCGCGAGCGACTACAACGGTGCCTGTGGATTCGAGCGCCCGAGCAGAGCGACGTCTGACCATCGCGCTCTGGATGGTCATCGCCTTTCTGGCGCTCCAAATCCTGAGCTTCGGATACGGCAGGGACCAAGGCATCTACGCCCTCGTCGCACGCACGATCCTGGAAGGCGGCATGCCCTACCGGGACGTGTTCGACTTCAAGCCACCGGGTATCTACCTGGTCTACGCGCTGTCGCGGACGTTGATGGGCAACGCATTCTGGGGGATCCGCGTGCTCGAAGTGGCCTCCCTGCTTGGCACGATTTGGTGCCTGACCCGCCTCGCTCGACGCTGGTTCGACAATCAGCTCATCGGGCTACTTGCAGGCGCGATGGCAGCGTTGGTGCACGCCCAGCTCGACTTTTGGCACTCCGCACAACCTGAAACCTTCGGCGGCACGCTGACGGTGGCAGCACTGGTGATTGCGGCGCACGAGCGGGCGCGTGGTGTCCACTACGTGGCCGCTGGCGTGCTGTTCGGCCTGGCCGGCTTGCTCAAGCCTCCTCTGGCCGGAGGCGGTGCGGTCCTGGCGTTTTGGGCTGCTGGCAGGCTCCTAGAACAAGAGGGAGGCTGGTCGTCTCTGCGCGCTGGTTGGCGCAAAATCACCGCGCCCATCGGCTGGGTCTTGCTGGGCGGCATCATACCCTTCGCGCTCTGTCTGGCTTGGTTTGCGGCAAAGGGTGCGTTGGGCGCTCTGCATCACACCTTTTTCGTGTTCACACCCCACTACACGGCGCTCGCGTGGCATGACAGCACCTTCCTCGGACTGCTCTATTATGCGCTCACCGAGTGGCTCACGAAATTCTGCAGCTTGCTCAGCTTTGGCCTGCTGCTCGGACTGGCGTCCTGGCGCCAATGCTACGCGCATCGCGGCATTGGACTGATAATCGGCATCATCGCCATTCAGCTCGTTGGCGTGGCACTGCAAGCCAAGTTCTTCCCCTACCATTTTGCCGCTTGCTGGCCACTGACCGCCATGTTGGCAGCGCTCGGCTGGTGGCACGCTTGGCGCTGGGCGCGGGGTCGCGGTCGCAAAACGATGGTGGGCCTCGCGATCTTCATGGCTGTTGTCACCTCGCTTCGCACAGCAGCAAAGGACGTCCACGAGTCGTGGTGGCGGCGAACCGCCCGGCGGGTCCGCGTTTACATCACTGGCGCACGCGATCAGCTAGCTCTGGACGGGCTGGCCAGCGTGGCGGACGTGTCTGCTCGAGGCAATCGCGAGGTTGCGGCTGAGCTGCGCCGCCGCGTGCCACCCAACGGGGTCGTCTACATTTGGGGCTTCGAACCGGTGATTTACGACTTGGCCGAACGGCGTTTTGCCAGCAAGTACATCTACAACGTGCCGCAAAGGGTCGAGTGGGCAGCCAAAGAAGCACGGCCGCAACTGATGGCCGATCTGAAGCGTACGCCGCCTGACGCTGTCGTTGTCGCCTATCACGACGTCTTTCCGATGGTCACCGGCAACGCAATCGGTTCGGAGGACGTGCTGGCGAAAGATTTCGCCGAGTTGCGCGACATGCTCGCCAGCGACTATCGAAAGCTCAAGCACATCAACGACTTCGACATTTACCTTCGGCGCTGACCGACTGCTCAGCGGCGTTCGAACGTCTGGCAATGGCCTGCTCGGCAGACGTCAACACGGGCTGCCGCTGCGCAGTGGCACGTCTGGATGGGCGCCGGTGCCGCTGTCTGAGCGCAGCCAACCGCGACCTGCGTGGCTTTCTCGAGGGAAGGCGCACATACTTCGACCCGTTGCTTGGAGGGCTTGTCGGTGTCGGTGAGAAAATCGCAACTGCACGCAAACCGCTGCGCGGGGGGGGCGGGTTGGCTATCGCAGCTGCACACGACCAAAGCCACCAGTGCCAACCAAGGAGCCCGCTTCACAGAGCAACAGTACCGCGGATTATTACCGGCGTCGCCCCGACCGATCCTTGACGATCGGCAGCAGCTGTGCTTTTGTCCCGCGCCCTTGCGAGGATCCTTGCCATGAAGCGCACCTATCAGCCACACAACGTCAGCCGCCTGCGTACGCACGGCTTCCGCAAGCGCATGTCGACGCGCGCCGGACGGAAGATCATCACCAATCGTCGCCGCAAAGGGCGCCAGCGCCTCGCTGTGTCCAATTGGAAGAAGTAGCGCTTCCAGTCAGTAGCAAAGCAAAGCGCTTCCCCAAGGCTCGTCGGCTGTTGAAACGCACGGAGTTCGTGCGCGCCCAGCAGGCTCCCGCAATCCACACCAAGCACTTTGTGCTCGTGGCCTACGCGCGCGACGATTGTGAACAGGCCCGACTCGGGCTCGTCGCGTCCCGCAGAGTAGGCAACGCTGTGGAACGAAACCGGGCCAAACGGCGCGTCAGGGAGTGGTTTCGAAAGCACTCAGAACTGCCCTTGGGCGCCGATCTCGTCGTAATTCTACGCACTTCCGCCCACCAAGTGAGCTCCGCCGTGCTGAAACGAAGCCTTGACCGCGCGCTCGTACGCCTCAGCAACAAGACAGCAGCGAGAAGACAAACTGCTCCCGCCAGTGGGCAGGGCTCTTGCGACAGCCCTCGTCGCGACACAACCTAGAGCCGCCAATGGTCGCCCGGCTCTTGATGTTGCTGATCCGCCTCTACCAGGCGACCCTATCGAGGCTGATCAACGCCCTCTGTGGCCCAGTATGCCGATTCGAGCCTTCGTGCTCAGCCTACGCGTTCGAATGCATTCGCTTGCACGGTGCTCTTCGTGGAAGCTTGCTTTCGGTCAAGCGACTGAGTAAGTGTCATCCGTTTCATCCAGGCGGCCACGACCCGCCGCCGCCACGGCGCTGCTCGTCTGCGCCAGATAGCAGTCCAAACTCGGACACCGATTGAGAGTACAGGGGGCCACCCCACC
>CAZRGL010000306.1:0-13176 GCA_964599485.1 uncultured Polyangiaceae bacterium
CGACTACCGCCAGCAGAATGGCCTCGGGCCGCTGGCCGCTTGCCGTTCGCTCAACCGAACCGCGCAGGGGCACAGTGAGGACATGCGCGACAACAACTACTTCAGCCACACGGGTCTGAACAACTCATCGCCCTGGACTCGCGCCTGCGATGCTTGTTTCGATTTGGGCTGTGGTCCGTCCACAGCGATGGCTGAGAACATCGCGGCTGGCAACAGCGACGCCCAGTCCACGTTCACGCAGTGGAAGAACTCCCCTGGTCACAACAAGAACATGTTGGGCTCGAAATTCACGATGATCGGCATCGGCCGCGCGACGGGCGGAGGCCAGTACGGCGTGTATTGGACCAACGTGTTTGCAGGCGACGACGAGCCGAGCTGCTATTGACGCCGCCGCCGCCGAAGTCCGGTGCTGCCAAGCAGCTCGAGCCGCTCCGAGAGGAGCCCATTCGGGTCAAGCTGTTGGCGCCGGAAAGTGGCGCGTTGTGGCTGCGTGATGATGGCCGTCGTGTGCTCGTACGCAGCTCGCGCAGATGTATGGGGGACAGCGACACCACCGTCGAGCTCATCGACACGGTCGCCGCCAAACGCTTGCTTCGAAAGTCGGTGGACTCGATGAGCGTGGCGCCCTCACCCACGGGCCAGCACTTCGCCACGCTGGAGACGGGCTGCTTGGAGATCCACGATACGGAACGAGGTCAGCGCGCTCACGAGCTCGGCAATGGTGTTGGCTCGATGCTGTTCAGCCCCAATGGGCGTCATCTAGCGGCCAGTACTGGTTTTGGTGACGAGGCTCGTCTGCGTCTCTTCGAGCTCGACTCTGGCCAGCAGTCGCAGAGCTGGCCGGGGTGGCGCGCATCGTTCAGTCCCGACAGCCGCCGGATCCTGGTGCTGTGCGACCAGCCTCAGATCCAGGTGTACGAGGTTGGTGCCGGGCTGATCTGTAGCATCGACGGGCTCGAGCGCGCGGCTTCGACTGCGCTCTTCAGCATGGATGGCAGCGCCATCGCCACGGAGGATAGCAGCCCACAATCGCGGCGCTGCTGGTCGGCCACAACAGGCGAGCAGCTCGACGAATGCGCCCTGACGTTCCCCTCTCAACCGCAATGCTGGATGACGATGTGGCAGGCCCCTTTTCCCCCGGCGCCAGAGGAGCAAGCCTTCGTCATCGAGCAGCTCGAAGGGCGCGCTCGAGTGCGGCGCAGGCAAGACGATGTCGTCATAGGCGTGTTGCCTGCGGCCACCGTGTCGCTCTGGCGGGTCAATGGCCACCACCTGGCCGTCATCGATGCCGCCGAGATGCTGCGGGTGTTCGATCTGAGCGCGGTCGAGCAGCGTCCCGCTAAGCACGCACGCGCTGCGCACGCGCGACTCCTCAAGCTGCTCGTCGACCGACTCACGCTCGAGCCGCGCTTCAGCCCGCTCGCTCGAGCGCTGCGGCAGAACCTCAGCGCCGACCCTGCAATTGTGGTGCACACCTGTCTGGACTGGGGACTTCGGGACATGCTCCCCACTGCGCTCGATCATTGCGGCCTTCGTCGAGAGGCCAAACAGATTCGCGCCCTGCCACCGATTCGAGACAACGCTTCAGCGCTCCACGCAAAAGAACAGGTCGAAGCGCTCCTCTCGGAAGCCGCCGATTCCCTACGAGAGCTGGACGGAGACCTAGGTGACGAGCTGAGTCTGATATGGCAGCGCGCTGGTTACGCGGCAGCCTATGGCAGGCCTGGCGCTGTCCTGAACAACTTGAAGTTCGTGCGCTTCGATCCGCACGACTCGCCGCTGTTACCCAAAGCGATGCTGCGCCTCGTGGCACGGTTGCTCGATCTGCCGATTGCAGCTGACGCTTCCTCGCTGATGCTGCCTAATGGCGACTATGCGATGTTGCGAAAGGGCGGTCGTGAATGGCGCATCGATTCAATGTTGGAGGACGTTTACACGGGCGCCGGGCCCACGCCGCCATTAGCCAGCGCGCAATGATTGCTGCAAAGCACTTGACAAGTACGTTGTTGCCATTCATTTTAGGAGACTCCAATATGACTTCATCGGCAAACAACAACTGCTTCCTCCTGACCCCCCGGGAGAAGACATAGCGCGAGCGGCAATCCGACGAAGCACGTCAAAGAAGGCCGCTCAGGGAAACCGGGAGCGGCCTTTTTCGTGGTGGCTCAATTAGCGCTAGCAGTACACGAAGAGACACCGAGCAGGAAAATGACGTTGCAATGAATCTTTCTCGAATGTGCTTCGTCTCAACCACCGAACCCATGAGCTTTCAACGAAAAGAACAACGAGAGAGCCTACCGCGCAACACGCGGCCCGGCGTTGTCGGCAATTTGCCACAGCGTCCTGAGTCCGCGTGTCGTGAGCTCGAGCCAAGCGGCGGTGCAACCGGATCGCAAATGATGCTCATCGCTCATGATTATTGTGCTGAGAGGACCAACCAAGGGGGCATCCCTTAGGGCGTAGACGGACAGCGAGAATTCTCGCAGAAGCCGCCCTGGGACAACCAGAGGCGGCTTTTTCGCATTTCTGGCCCCAAACAAGCTTGCAAGAATCAGTATCGGAACGTGATGTGTGGCGTGGCCGCCACGGCTGGTTGTAACCCAGCTGCCCTCGGGCATTGAGGTTCGATTCCTTCGCGTTCCACCGCGCCTCCAATCCACTGGATTTCGGCAGGCGTGAGCAGCGCCGCTGCGCTTGCAACGCCTCGACGGGCAACAGGACAGGTGCGCTTGCAATGCCTCGACGGGCAACAGGACAGGTGCGTCCGCAACGCCCGAATGGGCAACAGGACAGGTGTGTCCACCACCAGGAGAGCAATCAATGAAACTCAGCGTAGCCAAACCGAAGAACACCAAGGGCCCGTAGTCGAACACGACACTGGGCCCTTACCCACCACCCCATTGACCATCAACGACGGATCCTCAGCTCCAAGGCGGAGCAGCCGGCTCTTAACCGGTAGGGCAAGGTTCGATTCCTTGAGGATCCACCAGCAAAACAAAATACTTCCGGGATCGTCTAGCGGCAGGACCTCTGGCTCTGAACCAGAAAACGTAGGTTCGAATCCTGCTCCCGGATCCATTGCGCTCGTTTGCTGCGGGCGTGCTCTTTGACAATCTGACAGGACTTGAACGCCGCCCGTTGTGGGTGGTGATTTACTCCTGAAGTAGCGGAGGCGAGTTGAAATGAGCTCGCCTCCCATCTTGCGCGGTATCTAAGTGGAAAAGCGCTCGACTGTTAATCGAGTGATCGCAGGTTCGAATCCTGCCCGCGCAGCCAAGAGTGATTACGAGCGCCATCGGGACCCTAGTGGTGGGGTGCCTCCTTCGTAACGAGGTCGCAACTGGTTCGACCCCAGTCGATGGCTCCACGACCTGGCCCATTCGTCCATTGGTTAGGATCCGAGCCTTTCAAGCTCGGGAAAGGGGTTCGATCCCCCTATGGGCTGCCAAGAACAGCTCGAAGACTCGAGCGAGCTCCGATAGCTAATCTGGTGAAAGCACCCGGTTGAAGCCCGGCGGTTCAGGTTGGTTCGATCCCAACTCGGAGCACCTTCCCTTGCGGCGGCGACAGGATCGCTGGTGCGAGAATCGGGGGCTGGTTCACCAAACGGACCATTTCGGGGCGTGGCATAGTCTGGCAACAGGCTAGGGGCACCAGATCGTGAGTTCGAATCTCACCACCCCGACCGCGCCGTCAATCAAATGGTCGGCACTAGCGAAAACACAGTGGGCTGAGCTCCTCTGCGCCGGCGCGTCGGCGTAGAGAGCCGCCCAAGATCATTCAATGTGGAAGTACGCGTGGCGCGAGAGCTGGCTGTGACCCAGTTTGAGGGGTTCGATTCCCCGCTTCCACCCAATACCCGAATTGTTGGCCGCGTCGCCCAGCGCAGCACGGCCTCGTTGGTGAACAATTCGCGCCACTGGGATCGTAGGCATCTGGTGAGGCCGGTGCGTTGTCAGCGCACGCCGAGGCGAGTTCGATTCTCGTCGGTCCCGCCGAACCGTAACGGTACACAGGTCGGAGGTCATGGCGCCCCAATGGGCTCCAGTCGATTCCTTCCGGCCTGCCTACCGGGCGGTTCATTGAAACGGGCTGATAGTGATAGCGGGAGCACACTGCGTTCGCACTGCAGTAGCCGGGGTTCGATTCCCCGTCAGTCCACCACGGCGATATGCGGGTATGGATCTAATGGTAAGAGGCTGGCCTTCCAAGCCTGCGATGCCAGTTCGAGTCTGGCTACCCGCTCCACTGTGCGATTTCACAGGCCGATTTCAGAGGCCGATTTCAGAGGCCGAGTTCACAGGTCTCCTAGCGACCGTGTTCCAATGGTAGGAGCGCTCTGGGTGCAGTACAGCTCCAGTCATTCTCGCCGGTCGTGGCAGCTAGATTGAGTCAGAGCCGGTTCTCTGAGGAGGACCGTCGGTTGCAACCCGTCGGGTGAGGGTTCGATTCCCTCCCGGCTCTCCACCCTCGTGGTCCAACGGAAGGGCAGTGGTCTTCTAAACCATCGGGTGCAGGTTCGAGTCCTGCCGGGGGTGCCCATTGTTCATGTCTCTATCGTCTAAAGGCTCAGGATTCGAGGTTCTCAACCTCGCGATCGGGGTTCGAATCCCCGTAGAGACGCTACCTACCCTCGTAGCTCAACTGGAAGAGCGCCGGTCTACGAAACCGGGTCTTGTGGAGATTCGAGCTCTCCCGGGGGTACCAGGCCCTTCGTCCTGGTGGACTGTCCAGGCGCGGGTTTCCGACACCCGCTGTTCAGTGTTCGATTCACTGCGAAGGGACCAATGCGGCGAAGGCAGGGAGGGTGCTAGTTCCCGCTCTGGGCTCATAACCCAGACCACGCCGGTGCAAGTCCGGCCCCTGCAACCCGCAGCGACTCGAGGCGAGGCGCGTCTCTCATAAGGACGGCGAGGAGAGTTCGAGTCTCTCCGCTGCGACCGGCTGCACAGGTGGCCATCATTGGGGATCGTTCAACGGTAGGACAGGGGCCTTTGAAGCCTCGGATCTGGGTTCGAATCCCAGTCCCCAAACCGTCCATTTGTCTTTGGTATGAAATGCTGCTGTGGTGGAACAGGGATACACGCTGCGTTGAGAATGCAGGCCCAAATTGGGTGTGAGGGTTCGAATCCCTCCGGCAGCACCGTCGTCTCTTCGTTGTCGGTGCGATTGCGTACCGTGTGGTGCCGCTTGCCAGGTATGGCGCGTTGGCTCTCTGCACGGTGTTCGTGGATCGTGTCCCGAGAAGGGGTAGCGCAAAGGAAATGAAGGTTCGAATCCTTTCATGTGCCGATAGGCGCGTGTGGCGTAATGGTAAACGCACTTGAATATGATCAAGCATCCACCCGAACCGAGAGGTTCAACCCACCGGCCCGAAGGTGCCGATGACCGCCCCGCCGCGAGCCATCGTGGCGGAGCCTGACGCGTCCCGGCGCTGAGGCGCTGAACGTGACCGACGCCAGCCATCGTTGCGGCGACCGCTGGCCTTGCTCGCGCTCGGCCCCGCTGTGCTGCGCCGTGTTGGGTCCTAGGAGCCGAGGGCTGCTCCATCGCTCAGCCGCGCACCGTGAGGTGGGGTTGAAGGCGGAGGAGTCGGCGGCTCGGGAGTCGGCATCTGACGGCCACTTTTTTCGCAGCAAGCGTGTGCGAGCACGTTTGTCTGACGCTCAAATTCAATTCGCGGCGCTTTGGCGTCGCCCGCAAGCCGGCGGCACCGGCAGGAGGCTTGGCCCATGTTCAAGCACATCGAAGTTGCGCTCAACGAGCGCGCGGTTGTTTTCAAGAACGGCCTGCCGCAGCGGACGCTGGGGCCGGGCCGGCACACGATCTGGAGCTACGGCGTGACCGTGGCCCGCTACAAGGTCGACGAGCTCGTCTTCGACGCGCCGGCCGAGGTGCGGGCGGTGCTGCCGACGGATTGGTACGAAGAGGTCGAAATCGCCAGCGATCAGCGTGGTGTCCTGTACCGTGATGGCGTGCCGCAAGAGTTCTTGCGGCCCGGCAAACGGCGCTACTGGAAGGTTGACCCGTCGGTGACGCTGGTCGTGTACAGCGTAAACGAGCCGATGCCGGAGCTCAGCGATGAGCTGTTCTGCGTGCTGCCGTGCGACGAGTACGTCAGCGTCGTGGTGCAAGCGCACGAGAAGGCGCTTTGTTATGTGCAGGGTCGGCTGACCGAGACGCTCGAGCCGGGGCATCACGCTTTTTGGTCGCACGCTGGCGCGCGGGTAGAGATCCGCAGCGTCGACATGCGGCAGGTCGAGCTGCCGATCGTCGGCCAGGAGCTGATGACCCGTGACAAGGTCACGCTTCGGCTGTCGCTCAGCGTCGAGTACGCCATCGAGGATCCAGCGCTGGCGCTGCATCGTGTAGCCAAGGTGCGCGATGCGGTCTACCTGCTGGTGCAGCTGGCCGCGCGCGACTACCTGTCGGGCGTAACCCTCGACGAGCTGCTCGGAGGGCGAGACGAGATGACGCGGTACTTGCATGGGCAGGTCGCTCCCGCAGCGACGGCGTTCGGTGTTCGCATCGAGCGTGTCGGCGTCAAGGACGTCGTCCTGCCTGGCGAGATGAAGACCTTGCTCAATCGGGTCATCGAGGCCGAGAAGGAGGCCGCGGCCAATGTCATCCTCCGTCGTGAGGAGACGGCCGCGACGCGCTCGCTTGCCAACACGGCGCGCGTCATGGCTGACAACCCGGTATTGCTCCGGCTCAAGGAGCTCGAGTCGCTCAAGGACATTGCCGAGCGCATCGGTGAGCTGCGCCTGGTGGTGGGATCGAACGGCTTCGAGCAGCTGTTGCCGACGGCTCTGTTGACAGAGCGCAGCAACGGCGGGCGCTAACCCAGCTTTGGATTCAGCGCCCAAAAACGTGTCGGCGTTGCAAGGCGCCGGCACACCTCTGGATGTAGCTTAGCCTGGCAAAAGCGCGTGGTTCGGGACCACGAGATCGCTGGTTCGAGTCCAGCCATCCAGACTGTTGCTCCGTATGACCTTGATGCGTTTGCTTACCAGTGCCTCGCCTTGACGCGGGACTGGACTCGAACGTGTTGGCTCCGCCCTGGGGTGCCAGGCGCCGTCAGTCTGCTGGGAGACATAGGCGCGACTGAGGTGGGCTCCCCCGTCGCCCTCCGTAGCCTCCGTCCAGCAAGCTGGACTCCGGCCACTACGGGTCGAGTCCAGCCACTCGAGACTGTTGCTCCGTATGACCTTGATGCGTTTGTTTCCCCGGGGGGCGGGTTGATTGCGAGGTGAGCCAGCATGGTGAAGGCGCCTCTCTTACAAAGAGGATTGGACAGGTTCGATGCCTGTACCTCGCACCGGCGCGGGTCGAATGAGCTGGTGAACATGCCTGCCCGACGAGCAGGTTTCGATAGGTTCGATTCCTATGACCCGCACAACAGCAGTCCACTTAGCCCAATCCGGCTGAGGGGCTCTGTGGACCACAACGCTCTGGTAGAGCTGTGTCGCCTGATAAGCAGCGCGGCGAGGTTCGATTCCTCGGTGGTCCACCAGCTCGCTCTTGGCCCCAACGGGCGTGCGCGTCCTTCGCAAGCGCCTCGTGTTGGGCAACGAGAGTTCTTTTCCGGGGTCTTTGGCTGAGACCCCTCCCCATCGCCTTCGGTGACGGGGCCCTGCTCAAAACCGCTTCGCGGAGACAAGGGTTTGGGGTTGCGCAGCCAGCTTACGGCCGAGTGGTGGAATGGGATACACGGCTGCCTCAGAAGCAGTGCCCTTTGGGCGTGCGGGTTCGACTCCCGCCTCGGCTACCAATGCTCGAGTGGTGGAACAGCAGACACGGTCGGCTCAAACCCGGCTGCCGCAAGGCATGGGGGTGCAACTCCCTCCTCGAGCACCAGAAACGAAAGTGGTCATCGCAATGGTGCGATGGCTCAGAGTAAGAAACGAGCCGGCGCAGCGTCGCTGGCGATGACATCGGAGTGCGTCATGAAGAGAACACTTTTGCTGACGTCGTGGTTCTTCCCGCACCGCGTGATTCGCTGGCAAGACGCGGTGACCATGCTTTACGTCGACAAGGCCGAGCGGCTGATCGACTACAGCGAAGAGATTCGCTCGCCGTCGACAGTCATGAAGCTGCCGGCGGTGATCCGTTTGCGGCGCAAGCTCGGAAAGCGGAAGAAGGGCGTGAAGTTCTCGCGTGTGAACGTCTTCACCCGCGATGGGTTTCGCTGTCAGTACTGCAGCGTCAAGCTGCCGATGGACAAGCTCACCTACGACCACGTCGTCCCGCGGCGGTCGGCCGGTCGTACCGAGTGGAACAACATCGTAACGGCCTGCTATGGCTGCAACGCGCGTAAGGGTGGTCGCACACCTGACGAGTCGGGCATGTTCCCGCTCAACGCGCCGCGCCGCCCGGCGAGCCTTCCGCTGAGCGCCCCCGTCATCGATATCGCCCGTGCTCCCCGCGAGTGGCATGATTTTCTCGTCTCGCGGGTATGAGAGCCGCAACCGTCGTGGCCCCAGACGTTAAACGGGGCCTTCTTTTCTCGTTCGGAATACCCACGGGAGATCGGGGTGAGGGTGGTCCTCACGCGCGGCTGCTACCCGCGTCTGCCATCAGGCAGCTGGTTCGACTCCAGCGATCTCCGCCTCCTGTCCTGGGTGATGGCGCAGCATCGCCGCTCGGTCTCAGCGCCGACGGACACCGCCCATTCGAGCGCCCTCTGCGTCAACCGTGCCGGGGTTTGCATCCGCAAGGAGGCCTGCGCGCGTGGGCTGGGGGCTCGGCTTGTGATACGGATCTGCTTGCGGTCCGGCGGCGTGCGCGGCACGTAGATCTTCGAGACCGGAACTGCGCACGGAGGAGCTCGATGAAGATCAGCGCCCAAGAGGTATTCAATTGCACGCCCGACGAGTACTGGAACTTCTTCTTCGATGAGGACGCACGGCGCCCCAATGAGGTCGATGGCTGCGGCGCTGTTTCATATCGTGTTGTCTCGAAAGAGGTGAAAGCTGGCAAGGTCGTATTGCGCGCTGAGCTTCAGGAGAAGAACGATGCGCCCGCCGCGGTCCGGAAGCTATTCGGCGAAACCGTCGGCATGGTCCAACAAGTGGAGTGGAAAGAAGGATCCGACACGGCACAGATCGAGCTCATCCCCGAGAAGATGGCGAATCGAATCAAGATGCGCGGAACCCTGCGGACACAACCCGTCGGAGACGGCAAGTGCAAGGTCGTGGTTGACTATGATGTGGAGGTCAAGATCTTCGGGGTCGGCGGCATGCTCGAGAAGTCGATGGCGAAAGACATCCCGATCCGGCACCGAAAAGCGGCCGAGCATTTCAATCGCACGTTAGTCTCAACGTGATTGCTGTCCGCTCCTCGTCGTGGAGTGCTTCGGAGGCAAGATCTCGAGCGCCAGGTCCCGACCGAGGCTGGCGTCTTCGGCTCGCGGCCAGTTGCTCATTCACGATAAGCTGTCGACGATCGCGGTCAGCTCGCGGGTGATTCGGGTCTGGTCACGGATTACGGCCAGCCGCGGCCAAGTTGCTTGCTCGCCTCCCAGAATGTAACCGCGCAGCTGCTCGAGCGAAGGATTCGACATCACTCTGGCGTACTGAGTCGGTCGCACGCGGGGATGAATGGTGATGTCGCCTTCGTAGTGTTGCGCCGCCAAGGCGTGTGCTGCGTCGAGCCAAGGTCGCAGCCGACGCGATTTCACGTAACGGCGCGTTTCGTCCAGAGCCGCGGCTGTTTGTGCTCGTGCTAGCGAGCCGGCGAAGCGCGCGAGCCGCGTGACAGCGCCGGTCTGATGGCGGGTCACGAAGGGCACGATGAAAGGGTTCGCCTGGCTGACGACGAAATGATTGACGTTGTGCAACCGGCCCATTCGACGCAAGGGCAGATCGCCATGGAGCGAGCCGTCGACCCATCGCTCGGTTGGAACGTAGGGAGCGACTCGGCCATCTGGTCCTCGCTGACGCAACGCTACTGACGGAAACAGCCCTGGAATCGCACATGATGCCGTGGTGGCGTCGCTCACCAGCACATCGGGCGCCGTGCGATGACTGAGCACCCTAGGCTTTTGTCTGGCTCGAGTTGGTGAGACCGTCACGTTGAGCACCCGCCCGGTGCGCGCAAACGCCTCCGCAAAAGTCGCCTCGCCCACATTGACCCGCACATGCTCTTCGAGCTGCTGTGGGCTCAGAATCGACTTGTTCTTCCACATGCCCAGCGGGCCAAGCAGGCGTACAGCAACGCGGTGTATTGCTGACGGGTCCTCATACAGCTCATCGAGCTCAGCGTCGGAACGCACGCCCACTCCGGACGCGACGATCGCACCCATGCTCGACCCACAGATTACGGTCGGCAAGAGCCTGCGCACCCGAAGGGCCTGAACGACGCCTAGGTGATACAAACCCCACGCGCCGCCGCCCGAGAGCATGAGTGCGGTCTTACCGAGGTTGTCCAGGGCGCGGGTGAATCGTTCGCGCCGCGCCTCGCGGTTCAACCCGGCTATTGGAGTGGACTGCAAGACGCGTAATGCCTCCACACACGCGTCGAGCCATTGGCCGATTACGCACTTCGTCTCGCCCGTATGCGTGTGCTCGTACAGCTGGGGCGCGGTGACCTCGCTGAGATTGCGAAACAGGCTCTCGGTGAGCGTGGCTTCTAGCGCCGCCACGTCTCCTGACCGTGCCAGCGCCCCTAGCTCTCTGATGTGCCGAGCCAGCAATGGAGCGTCGAATTGTGTGCCGTGGTCGTCGTGGCGCCACGCGTCGTTTCCTTCCAGCCGGTCCAGCGCCTCAGCGGCCGCTCGCCACGCGTCGTAGTCGGACGCGCGGGCCATCTCGCGTTCGAGTCGGCGTCGCTCTCGAGTGTCGTGGGCGGTCATGACTTCGACTGGGTTACCTAGGCGCGCCGACTTTGCGCCGACGCCGTCGGTAGTGTCAAGCAGCTCGCGGCGCATCCCTCAGCAATGGGGGTGCGGGTCTCGAACAAAGTGGAAGCGACTCTGTGTGCTCGTGGGGCTTCATCGGATTTCGTGCAGCGCCCGGCGCCACGTTGTCTCTTCTCTAGCGGACCAGCAAACGTTACAGTTGTGCAATGGCGGACGACAAAAAACTCCACGTTCTCGGAGACTTCGATGTCTGGGCCATCGTGTCAGCTCGACTGATGAAGCTGACAGTGTCCGAGTCGAACACAGTCCTCGAGCAGCTTGGGATCACCGAAAGCGACTGGGAGCAAGCGTGCGCTACCTGGTCGACCGCCGTCACCAACGACGTGATCTCGGGCGGCGGTCAGGTGAGCAAGCGCTACACCGGTTACTTCTCCCGGGAACGAAGACGACGCGCAGCTGGGGAGGCCGACCCGACCATCGAGGAGCTACTGAGCTGGAAGCCGGCCGGCCTCGACCCCGTCATTGGTGGGAAAGTCGACGTCCGACATCAGGCGACGACCAGCGCCGCCAATGCGACTTCAGAGCCGGTGAAAGCAATACGCGTCGGCAACTTCGTGGAGGATCTCGCGCCGGCAGGACCGGGTCCGGTTGCACCAAGCACCGACCAACTGGGCACTGCCCCAGTTGATGGGTCATTCGGCGACGAGATGCGCCAAGCTCGGGCGGCGATGGCTTGGAGCGTCGAGCACTACGCGCAATATTGCGCCGACTTGGCAACCCAGAGTGACAAGGCTGAATTCGTGCGCGCCCGCTACGGACTGCGCACCGAGAGCGTCCATCATCGGGTGAGCGATGCCTGGAAGCAGAAGTTTGCCCAAGATCCAAAGCTCCACGCCACCTGGGCCAAACTCGTCGCGGCCCACATGAGTATGAAGCCACAAAGCACCCGAGCTGGTGCCGAAGCAACGGGCCCCGCTGCCGGGACGGGCACACTGCTGCCTGAAGAGGCGGCCGCTTTCGTCGCTCAAAGACCTCAACAGAACGTCAGAGCGGCGCTGCCCAAACAGCCAGGCAGCGAGACTTCACCGGGAGGATCTCCCGAGCTCGGAGGAGCGACGATCCCACAGACGGTCGGTGCCAGCGACGAGCCTTCCGAACGCATTCGCGAAGCTAGGGAGTGGCCGCTCGGTCAGTGGGCATCGATTTGCGCTGAGCTCCGACACGAACCAGACAGAGCCCAGGAAATCTGGACCGCGTGGGGTTTCGAAGAGCCAGAGCTTCAGCAGCGCCTGACCCGCGAGTGGGACGACTTCATTCGCTCCGATCCCTGGCGGCAAGAGAAGTTCCACAAGCTGGTGACGCGGTACACGGCGCGGCGCATTCGCCTGGAACGTGCCGCTAGCTCCTAGCCCGCTAGCTCCTAGCCCGCTAGCCCGGAACTGAGGCGAATTTGTGGCCACCTTTTGGAGTGCTACAACTCACGTCGGGCCAGGTATTCAATAGCATTCTTGTATCAAGCCCATGCTCCGACCCTATCTTCCGAAGTCACTCATTTTGTCGAGATTCTTCGAATTCCGTTTCGCTCTTTCCCTTATTGCCTTCGTCGACATGTGGGTGGCGCCCCTCGGATCCCGCAAGAGCCGCTGGGCTTCTATGGGGCTGGTGGTCCCCCGCGGGCCTCTGTTGTAGCCGCAATCCATGAGCAGCTTGACGAGAGGATCCATGCTGCCGCTTTTCGGCGGGTTCCACGCGGACCAGTCGGCCTGACCCAAAACAGAGAGCACCGTGAGGGGATCTTCTTCTTGTAGCTCTTCCTCGGGCTTCCCCCATTTGTGTGCGTATCCGTTGTGGGAGCCTGGTGGGCTGTCCATTGCTTTCCGCCAGCGATTAGTTCGCACTCTCTCCAGCTCGCTGAACTTCAATGCCATGTTGGTGAAGCAGTGCTTCATCCACGCTCCCGGCTTGTAGTCATCGCCTGCGAGCAGATCGAGGATCTGCAGTACCACGAGGGCTCCGAGAATCACCACATTGACAAGGGGGGTGTTGGCGCCGACCATCGCCGCCACAGCGCCGACCGCACTCACGCCCCCCTTTCCGGCCTTTATCTCGTCCCCTTCTCTGATACCGTCGATTACGTCAATTCCGGCTAGGACGAAATTGACCTTCCCGACAGCGTTCTTGGCGAACCCGAGCTGACGTCCAAACGCTTGGATGGCTGGTCCAGGTCCAGGATCCTTGATGAACTTCGTCGCCGTCTCAATCACGCCGAGCGACTTGGCGCTTAGACTGTAGAGGTTCTTGATGGTCGGATCGTCGAC
>CAZRGL010000307.1:0-13152 GCA_964599485.1 uncultured Polyangiaceae bacterium
GGCTATGGGGCCAGCTTCGCTACGAACACGTCGTTTTCAACTTGTGAGGTGAGTGGAAGGCCGCCGAAATCGAGAGTGCCGACGAAGTTGCCCACCAACACGATGTTGCCCTCGCTATCGACGTCGACGCCCGTCAGGATCGCGTCCTGGTCGGAGCCGAAGCGGCGACTCCAGCCAGCACCAAGGTCGGGGTTGAACTTGGCGACGAACACATCGAAGCCGGAGTCGTAATCCAGGGGGCCGTGTCCAAAGTCCACGTTGCCCACGTACGATCCAGCAAGGACGATGTTTCCTGTCATGCCGACCGCAACCTGTGGACCGGGATGTTGGCTCTTGTTCGTTTCGCCAAAGGGAGTCACGTAGATCGTGTCCAGATCGGTATCTAGCTTGGCGAGAAAAATGTCCATACCGCCCAGGGCATGCAGCTTCTTCGGCCCGAAATTCACCTGCGCGCCGCTGAAGGATCCGGCGACGATGACCTTGCCATCGGGATCGACTGCGATCGAGGACGGCACAACGATGGGACCGCCCGCCCCCCCAAAGTGCTTGACGGACTGCGCCGTGCCTTGTTCTCCACCCAAGCGCACCACAAAACCATCGGTGTCTCCGAACGGCGTGATGGGCCCAGTGCCGAAGTCGATCTGACCGCGCATGGTACCAGCCACGAAGACAGCTCCCGATGGGCCAACCGCGACGGCGGTAGCTACGTCAATGTTGCCACTGCCGAATTGACGCGCCCAGATGACCTTGCCGCTAGAGGTATCGAAAGCGGCAACGAAAATCTCGGGTTGAACGCCAACCGCAGTAAGCGTCTCGCCCTTCAGATCCAAGATCCCACTGAAACCCCCGACAGCCACGAGGGTGGTGCCATCCTTGCTCAACGCCAGGTCCGAGACAATCTGATCAGCGCCATCGCCGTAGACATCTGCCCATAGCACTTCGCTGTTTGGGGCGTATTTCGCCACGAAGATGTCATTGTCGCCGCTGACCGAGCCATAGAGCTTCCCGCCCAAGGTCACCGCGCCATTCGTGTCCCCGGCGACATAGACGTCCCCGTTATCGGACATCGCCACCGCGAGGGCTCTATGGCTGTCCGGTTCAGGGGTGGACTCGTCACCAACAGCCCACATCGGGGCGAGGCCAGGATCGAGCTTCGCCACGAAGAAGGTGGCGCCATCGCCATAGAACTCGCCTATCGAGTCGTTGCCAAAAGCGATGAAGTGGTTCGTGAAACCGACCAGCGCGACGTTGTGGTTGGTGTTGTCGCTGATTGCGACCGCCATGACCCCGTCCTCATACGCGCTGTGATAACGCTCGCTACCGAGGTGCAATCCGCCACATTCGCCCAGGCCGTTGCACCGCGAAGATGCGCACGCATTCTTGAGGTCCTCGCCCAACGGCTTTCTTGAGGTCCTCGCCCAACGGCTGCGGATCGCAGCTGCCTGCTCTGCCCACCAGATTGCAGGACCTGCAGGGTTCGGCGCAGACCGTCGCACAACACACCCCGTCGACGCACAGAACGCTATCGCAGGTATCAGCCTCGACGCAGGGCTGACCGAGCGCCAAATCGCCACAAACGCCGCCACCATCGCAAACGCGGGTGCCATCCTTGCACAGGGTGCCTGCGGCAGCATTCGTCTCGCCGCACTCGCCTTGGGCGCTGCAAGAAGCGACAGTGCAATCGCCAGTTGGAGGCGGACAATCGACCGGCGCCTGACACCCGCCGCCGGTGCCCCCTTGGCCGCTGCTATCAGGCGGCAGCTCTTTGAACGCGTTGATCAGTGAACAGCCGCCGACCGCCAGCGAACAGAGAATCGAGAGGCAATGTGATGTCTTCATGCGCGCAGGACGATCATGGTACCGCGGCAGGGCAGTCGGCGCGAATCAGAGGCGCCAGCACCGGGGCCAAATCGTTCTGTTGCGGGGCAGTGAAGGCGGAGCTTTCGAGTCGGGCGACCACTACCCAGAAGCGCCTCCAGTCGCTCCCGCAGTGCTTCAACAGCGAAGCCAGCTCAGGGGAGGCGGAGCGGTAGGTGCGCGATTGGGCAAGCACAGCATTGTTGATCGGACCTTCGCGACGCAGCTCGATCCGCAGCGCTTCGACCACACGGCGCTTCTCGGCGAGCTTGTCGCCCTTGCTCAACGCCGAGTTGTAGAGCTCATCGAGCTGCTCGTAGGTTTGGTGGTAGCGCAGGGCGCGATGAGCTCGCTGGGCGTGTTTCTCTTGGTATTCGTACAGCTGCCAGCGGTCGGCGCGGAGCCGCTCGCGCAGGTAGCGCAGGGTCAGCCGGTCAGCCACGAAGGCCGCTAGGCTCTCGTTGAAGACGGACTGGCTCTCGACGTATTTGGTGGCGTGCACAGACTCGTGCAGCACGACGTTGACCAGATCGCCAACCAGCGTCTCTCCTTCGTGGATCATGGAGGACAGCACCGGATCGGCAAACCAACCGAGGGTCGAATAAGCGCTCGCTCCGCGCAGATACACGTCATAGCCGCGATCTCGCAGATCGTCGGCAAACTGGATGGCATGGCTGCGGTTGAACCAGCCGAGGTAGGGCACGCTGCCCACCACGGGAAACCACCAGGAGCTCGGCGCATGACGCAGTGGCTCCGAAGCGTTGACCACCCAAACAGCCGCAGGGCGGTCGAGGGCGGAGTACTCCTCGTAGTTGTCGGTGGGACGCAAGCCATGGACCTCGCCGAAACGCTTCACATCGGCAACGAGACGCAGCACGGCCCGCGTGCGCAGGGGCACACTGGTGTCGTCGAGCACCTGCTCGATCGGACGGGCGCGGGCAACCAATTCGTCCTGCCCGGCGATGGCCTGCAGCAAGTAGCAAGGCTGCAAGCAACCTGTCGCCGCCAGAACAAAAAGCAGCGAAGCGATGACTGCCAGCCGCCTCAACATGGCGGGACAATAGCAGCTCGGGCGCGAGCCCTAACCGTATTGCGATATTCGGGGTAGGGTGCCGACGATGACCACGAGGGCCAACACCAGCGTCGAGCTGTCGGTGATCGTCCCCTGCCTCAACGAGGAGGGGAACATCCCCGAGCTGAGCGCCCGTGTGCTCAAGGTCTTCGAAGTTGGCGCACTACGCGGCGAGCTGATCCTCATCGACGATGGCTCGACGGACAAGACCGCCGCAGTGATCCGCGAGCAGATGCAGGCAGCACCAGACATCGTGGTGGGCTGCTTTCACGAGCAGAACCGAGGCATCGCTCGAGCCTGGCGTAGCGGCGTGGCTGCTGCGCGCGGCAAGCTCTGCGCGGTCATCGACGCCGACCTCCAGTATCAGCCCGAAGATCTGCTGCGGCTGCGGCGCGCTTGGTATGAGCACAGCGTCGACGTCGTCCAAGGGTGGCGCAGCACCATCGGGCGCAGCAAGGGACCTCGCTACTACTACAGTCGCGGCTTCAACTGGCTGCTCAACACCACCTTCTCCATGAAGCTGCAAGACAACAAGAGCGGCTTCGTGCTGTGCGCCCGCGAGGTGCTCGACGACCTGCTCAACTTCCGTGGTCGCTACCATTACTGGCAGTCCTTCATCATGGTGGCGGCCAAGGCCAAGGGCTACAGCTACAAGTCCATCGAGACCTTGTTCGAGGACCGCAAGCAGGGCAGCAGCTTCCTCGACGGCTACGCGTTGCAAGCTTCGGCCAAGTCGCTGGTCGATCTGGCGAAGGCCGCCTACGAGTACCGCCTAGCGTCCGCGCCGCCTGACGTCGCGCAGCACTTCTTGGAGCACCGCGCCGCCCCCTCGACAGGTGAGGCTGGCGAAGAAGCGGATCGGGCAGCCGAACGACGACGTTCGATGCGCTGGCGCTCGTATTTGACGCTGTTCAACCAGTCGCACTGGATGATCACCCGCGACGTCGAGCACTACTACGAGACGCTGCGAAAAACCCAGTGGCTGAGCCCCTCGGAGCTACGCGATCTGCAAGACGAAAAGCTGCGGCGACTGATGCGACACTGCTACCGCAACGTGCCCTTCTACCGGGCGCGCATGCAAGAGCGAGGGCTGAGACCAGAGGACATTCGCGGCCAAGAGGACTTGCCCAAACTGGGCTTCGTGACCAAGCACGATCTGCGCAAGCACCTCTACTTCGACATCATGTCGGAGAACCACGACAAGGCGCAGGTGCTGAAGATCACCACCAGCGGATCAACTGGCGAGCCCTTCGTGTGCTTCGCCGATCGGGCACAGCTCGAGTTTCGCTGGGCCGCCACGCTCCGCGCCCAAGAATGGACCGGCTACCGCTTCGGCGATCCGACTGTTCGACTCTGGCATCAGACTTTGGGAATGAGCCGCCCGCAAGTGCTACGCGAACGCCTCGACGCTTGGCTCAGCAACCGGCACTTCGTTCCCATATTCGAGCTCAGCGACGACAAGCTCGAGCAGACCATGGCCCTCATCGAGCAGCTGGGACCCAGCCTGATCGACGGCTACGCCGAAGCGCTCGACTTCATCGCCCACTTCATCAAGCAATCCTCCGGGAGCGTTAGAGGCCGGGTTGGGGCGGTCATGTCTAGCGCCCAGACCTTGCCAGCGAGCAGCCGGCGCATCATCGAAGATGCTTTTGGCTGCCGGGTCTTCGACAAGTACGGCAGCCGCGAGTTTTCAGGCATTGCTTACGAATGCGACCAACACGACGGCCACCACGTGGTGAGCGAAGGCTATATCGTCGAGGTGCTGCGCGAAGGCCGGCCGGCGGCGCCAGGCGAGCTCGGCGAAGTGGTGGTCACCGATCTGAACAACTTCTGCATGCCTTTCGTGCGCTACCGCATTGGTGACCTCGCCGAAGCCATGGCCGATACGCCGTGCGCTTGTGGACGCAGCGCGCCGCGCATCGGCAACATCGAGGGGCGCGTGCAATCGATCATCCAAGGGGTCGATGGGCGCTATCTGCCCGGGACCTTCTTCTCGCACTACTTCAAGGATCTGTCCCACGCCATCAAGCGCTACCAGGTGCTGCAAGAAGAGCGTGGCGCCATCCGCTTGCGACTCGTGCGCGGGGGACGCTACAGCCGCGAGGTGCTCAACGACGTGCTGGCTACGCTACGCCGTCATCTGGGTCAGCAGATGCGCATCGAGGTCGAGCTGGTCGAAGATGTAGCCCTGGTGCGAACGGGAAAACGCATCACGAGCATGTCCAAGCTGGCGATTGATCTGCAAGGGCCCTCGGCTCCTGTCATCATTCGACCAGGAGACAATGGTGCTTGAGGGCCAGGACAGCGAGCTGCAGCATCGGGTCGTCACTTTATCGCAGCCCGACCTACGCTACTTCGTGCAAGCTCCCTTCGAGCCGCCCAATCCCATCTACAACGCGGTCGAAGAACTGCTGCGTGCGCTTGGTCTCGATGCTGGCCGTAGCGACGGCGCCGAATGGAACCCACTCGGTGATTTGGTGGGCCGCGGCGGCCGGGTCATCATCAAGCCCAACCTGGTCTCGAGCAAGAACCTGCACGAGCGCATCGAGGGCGAGCATTTGCAGGCTTCGAGCACCCACGGCTCGGTGTTGCGACCACTGCTCGACTACGCGCTGCGCGCAGTCGGACCAAACGGCGACGTGACCGTAGTCGACAGCCCGGTCGAAGGCTGCGAGCTGGACAAAGTCGCCCGGCCACTAGGGATCTTCGCGGTGATCGACGCGCTGCGTGCGCAGGGCCATCCGCTGCGCTTCGTGGACTTGCGCAGCTTCCGCATGGTGGCGCGCTTCGCCCTCGACGACCGGCGCCTCTTGGGCCGCTCTTTCAACCTCGGACTGTTGTTGCGCCAATCTTTGGCCGGGGATCCGCACGGCTACCGGGTGGTCGATCTCGGCGATCAGAGCATGTTCGCTCTGCCGGATGCCCCACCAGGGAGCAAGCTGCGCTTCCACCGCAGCCACTACGCTACTCCCGTCCCACATCACAGCCATGGACGGCACGCTTACTCCTTCGGCCAAACCATCCTCGACGCCGATCTGATCATCAGTATTCCCAAGCTCAAGACCCACAAGAAGACGGGCGTCACGCTGAGCCTCAAGAGCGCGGTCGGCTTGACCAATCAGAAGTACTGGCTGCCACACTTCACCGAGGGAGATCCGTCCTGTGGAGGGGACGAGTTCGACCGGCCTCAGAGCTGGCTCGAGCAACTCGATCGCAAGCTGAGCCGACTGCCGTTGCCGGGTGATCACTCCCTTGTCGCAAGGGCGCCCCGGCTCGACCGGCCACCTCGCGTCATCGATGGCAGCTGGGAGGGCAACGACACGCTGTGGCGAACCATCATCGATTTGAACCGAGCGCTGCTCTATGCCGATCGCCAAGGCCAACTCGGCGCTAGGCCCGCCAGACGCATGCTGTCGATCGTCGACGGCATCGTGGCCGGCGAAGGCGAGGGACCATTGGGCGCGACACCAGTCGACGCTGGCTTGCTAGTGGCCGGCTGCGATCCGTGTCTGGTCGACTATGTGGCCACCAAAGCGATGGGCCTCGATCCTGCCAAGATCCCCACCATCCGGGGGGGCCTCGAAACAGCGCTGCTCGCTTCGAGTGACGTCGACCGCCTCCTTGCGACCTCGCTCGGCCCAGTGCCGACCCGTCGCTTCCGCACGCCACGCAGTTGGCCCTCTCTGCAATCCGCAAGCTCCAACGAGAACGCGGTATGAGGTGGCCAGCATGAAGAGCATCGAGAACGTCGAGGCGCATAACGATTCGTTGGCCCGCGAGCACGACATCGACGCCTACTACGCGAGCTCGAGCCTGCCGATTCGCCTCATCGAGCAACAGCGCTTGCGGATCATCCGGGCCATGGTCGGCGACCACAGCGGGGCACGCATCTTGGAGGTGGGCTGCGGAGGTGGCCATGTGCTGAGCTGCTACCCCGACGGCAAACTGACCGGGCTCGATGTGTCAGCAGTGATGCTGGACAAAGCCCGCCGCAGACTTGCTGGCTACGACGTCACCCTCATAAAAGGCGAGCTGGACAAAGCCGGGCTCGAGGACGGCAGCTTCGACGTGGCGATCTGCACCGAGGTGCTCGAGCACGTCGTCGATCCGCAAGGCGTGCTCGAACAAATGCGCCGCGTGCTCTGCCCCGGCGGGCGAGCAGTGGTGACCTTTCCGAACGATCGATTGATCAATTCCGTTAAAGCCGCGGTGCGCACCGGTCGCCTCGATCGGCTGCCATTGCTGTCCTCGATGGCCTGGGGCGGCGCCGACTATCACCTGCACGTTTGGAGCATCCCGCAAATGGGCGAGCTGCTCTCACGCTACTTCACGGTGCACCAGCGCCGCTTTGCTCCCAGCAGGTTGTTGCCGGTGCGTTGCTGCTTCAGCTGCAGCCGCTGACCGGAGCCCCTACTATTCGCTGATGGCAACCAAGGCGGCGAAAACGACCGACGGCCCGGGCTACGCACTGTTCGACACAGCGCTCGGTACATGTGCCGTGGCCTGGCGTGGCTCCAAGTTGGCACGTGTGCAGCTGCCCGAAGCTTCCGCGAGACGATCTCGCAGCTGCGTACAACAAGCGCTTCCGTCGGCTTCCGAACGCAAGCCGCCACCAGCTGTTGGAAAGGTGATACGGCAGCTCACCCGCCACCTGGCAGGCAAGCCCGCGACATATGACAGCGCGCAGCTCGACTTGGACGGCATCACGCCCTTCGCCCGCAAGATCTACCAGGCGCTTCGCAACGTGCCGGCTGGCGAGACGGTTTCCTACGGTCAGCTCGCGCTGCGTGCAGGCTCGCCGAAGGCTGCGCGGGCTGTGGGCCGAGCTATGGCGACCAATCCCTTCCCGGTGGTGGTGCCTTGTCATCGGGTCTTGGCGAGCGCTGGCAAGGCAGGCGGTTTCTCGTCCTACGGCGGGCTGGCAACCAAAAAGAAACTGCTGGCGATCGAGGGAGTCGCGCTCGAGATCGAGCCCAAGCCGAGACGACGAGCGCCCAAATCTCTGTTCCACGGCGCCAGCCCGCTTCCTTTCGACGCCGCCAAAGCTCGCCGCTCGCTCGCTCGGAGGGATCCAAAGCTCGCCGCGCTCATGCGACGCGTCGGACCTTTCCGTCTCGCACTCAAAGAGCAACGGCCCACCTTCAACGCTTTGGCTGAAGCGATCGTCTACCAGCAGCTGTCGGGCAAGGCAGCCGCCACCATCTACGGGCGCTTGCTGGCTTTGTACGATGACGGCCAGCTCAGTCCGGACAAGGTGGCGGCAAGCAGCGACGAGCTTCTACGCAGTGCCGGCTTGTCGCGCAGCAAGACTGCCGCGCTGCGTGATTTGTCTCGCAAGACGCTGGCCGGCGATGTCCCCAATCTCGATGCGCTAGGCGGCATGGACGACGAGGCCATCGTCTTGGCATTGACCCGAGTTCGAGGGGTGGGACGCTGGACAGTGGAAATGCTCCTCATCTTTCAGCTTGGCCGCCCCGATGTGCTGCCCGCAGGAGACTACGGTGTGCGCAAGGGCTACGTCGTGGCCTTTGGCGGCGAGCTGCCCACCGAAAAGCAAATCGCGGCGCTCACAGAGCGCTTTTCACCTTACCGCACGATGCTCAGTTGGTACCTGTGGCGTGCCACCGAGCTAGGCGAAAAGCGGCGTGCCACCGAGCTAGGCGAGCAGCGCT
Source organism: uncultured Polyangiaceae bacterium (assembly GCA_964599485.1). Lineage (GTDB taxonomy): Bacteria > Myxococcota_A > Polyangia > Polyangiales > Polyangiaceae > JAPYTK01. Next base: position 8,602 of record CAZRGL010000307.1, read on the forward strand.
AACTCTTTTTTTGGCGCTTTGGCCGATTTGTTCATAAGGCGGCCCCGCTCTGCCCATTGACATTGTGAGCCGCGACTGACGCGGCCTCGACCCAACCAAAACCGCCACCGCAGCGCGCCGACAAATCGGCCCGTGCCAGCGGACGAGCACAGCGAGGTTCCCCATGCTTCAAGCCACCTACAAGAACAACAGCACCAAGCCCCGAGCCGCGCGCCCCATCGTCGCCGCAACGCTATTGGTGGCCGCCACCTGGATGCTGCAAGGCTGCACCTTCGCGCTGCACGTGACGCCCGACGAAGATCCGAGCTCCGTCAGCCAACAACACAGCACGCAACCCGCCATCGCTCAGACGCCGCCGCCGCCCATCGAGCAGGCCGCACCGGCCGCGACACCGGCCGCCACCGTGCCTGCGGACGACGTCGTCGCAACACCCAAAGAATTACCCAGCGACACTCAGGCCAGACGCCGAAGCAGCCGTCGCCTCGACGTGGTTCTGGCCTTCGGTCAGTGACGCGAGCTTGTCATGCGGCGATCCAACCAATCGCTGGCGCTCATGCTCTGCGCTGCCGTCGGCTGTGGCAGCTCCTACGATTCTGAGCTGGGCGAGCCAAACGACACCACCACGACGACAACCGCAACCGACTCGACGAGCGAAACAGCGAACACCAACTGCGGCAATACCATCATCGAGCAGGGCGAATCATGCGACGGCGAAAACCTCGCCGGCAACGACTGCACCACGCTCGGTTTCACCAGTGGCAAGCTCGCCTGCAATCCGAGCTGCAATGACTGGGACACTAGCGGTTGCGTAGAAGGACAGGGCGCGCTCAGCGGCGCGCTCAGCACGGTGCTGGGCTGCGAAGGAGGCCAGGACGACGACTGCCAGGGGCAAGTCTTCGTGCTGGTGCTAGCTGAGGATCCGGTCCTCAATCCCGCTCAACAGCCCGCCGCCATGGCCATCTTGCCCAAGGTCGAGCTGAGCGAAGGCAAAGTCGCCGAATACTCAGTGAGCAAAGTGCCCGAGGGAACTTGGTTTCTGACCGCCTTCATGGACGACGACAGCAACGCTTCGACTGTTGCGCCAGGCCCAGACGCTGGCGATCCCATCGCCTACCCCGCCGTACAGATCGACATTCTTCACGAGCAGACCACCAAGCAGGACTTGGTGCTCAACCTCAAGCTGCCGTAGCGGGCGCAAAAAAAAACGCGCGGCACACCGTGGGAAGGGAGTGTGCCGCGCGCAACTCGAGAGAGATACGACGATGTCTATTTGACGATGATGTTGTTGATGACTGGGTTGACTGAGCTGTTAGAACTGCACCTTGCCGCCGTGGGCCTCGGCGAGCTTTCGCGACTCGGTGACCATGTTGGTCAACCAACGAAAGTCCTTGGAGTGGAAGTTCCACACGACGGTGTTGCCCACGGTCTTGAGCGAGCTACCGAAGCTGCCGGGATGGGTGCGGCTAGCAGCAGCATCGCTTCCCATTTTGCTGAAGCGCGCGCGGACGGCCTTGGTGTAGGCGCGCTGCTTGGACTTCGACAAGTAGACAACCTGGATCCAGTTCTTCTTCTTCTTCGAGGCGTCCTCTTTCGGAGGACTGGAAGCCATGACCTCGCGGATGACCTTGGCCACCAGCTTGAGCTTGGCAGCGTCGACGCCGAGGCTGTACTCGACCTTGTTCTTGAAGCTGGAGTTGAAGCCAAGCATCGCGGCGCGTGTATCGAAGCGCTTGGCAATGTCGAGCCAAGCTGCTTTGCCTTGGCCGGATTCGATGCTGATGGCTGCGGACATCAGCCGCTTGATTGCTGCTTCAGAGCGTTTCGCTTCCTGAGCGAGCCGATACTGCGACTCGAAAGAGACCGGCGATGGGCCAATGAGCGAGCCGGCTTCCGCAAGGCTCGGTACCAAGAAAAACAGTAGGCTCAAGCATGCAGCCAGCCAGCGCGTGGGGATCTTCATAGGGGTTCTCCTGTCGCCGCGGGGGTTGATGCGGCAGTGTTCAAGCATACGCAGCTCGGTCATGAATCTTCCTACAGCTGCCTACATTGTGAACAAAAGTAATCAAGAACCTACCTCCGCAATGAGTCTCGAAACGCTTCGCCAAACAGCCAACAAGGGCGACCCTGTGGCGCAGTTTCGCCTGGGCGTGAGGCTGGCGGCTGGCCGTGTGACGACACAACAGGCAGCTGGCTGGATTCGGCGCGCGGCTGAGCAAGGCAGCGACTACGCAGCGCGGATCCTCGGCGTGATGATCGAGAACGGACGCGGCGAGCGGCAAGATCAACGAGCGGCCCTGCATTGGTTTCGACAGGCCCAGGACAAGAACTGCAGCATCGCTGAGCCCTATTGTCTGGGCTCGGTCTTCGAGCACGGCGAGGTCGGCTTCGCCGACAAGAGTGAGTACCTCGAGCAAATACGCTTCGCGGCCGAGCAGGGCTTGGCCGAGGCTGAGCATCTGCTCGGTGTAATGCATCAGCACGGCAACTGCGTCCCGTTCGACTTCGGGCAAGCCGAGACTTGGTTCAAACGCGCCGCCGCCCAAGAGCTCGGCTCGGCGAGCTACTTGCTTGCCAAGATGTACCAGTTCGGTCGAAGGGGCGTCGCCAAGGACATAGTTTTGTGTATCGACTGCTTGCAGAAATCAGCCGCCCAAGGTTATCCGCGAGCCCACTTCGAGCTCGGTCAGATGTACGCCGCAGGCCGTGAGCTTCAGCAGGATGACCGCAAAGCGGAGCAGATGTTCCGCCACGCCGCTCAGCAAGGCATGCATCGAGCCCAAAACGCCCTCGAAGCCATCTACGACTTGGGACGCGGTTTGCCCGAAGAAGTTGTTGGGGAGGCGGCCGACCACTGGCGAGAGCGGACTGAAAGCGACCCGAGCCCGTTCGCACACTTCGCCCTCGGGCTCATCCTCGATGCGGGCCGAGGTGTCGACAGAAACGAAGCAGCTGCCGCCGAGGCCTACCAGCGAGCCTCAGAAGAGGGCCTCGCCGCCGCCAGCTATCACCTGGCCATCGCCTACGCGAACGGGTGCGGCCTGAAGCGCGATGACGCCAGAGCTGTCGAGCTACTGCAGCGGGCCGCAAAAGGAGGCGTAGCCAACGCTTCGTTGCTGCTCGGGCTTTGCTACGAAGTCGGCCGAGGGGTACGGCCCGACAGCCAGCAAGCCGACAAATGGCGTGAGGAGGCAAGCATGAAAGGGCACGGTTTCGCCGCGCTCGGCTGCCCGATCTACTACCACTGCGACGGCGAAGAGCCGATCGACGAGCTCGACGAATACGAGCCGCAAGCTTCCTCCCGTTATCTCAAAGGGGCGCAAAAAGGGTTCGACCAAGCGCAACGCGTCGTGGCCGAAATGTACGCCGATGGCCGCGGTGTACCCAAGAGCTGGTGGCGCGCGTGGCGCTGGCGCCTTCGCTCCAGCCGCTGACCCACTTGAATTGTGAGAGCGTCAGCGCCGCCTGCGAAAAAGCCACCAAGTGCCTTCGTGGGCGACCAGCTCGATGCTCCGGTCGGCACGAAATCGATGGCTCGGGTTGCGGCGCTGGCGCACCAAGAACCAATTGAAGAAGCGTCCATGGCGACGCACTTGGAACTTGTGCGGCGTCCACTCCCAGCGCAGCGGAGTCGGCGGCGGCACCACCGCGTCGGGTTGTGTGCGCGGCCGATAGATCACTGGAGAGGCGCCCCAATTGGCAAAGTGAAAGCTGAGCCAGCCGCCCTTTTCGGCCTGCACGTATGCCGGCAAGTGGATGAAGGGCGTGGTGAAGGCCGGCGCGCCGCGGTGATCGAACACCAAATACATCAGCTTGGGCGCTTGCGGAATGCGCTCGCTGATGACGGCAAAGTCGGCTGTCGATCGGTCGAAGGCGCGGTAGCTATCTACGACCAACTTGGAGATGGGCAGCATGGCCGCACACAGCACACCAACAGCGAGCAGCTTGAGCCAACTCTGGCGCGGCAGGTCAGGAAGCAACGCCAACGCCACGAAAACCGCCGAGGTGATCTCACGTGGGAACACGTACCACCAGAGGCCAATCTGCATGGGCAGCACCAAGTACAAACCCAGAAACACGAGCGCGCAGCTGGCCACCACCACCGCCGCACCCATGACCCAAGCCCAATCCCGTCCGCTGCGGCGTCGCCAGCGAGCTTGCAGCACGAACAGCACGACGAGCCCAATGGCCAGGTAGCCGATCGTTGTGATGGCCTGGTCGTAGGCCATGACCTCGGCTTTGCCACGCAGCGAGCGAAACAAGTACGGGACTACTTGTTTCAGGCGGTCGCGATGAAGCGCGAGCGGGCCAAAATCTCCTGCCAGCGAAGCAGGGCGCGTCCACCACCAAAGCCCGAACAGCCCCAACGGAAACAGCAGCGGGCCGACCACGGGTCGCCAGCGCCGGGTGGCCGGATACATCACCACGGCGCAGCCCACCACGGCGCACATCGCAAATGGGAAGCGAAATGGATGGGTGAAGAACACTGCCAGTAGCAGTCCGCTCAGTAACCAGCCTTGACCGCGCCGTGGCCGACCGAGCGTGCGCAGCGTC
>CAZRGL010000308.1:0-13040 GCA_964599485.1 uncultured Polyangiaceae bacterium
CACGTTCATTTTCCCGATTTTCACCGCAAGGATGGTCCCAGTGCGGGCGTGGCCATGGTCACGGCGATCGTCAGCGCGCTGATGCGTGTGCCCGTCTGTCGGGACGTTGCCATGACTGGCGAGATCACGCTGCGAGGGCGGGTGTTGCCCATAGGCGGACTGAAGGAAAAGCTGCTCGCGGCGCATCGGGCTGGGCTGACCACCGTCGTGATCCCCAAAGAAAACCGCAAGGATCTTCGGGAGATCCCCCGGCGTGTGCTCAAGCTCCTGCGGGTTGTGCTCGTCGATCACGTCGACGAGGTGCTGCGCGAGGCGTTGCGTCTCGACGAGCCAGACGAGGTATTCGGCCCACCGAGAACCGTCGTCGAGTTCCGCCGAGGAGAGCTGGTGGTGCGTGAGGGCGGCAGCGACAGCGACGAAGAGACCCCGCCGCCACCCAAGCCGAGCGCCTCGGTAGTCGAGCAACCCGGCGTCTAGTCAGCGCGTGGCCCAAGACCCCGCCCCACGCCTTCGGCGCTGGGCCCCACCCCAAAACCGCTTCGCGGAAGGCGCGTGGCCCCAAAGGCGCTACGGACTCGCGCGGCAAGCGGGTAGTTTCGGAGTTTGTCTCAACCACAGAGCTGAGTCAGAGGTACAGAGAGGAGGAGCAAAGCCGCGCTTCACCCCTTCGCCACAAACCCGAGCAGAAATGTGGATCAGCGCTTCGTATGACGCCGAGGAAAGAGGCCGACCGCCACGCAAGAAAAAGAACCTCTGTGTCTCTCTTCGTGTCTCTCTGTGCGTCTCTGTGTAGAAAAACGCGCGAAGCTACAAGCCTGTCGAATCGGGCACACAGCGCCCGCTCCGCACTCCGTGGTGAAAAATGCGGCGAAAGCCGCCCCACAACGCTGCCTATAGACGCTCCACTACGCGGTCTAGCAATCGCAAAGCGGTAGCAACCGGCGCCTCGACGGGGTACGCAGCGGCCATGGCTCGCTGTGCACTCATTTCGGTTTCGGACAAGACTGGTGTGGTTGCTTTCGCCCGCGCCTTGGCCGACAAAGGTTTCGAGATTCTCTCCACGGGAGGCACCCTCAAGGTGTTGCAGGACGAGGGGGTGGCAGCAGTCAGTGTCGAGAGCTACACCGGCTCACCCGAAGTGATGGCTGGTCGCGTCAAGACGCTGCATCCGCGTGTGCACGGCGGCATCTTGGCGCGCCGCGATACCGATGATGCCGATCTCGAGCGCATTGGTGGCAAGCCCATCGATCTGGTGGTGTGCAACCTCTACCCCTTCGAGCGCACGGTCCAGCGGGGCGCCCCTTACGACGAAACGATTGAGAACATCGATATCGGCGGCCCGTCGATGGTGCGTTCGGCAGCCAAAAACCACGCTCGCGTTACCGTCATTTGCGATCCGCAGGACTACCACGACGTGTTCGAGGAGCTCGAGCAGCACCAAGAGGTCAGCGAAGAGACGCGCAAGCGATTGGCCGCCAAGGCTTTTGCCCATACCTCGGCCTATGACGGAGTGATCGCTGGATATCTGTCTGCTGCCGCCGAGCTCGCCACGAAGGATGCGGTTACAGAGCAAGAGACTGCGACGTCGATGAGCTTTCCACCCTACTTGAACGTTGCCCTCGAGCGCGTCGCAACACTTCGCTACGGCGAGAACCCCCACCAGCAAGGGGCGTGGTACCGCGAGCGCGGCGCAGCGTTGGGATCGCTCGCTGTCGCTTCGGATGTTGGCGCTGGCGGCAAAGAGCTGAGCTTCAATAACCTGGTCGATATCGACGCTGCCCTCGAAGCGGTTCGAGAGCACGAGCGACCTGCCGCCACGGTCATCAAACACACCAACCCTTGCGGCCTGGCGATTCACGAAGAGCTTGCCGAAGCGTATCGATTGGCCCGGGCGGGCGATCCACAGAGCGCCTTCGGTGGCATCGTGGCTCTGAACCGAAGCTGCGATCTGGCCACTGCCGAGATCATCGCCGAGACCTTCATCGAATGTGTGGTGGCGCCCAGCTTTGCCGAGGACGCCTTGGCTAGGCTGCGGCGCAAGAAGAAGCTTCGCCTCGTTGCGGTGGGCGATCCACCCAAGCAGCCCGGTCTGGCCTTCAAACGGATCACCGGAGGTTTTGTGATCCAAGATGCCGACATCACTGGACGAGGCGAGGTGAAGAACGGGCGCATCGCAACCAAGCGCACACCCACCGATGCCGAGCTGCGCAGCCTCGCTTTTGCCTGGCAGGTATGTAAGCACGTCAAGAGCAACGCCATTGTTCTGGCCGCTGGCGACCAGGAACAAATCGTGGGAGTCGGGGCAGGGCAGATGTCCCGCGTGCGAAGCGTCATGATTGCCTGCGACAAGGCCGGAGATCGGGTCAAAGGGAGCGTCTTGGCTTCCGATGCGTTCTTCCCGTTTCCTGATGGAATCCAAGCCGCTGCGGCCAAAGGCGTCACCGCCATCGCCCAGCCTGGAGGCAGCGTGAAGGACGACGAGGTCATCGCTGCTGCCGACGAACTTGGTCTCGCGATGGTGATGACCGGCGCGCGCCACTTTCGACACTGAGTCGAATTCATCAACAATATCAGCGCGGTGCCCGTAGCCCCTCAAGGGCTACCTAGGCTGCTTTTGTTGTCGAGTGTCGTTGAGGCTGCGTAGCAAGTGGCTCAGCTCTACTGTTGCAGGCGCCATACGCTCCCAACGCACGTGGTTGGGCCGCGCTGAGCCGTGAGGTTTTCGCAATACGGAAGTTGGCCCGTTTTGCGGCGACATGTGAGTGCTTGCGCAGGCACTTCTCGAAGCGCTCACACAAGGAGCCATCGTGTCGGTCATTCAGGAGCCGTGCAGTATTTGTGGCAAGTCATTCCAGGTCACCTTCCGCTACCAAATGGAAGAGCGCGGCGGGGGCTTCGTCTACTTTTGTTCCCAGCAATGCTTGGGGCGGAGCCATGACGACGGCATGGACCAAGGCGATGGGGTGGCCAGTTGTCATGCTTGCGCAAAACGCTTCAAGCTGCGACTAGCTTCGCAGGTGTTCTACACACCGGGCGGTGAGCGCCGCTACGCCTGCACCATGCCTTGTCGGGTGCAGCTCATTCGGGAGTCGAAAGGTGCGAGGCTGGGCGAGATCGCTGCCTCGTCCGATTCGCTGCTCAGTGAAACGCCCCGCCCCAGCCTGGCCCATCCGTTGCCCCAGCGTCGCAGCGTCGATGGCGCCAGCGAGCCGCCGAGGGAACGAGTCGGGCGCAGCCGTATCAGTGAAGTCTCGCCCATCACGACGAAACAGCCCGAGCGCTCGAGCGCAGCGAGACTCCCGCGCGTGCCTCGGCGCATTGCAGTGTTCAATCACAAAGGCGGAACCGGCAAAACCACGACTTCGGTCAATCTCGCCGCAGGACTCGCGGCGCGGGGCCATCGTGTGTTGCTCGTCGACACCGACTCGCAGGGCAATGTTGCCGTGTCGCTTGGAGCGAGCTGCGACCGCACCCTCTATCACGTGTTGGTGATGGGCTTGCGCGTCGCGGAGGCTTGTCAGCGTGTGCGACGGGGTCTTGATCTTCTCGCGTCGAATGAGACGCTTGCGGCCGCAGAGCTCTATCTGGCGGGGCGACAAAACCGCGACCGGGTTCTGTCCCAACGCATGGCGCCGATCGCCGATAGTTACGATTTCGTCGTCGTCGATTGTTCACCGAGCTTGTCGCTGATGAACCAGAACGCACTGGTTTTCGCTGACGGTGTGCTGGTACCCGTTGCCTGCGACTATCTGTCCCTCGTGGGCGTGCGACAGGTGATCAAGACGGTCAAGAACGTCAACAGCTTGCTTCGTCATCGTCTGCAAATCTGGGGAGTTCTGCCGACGCTCTACGACGCGCGGGCCAAGATCTGCCGCGAAGCGCTCGGGACGCTCAAGAGCCACTTCGCCGAGCGCTGCCTGACGCCCATTCGGGCCACGACCAAGCTCAAGGAGGCCCCGGCACAAGCGAGCTCGATTTTCGAGCACGCGCCCGGCACGCACGGAGCAGAAGACTACAGCGCTCTCGTCGACGCTTTTGTCGGACGGAGCACGGACAATACCTCGGCATCACCGCCAGCCCTGGCAAGCGGGGCCTGACACTTGAGCAAGAACAACAGGAGCGACCGACGTTATGAGCAGCCCAGACCAAATCGGAAACACCGCGCGACAGCTGTTTGACCGCGATGAGGTTGATGGTGTGTTGAGTGGATCTTTCTACTCGCCTCCCACCACGGCTGAGTCCAACAAGACCCCAGACAAGACCAAGCCCACGCACTACAAAGTCATCTGCATCTCGATGTACACCGACGCGCTCGAACGCCTCGACCGCATGGTGCGAGAGCTCAAGACCCGCGGCTACACCAAGGCCAATCGCAGCGCGTTGATTCGCCACGCCCTGAGCGTCGTGGATCTGGACAAAGTTCCGCGCGGGATCTAGCCCGAATTCCGCGAATCGCTCGTCTCGAGGTCAAGGGTCGAGTCGTTGCACGACGTCTTCGGCCACGAGGGTTGGTTCTGGACCGGCATCGAGCGACAGCGTGAGTGCGGTCAAGCTTGCCTGACCGCGCTCCCAAACTGCTGTGTCGGTTCCCGCCGTCGTATCGTGTCGCACCTGGCCGCCGCCGATCCAAAGGTATTCGGCTCCGCGTGGATCGGTGCGGTAAACCACCGTGTTGTCGTACAAGCGTCGGCCAAGTCGGGTCGCATGCAGCTCCCAGGCGGCGCCTGCGGGGATGTTCAGATTGAGCAACAAACCGGGGGGGGCGTGGTCGCTGCCAGCCTCGTCGGTCGTTGCCTTCGGGCTGTCCTGCGAAACCTCGCGTTGGCTGCGCCAAAACTCGCGAACCACCGTCGCGCCAAGCGCCGCCGCGGGGCCACGCTTCGCCCGTCCGCTGGCTGAAATCGCGATGGCGGGAATGCCGCGCTGGGCCGCTTCACGCGCGGCGGCGACGGTCCCCGAGTACATCACATCGAGGCCGAGGTTAGGGCCATCGTTCATACCGCTCACGACCAGATCGGGCCAGCGTGGCAGCACGCGCTGCTCGGAGTGCAGCGCCACGTAGATGCAATCGGCGGGTGTGCCGTCGAGCGCGAAGCAGCGCTCCTCGACTTGACGTAGCCGGAGCGGCTCTTTCAAGGTCAGGGCATGGCTCGCGGCGCTCTGATTACGTTGCGGCGCGCAGGTGACGACATCGGCGAAGCGCGCCAACTCCTTGCGCAGCGCGACCAGGCCTGAAGCCTCGAAACCGTCGTCGTTGCTCAGCAGGATGAGTGGTCGCGCGGGGTCAGCCACCAAGCAAGAGCCTCTTGAAGAGCGCGGGGATGAGGCGGAACAGTGCCGCGATTCGCTGCAGGAAGCTCCCTCCGCCGCGTACGATCGCCATGGCGAAGACGAGCGTGCGTAGCACCGGCGTATAGGGGTACCACCACAGCTCCCGAGAGGCGCGGCTGCGATCCTCGAGCACGAAGCGTACGCGGGTGAAGCTGTGCAAGCAGTGGGGACTGTTGGTAACCCCGTGGCCGCTGTCGCCGGCGCCGGTCCAGGGCGCAGCGGGCAACGCAGCGGTGAAGCCGTGATTGTTCACGGTGACGACGCCGCTGCGGAGCTGGCGCGCCAGGTCATGAGCATGACGAACCCGTTTGGTCCAGATGCTGGTGGTCAGCGCCAGTGCAGAGTCGTTGACGCGCTCGATCGCTTCCTTCTCGTCAGCCACCACCATGATGGCGAGGAGCGGACCGAATGTTTCTTGTTGCATCAGCGCAGAGTCGCTGCCGGCTTCGTCCACGCGCAGAACCGTCGGGGCGAAGGCCAAGCCGTCGGTTTCGGGTTTGCCGCCGACCAGGACTTTCGCGCCGCCGTCGATCGCATCATCGAGCTGAGAACAGACTTTGCGGTGTTGTGTGCTGGTGGTCAGCTGGGCCAAATCAGACGCCCCCAGCGTTTTGGTTATCTCCACCACACGCTTGATGAACTCATCGGCGACCTTGTCGACGACATAGACCCGCTCGATCGAAGCGCAGTTCTGCCCAGCATTGTTGAAAGCGCCCCACACCACACCTTGCGCAGCGCGTTCGAGGCGGCAATCTTCGAGCACGATGGCTGCGTCTTTGCCGCCGAGCTCTAGCGAGCACGGCACCAGGTTCAGCGCACAGGCCACGGCCACGGCGCGGCCCGCGTCGACGCCGCCAGTGAACACCACAGACTGGACGTCGGACGCCGCCAGCGCCTTGCCGACATCGGCGCCGCCCTGGACGAGTTGCAGCAGTCCTTCCGGCAATAGTCCAGCAAAGAGCGAAGCAACCAAACGTCCGCAAAGCTGCGTGTGCTCGCTGGGCTTGAAGATCACGGCGTTGCCGCTCAGCAATGCCGGCAGCAGCGTCCGCAGGGCGATGGCGATCGGGAAGTTGTAAGGCGTGATGAGTGCCACCACGCCGCGTGGATCGCGGTGGATGCGTCCTTGTTTTCCGGGATAGCTCAGCGGATCGAGATCGACGTGGGTGCCCTCCAGAAGCTCTTCGATGCTGTCGCACCAATAGTCGACCAAGTCGGCGTTGGGGAGCACCTCGGCGAGCACGGCCTCTTCGATGGGTTTGCCTACCTCACGCTGCAGTAGCTCGGCAATTTCCTCAGCTCGGCTGAGGATTCGCTGCTTGACCTGAGCGATGGCTTCGATGCGCTCGATCAGCGAGGTGGCGGCCCATTTTTCAGCGGCCTGCGTGGCCGCAGCAACGAGGGTTGGTAGCTGTTTGATGGGCGTGGGCAGAATCGACTCGACCCTGTCGGGGCCGTCGTCACCGTCGCTCTCATCGGTGTCAGCAGCTTGCTCTTCTTCTTCAGCGGGCTCTTCTTCAGCGGGCTCTTCTTCAGCAGGCTTTTCTTCAGCTTGCTCTTCTTCTTCAGCGGGATCGTCGTCCGTTGAACCGGACTTGTCCTCGGGCGCTTTAGTGGCCTTTTCGTCGCCGTCGGCCTGCTCGGCTCGTCCGACTCCGGGCTCTTCGTTTTCGTCGCCTTGCGCGTCGATTTCGGGTTCTTCGGAGGCTTTGCCCTTTTCCTCGTCACTGCTCATGGCTGCTCGACCGTATCGTCTTTCCGCGCACAACGGTCAAGCGCTCGATTCATCTGAATATAATCAATGTAATATTGTTAGTATACCCAGGCGAGCTGAGGGATATTGAATGTATTATATCCATTGTACTGGAAACGGCATCGTGTCCCCAATGTCCTCGGCGTTGCAGCACAGCTGCACGAGGCGGTCGACGCCGAGCGCGTTCCCTGCACAAGGCGGCAAGCCCTGCTCGAGAGCCTCGAGGAACCGGTGGTCGATCGGGTAGACAGCAAGGTCTTGGGCTGCACGCTTGCGTTGGTCGCTCACGAGGCGTTCTCGTTGTTCGACCGGATCGGTCAGCTCGCCGAAGCCGTTACACAGCTCGAGGTCGCCTACGTAGAGCTCGAAGCGCTCACAGAGTTGTTCATCGCCGGGTTTGCGTCGCGCTAGGGAGGCTTGGCTCGACGGGTAGTCAAACAGAAACGCAGCAGTTCCGAGCTCGGCGAGCGCTGGTTCTATCTTCTCAATCAGCACGCGGAAGAAGCGCTCCTCGTCATCGTCCGCCCATTGAAGAACCTGCGCGCGGCTGGCGCCAGCGTAGCGATCGAAGGCTTCGCAGACACTGATGCGAGCAAATGGCGCAGCCAGATCCAATCTGCGATCCCCCAGTGCCGTCACTGAGCCCTCGGTGCATTCGGTGAGGATGGAGCGCACCAGCTCCTCGGTTTGCTGCATCATGCTCCCCATCGAGGCGAAGGCGCGGTACCACTCGAGCATGACGAATTCGGGGTTGTGGCGGCGGCCATGCTCACCACGCCTGAAGCAACGGGCGAATTGGAAGATGCGAGACATGCCTCCCGCCAAGAGGCGCTTCATTTGATACTCGGGTGAGGTGTTCAGATAGCGTTCGGGCTCGCTGTTGCCCTGGCGCTGCAGCGCGAACGCGTCGAGATGCAAGTCCAAGCCAGGGCAGGGGACCACCGCTGGTGTGTCGACCTCGAGGTAGCCCCGTTCAGCGAAGAAACGTCGGGCCGCAGCCATCACCTCGGCGCGCTTGCGCAATCGCGCTCCAACCCCCCGCCCAAACAGGCGCCCAAGCTCGGTGGTGGTTGGCTGGCGTGGGTTGGTAGGTCGCCGCTGGTAGCAAATCTCGGCCTGCCAGCGGCCCATTGGTTGCTGGCTCGCTTCCACCACGATCAGATCGTCAATCGCTGGCGGCGCAGTGCTCGACGCATTCAGCTCGAGCTGGAGCGATCCAAAGGCGTCAGCGATTAGGAGCGTTTGGGCATCGATGCCGACCACGCGGCCGCCAATTCGAATTGGCCCCGCGGACGCGGCCTGCACCTCGCTTGGTGACACGACTTCCATCTCGGCGGCCCCGGTTCCAACACCTGTCTGCACGAGGGCAGCCTACACATGGCGTGGGGGACGAAAAAGGCGGTCTCGTTTTTAGCCACACCGCAGCAGGACATTTTCGCCGCACACTGCTAGGTTCAGCGACCATGAGCGAAGCTGAAGGTCAAGAGTGGGTCATGATCGGTCTCGACGAGAAGATGGCCCAACGACAGGGGATGCCTTTTCGCGTGCCGGTGCCCAAGGAGAAGTTCGAAGGGTTGGCGGACGACGGGCTCACAGGCGACAAGCTGCGGGAGTGGATCAAGGACTTCTTGACCAACTCAGAGCTTGCCAAGGACGGCAATTGGCGCCGCCGCAACTCCTCGCTGGTCAGCCAACTCGAGGGCTTCGTCGACAAGACGCCGCTCTGGGAGAAGGCGCAAGCGCTCTTTGCCAAGGGCGAGTTCGACACAGCGCTCAAGACCCTCAAGCGCATCACCGTCATGTGTCCCGATGACCACGCCGCCAAAATGAACTACGGCTCGGCGCTGGCGAACCAGGGGCAGTACGACAAGGCCTTCAAGCAGCTCAAGCAGCTCCGTGAGAGCTTCGACGGCGACCCCGACTATCACGTGAACATCGCCCAGATTCACGTCATGCGGGGTGACCAGGACGCGGCCATCGAGCAGCTCCTCAAGGCCCTCGAGGCCAAACCGGACTGTCTACCAGCGATGAGCGCGTTGGAGAAGCTCGGCCTGCTGGTGAGCATCTACGAGGATCCACGAGATGCCGCCTCGATGCTCTACGTTCGCGCCGATTCGGTGCTCGAGTACTTGCAAGAGCAGTGGAGTAGCGAGGAGCGTGACGCCGACTACTACCTCGAGCAGATGGGCTATCACGAGAGCCAGCGGCGCTATCACGTGGCGTTTGAAGCCGCCGAGCGCGCCATTGCCGCGAGCGGTGACAGCATCAACGAACGCGCCGAGCAGGGAAAGATCTCGTCGCTGCGCTCCATGGGCAAGTCCGCCGAAGCACTCGCGGCTGCCCGAGGCTACGCCGAGCGCGCCCCCGAGTCGGCGGCTGCCCAAGTCGAGCTCGCCTCGACACTTCAGAAAGTGGGCAAGACCGACGAGGCCAGCGCTGTCATCGACAAGGCTCTCGAGCTCGATCCAGGCGATCAAATGGCTCTCGTGCTCAAGTTCTGGCCTGAAGATCGCGGTGATTTGATGGCCGTTCAGGAAGCGATGCCAGGGCTCAAGGCCTGGGCTGATTCCCACAGCGAAGTTCCAGGCGCGCTGCGCTCCTTGGCTCGCGCCAAGCTGGTTACTGACAACGCGGAAGAAGCGCTTGGTCTGCTATCGAAGGCCGTCGACCTCAGTCCCGATGACGACGATCTTCGCAGCGAGTGGTGGGCGGAGCTGGCGCTCAGGCAAATGCACGAGGCGGTCATCGAGGACTCCAAGCGCATCGAGAACATGGGCGAGCGCGACTGGCGTCTGCGCTGGAACGAGGCTGAGGGCTATCGCGGCCTCGGCAAGATCATGGAGGCGCGCGCCTGCTACATGCAGATCAACGCCGACAAGTCACTGCACGTCGACATCCGCAAGCGGGCCAAACGAGCCGCCATGGATCTCGGCGCCCCAGCGGGTGGCGACCCCCCCGCCGAGAGCTGACACAACTCAGATCCAGTTTCGGATTCCCCCCCGGACTCGGACTCGGACGCTGACGCGGACTCGGACGCGGACTCAGCCTCAGCTGCGGCTCTTCCCGAAGACCATTTCAGCCCGCGGCTAGCTCAGCGTCAGGATCTTCTTCGGCCTCGTCTTCTTCTTCGCTACTCGGAGCGCGATCCGGTCGAGCCGGTCGCCTTATTCTCAGCAAGGTGAGCAGCCAGCGCGTCCAGTGCCCGCGTGCGAAGAGTCCGAGGAGTATGTAGCACCACAGCAGTGAGGCAACCGTCAGCAGCGTGTACTTGTGGTCGTTCCAGTAGCTGTTCATCCAGATGATCTGGGTTATCGCGGCGGTGGCGAATAGCCCCAGCTCGACCTGTTTGCGCAGCTTGAGCAGTGGGGCGCCCAGAATCATGAACGAGTAGTAGTAGCAGGTGAGCTGCGACAGCAGGATGATGAAGATCTGGCCCAGACACTGCGCTACCCACAGTGATTTGATGCGCCAGACCACGGCAATGAAGGCCAACAAGCTCAGGCCGATGATGGCGTAAGCCACGCCTTTGTACTTCTCGTAGCGCTCGTTGCGCATGTCCTTCCAGGTCTTGAAAGGATCGACGAGGTTGTTGTCGCGCACATACTGCATCAAGCCCGAGCTCTTGCCCTCGGCCAGCTTGATGGGCAG
Organism: uncultured Polyangiaceae bacterium; assembly: GCA_964599485.1. GTDB lineage: Bacteria > Myxococcota_A > Polyangia > Polyangiales > Polyangiaceae > JAPYTK01. The sequence continues at coordinate 10,733 of CAZRGL010000308.1, forward strand.
CCGCAGCGGTGCAGCCCAGCCAATGAAACGCTTCTGGTTCTTCGACAGAGACTTGCGCCAAGCGTCTTGCTCTTTAGCGGACCGGATCCCTGGTTTTTGGAAGTCGAAAAACTTGTGCGAGATGATGACACGCAAACCCATGTGGTTGGTCAGCGGCGTCTTGTCGTGCGTCTGGATCGTGTGGTTGTAGAAGGTCTGATAGGAGTCCTTCTGGGTCATCGCGATGCTCAAGGGCAGCAGCACCGCCGCGGCCAAACAGCCACCGATCAGCATCTGAGCGTGATCGCGGTGCATGCGGCGCTTCCTGATGATGTGCACGACGAACGGCACCAAGGTGCCGATCACGACAAGCCCAGGGAATATCCGCAGAAGCCCCGCGTAGACCAAGGCGGCCCGGGCATTGTTGATGGGGGGCCGGGGTTTGCTGGCGACGCTGAGCACCGTGAAGAAGAGCCAGTCTTGCCGTAGGAAGGCTCCGCCTGTCCAATAGAACGGTGCAGAAGATTGGCAGCCCCAGAAGATTGCCCCCACCGCGAAAACGCGCCAGCCGAACCCCCACCACAGCGCGATGAACATGCCGATCAGGTAGAGAATGTCGAGTGAGGCGAGGTACTGCAGATACAGAACGGTCGCCGGGCTCAAGTCGCTGAGGAACTTGCCCGCGATGGTCCAGACCGGCGGCGGATTGAAGCCGTGGTCTTTCTGCATGTCGGTCCAGTAGCCCTTGCCCGACACGATGCGGAAGAACTTTACGTCGTTCTTGTACGCCTCCCACCGCGGCTTCGAAAACAGCCCCGTACATTTCTTGGGGTGCGCCAGGATGTCCTCGACTGGCACCAGCAAGTTGCGCCCGCCGTAATCTTCTTCGTACTCGCTCGGTAGATCACGGACCTTCTTGTCCGGATCGAGCATCTCTTCGCGCATCTTGATCTTGCGCGTGGGCGCGTACTTGGCGCCCTTGGCCTTGTCGAAAGTGGCCTTGACCGTGCCGAGCTCGTGCTCCGCCACTACGGCGCAGCGATACAGGTACTTGTAGCCCAGCTCGGGGAAGTACTTCGCCCCCATGTAGTAGTGGTACTGATCCCAGCGGTGGTAGTACTTCGGGTAGCCGAACTTGAAGCCGTTGAAGTACGCCCCGATGGCCGCCAGCGCCAACGTGACGCCGACGATCCTCTTCCAGCGCTCGGCGATCGGACGGCGCAGGCTCTTGCGGTGTTGCTCATAGAAGACGCAGCCGGCCGCAGCGATGGCGATGGCCGCCTTGGTGATGTTGACCGCTCGATCATGGCGCGGCACCACCTTGTGCATCAGGTAGAAGAAGCTCGCCACGATGACGGTCGTAGTGAGCGCTACGAAAAGGCTCGGCGTCTTGCCTCCGAAAAACCGATCGACCTGAGCCCTCAATTGCGCCGGCAAGGACTTGTACGTGAAATACAGCACGCCCAGAAAAGCTAGGGCGCCGACGATCATCAGGATGGCCTGCCTGGAGCTCGGAGTAAGCGTCATAAGCTGTTGATGGTGGGGAGTAGCCCGCCTTGAGTGTGGCTGCAAATCGTCAGCAGCATCAACTCCAGACGTCGGCCAGTAAGATGGCGGGTAGTTGGTCGCCGTTATCGATGCGCGGACGGTCTGCTGCGAGGATGACCAAGGCGTCGGCGCCCGCGAAGCTGGTCACCGCCCCGGAGGATTGGCTCGTCGGCAGCACCGCGCAGAGCTCGCCGTCGTGAAGCTCGAGTCGGGCACGCAAGAACTCGTCGCGACCGAGGCGGTGAACATGGCTGCCGATCACGCGTAGCGGAACCCGTCTTGGTCGAGGCTCACTGTGGCCTTGCATCGCTCGCAGCAGAGGTACACCGAACAAGATGAAGGTGAGCACGGCAGAGGCGGGATTTCCGGGCAGGCCGAGTATTTTGGCGCCGTTGAAGCTGGCGAGCCCCAAGGGCTTGCCCGGTTTGATGGCCACGCCCCAGAAATCGATGCTCGCGCCGACCGCGTTGAGCGCAGGCCGGACGAGGTCATGGTCACCAACCGAAGCGCCACCGATGGTGACCAGCAAATCTGTGGAGCGGAGCGCCCGACGCAGCTGTGTTTCGGTCGTCGTCGGGTCGTCAGCCACCAGCGGCATGGCGCGTACCAGTGCACCAGCGCGGCGAGCAATGGCCCCGATGACGTAGCTGTTGGACTCGGGAATGCTCCCTACCGGCCCCGGCTCGCCGGGGGCACGCAGCTCATCGCCGGTGCTCATCAACGTCACGATGGGCTTGCGGCCAACCAGCAGCCGGGCCCGCTCCAGCCCCGCCGCCAGGCC
>CAZRGL010000309.1:0-13035 GCA_964599485.1 uncultured Polyangiaceae bacterium
CGTCCCGCCGACTGATCGTCGCGATATCTCCGAACTCGCTGGCGAAGTCGCGCCGTTCGGCCGTGCTCAGCACCACCTCGCCGCCGCGCGCCTTGATACCGCCGGCCGGAAGCTCCAGCGCGTTTTGCCTTATAGACGTTGCTACGTCGCCCAGGGTTATAGCATACTTGCGAAGCTCGGCTTCGGGCACTTCGACGGTGATTTCCGGACTCCGCACGTTGCGCAGGCCGACGTCGGTGATCCCGGGCAAGTCCAGGAGTTCATTGCGGATCTGCTGGGCGCGGTCGATCGCGAATCCGCCCCTGCCCTGGCCACCGATGAGCGTGGAGACCCAACCTTCGAGCTCGGTGTAATGCTTGCCCACTACGTGTAGGCGCTTGGCCCAGCTGGCGGCGGCGTCAGGCTCTAGGGCAGCCAGCGCTTCGTCGATCTTGCCGCGCACCGCGCTCAGCTCTCCCTCGGCCTCCGGGATCGAGCGAGCAGCCACGAAGAAGTACTGTACGTTGACCGGCGACTTTTGGATCAGCTGATCGATGTCGCGTTCCCAAATCGAAGTACTGTCGAGCCCCGAGTTCACCCGAGCGCTGGTCAAGAAGATGTAGCTCTCGCAGCCACTGTACTCGTCCGCGAATTGCCAACTGCTGCCATCACGCAGAGGAAGCGTAAAATCCTCAGCCACGTCATGGCGCAGGATCCCGTAGGGGCCTTCACTGTCAAAGGGGATCGTCGCGATGGTTTCTGTCTCGCACACCGTTGGAGGCGGCGGCTCACTGCTGGTGGTCGTCATCGCGCCCCCGAAGCCGCCAGACCCCCCCGCGGCGCTGGTCGCGGCGGTCGTCTTCGAACCCACAGACTCGTCGGACGAGCAAGCCATGAACAACCCAACGGTCAAAACTGCAAGCACAGAAGCAATCACGTAGCGCATAGGGCCCATCATAGCCGGCCGAACCACGGCTAGCACCCGTTGTGGTTGTGCTCGCCAACCGCTCGCTCACAGTGCACGATCTCAACGGGAATCTGAGTGCCGTGCGCCGGCGTTATTTCAACAACATGCTTCGCCTTTGGCCGTTCGTTGGGTTGCTGATCTTGCTCATTGGATGCGAGTCGCCACCAGCCCTGCGCGTCAACGGAGCGCTCGGCCGGAAGGCGCAGCTGCCGGCCCGCGATTTCGCCTTCGAGTTTTGCACCCGGCGCGTCCAGCAGCAGCGCACACAACCGGCGAGCCCGGGCACCCCTCGGCTCGACGCTTTGCGAGCCGAAATCCTCGGTCGCGCCCTAGCCGAGCCCGTGCTCTTTTTATCTGCGCCCAAGCGACGAGCCGGCCTGCGTGCCAATCTTCGTGATGCGCGCCGCAGGCTCGACAAGCTACCTGCGGCGAGGCGTGTCGGGCGAATCTTATCCCGCTATCGCCACCGACCTGTGGTGCTCCGAGCCCTGCTGCTCCGTGAGGGTTATCTCTACAGCGAGGATCCCCTCGAGGCCTTCGCTCTGGTCAAGCAGCTACGCCTGGCCAAGCTGTTTCGCAACGAGACGATTTGGCACCAGCGCGGTGCAGAGCTGAGGCAGTTGGTCCGCGACAAGCAGGGGCGACAGGCCATCTACCGCTACGTCGACGGTCCTTTTCGCGGCCAGATTGCCAAATTGCTGTTGTTCGATCGCGTGGCCATTGATCGGCTCTCCATGCGCACGCCACTGCACCGCGAGCTCAAACAACTCCGCAATCAGCATGGCTTCGACCGGATCGCGCCCCAACGGCTCACGGCCGGAGCGATCGTGGCCAAACTGCGCTTTGGCAGCAAGTGGCTGACTGCCTTGCTCGAGCCGCGCGCTGATCGACCAGCCCGCCTCGAGCTGAGCTGCTTGGCGGCGCCTGAGGCCGCGCGAATCCGGGCGCGCGCCGTGGCCAGACAGGGCGCAGCCGAGCGACGAGCCATCGCCGCACTACACCGCAGCGTCGATGCGCTGGTCGCTGAGCGTTTGCCCTTCGACCGACCACGGGGGGAGAAGGACCATCTGTCCGACGGACAGCTGCGCCCTCAGTGGAACTGGGCGTACAAGTCAGGTCGGCACGCTTTTTCTCACGAAGAGCAGTCCTACGCCGTGTTTGACCGCGACGGCCGCCCCAGGCCACCTCAGATGTGCATCGACTTCGTGCTCGACAGCTTCGAGCGCGCTGCGGGGACCTGGTACCAGCCGCGCGGCAAGCGCCGCGAGCGCGTCTCAGGGCGCCTGGATTTCAATGCCCTCGGGATCCGAAACCGTGCCGGCGTCCTGGCCTTCGAGAAGTTTGCCAAGAGCAAGCCAAAGCTGTTCGACGCTACCCGCTTCGTCGGTCGGGAGCGCATCGCCTTCCGCGAGCGCAGCCGCTTCTTTGCCTTCCTAGTCGAGCACGCCGACCGGTTCATGCCCGGCGACATCGTCTCAATCCAGGGTCCGAAGCGCGACGGCATCATTCATCAGCACGCTATCTTGATCGTCGACGTCGACCCGATCAGCGGCATGCCCCATCGGCTCGCTGACCAAATGAGCAAGCCCCGACTGCGCACGTGGGAAGGCATCATGGCCGAGGCGCCGCGACGGGCCCTGCTCTACCAAGTCCGGCTTCGTCCACAACTGCTGCGACGATTGGATCCAAGCGACGGATCGCTGTGAAGAGCGACGCGCTCAACGCTTCTTGGGGAGCTTCTTGGGCGTAGGCACGCCCCCACTCTTTCGCACATATGCTGCAATCGTGTCACTGAAGACGTACGCGATCTTTTCGCACTTTGCCGACACGGCCCCCATGCTCACCCCTTTGCACTCTTTACGGTGCTTCAGGTAGGTCGGCCTCAGCTCGGGAATCAGCTTGAGCGCGTCACGCACGTGCCGCTCGAGGCGCTTGTAGACCACCCGCGCGTTTCGTTTCTTGGGCGGCGTCTTGAAGGTCAGCTCACCCTGTTGCAGCGTCACACATGAGCCGTCCCAACGGAGCACATCATAGCTGGTTCCCGAGCCACTGACTTGAATGCCGCCAGCTTTGGGCACGCGCTGCCGCAACACCAACAGCTCCTCGAAGCGCAGCATCTTCTCATTGGATGACCCGCCTCCCGAAGCGTTCCAAGCGCGTGAGGTCGTAAGCGAGTAGCCCCGCGTCCAAGGTGAGCCATTAGCGAACATCGCTAGGGCAACTGTTGGATAGTCAGCATCGCACAGTGCCGTGGCGAAGTAGCCCGGCGGCAAGCAGACCTCGTCGGTCGATCGATCACTGCACGTCTCTGGCATTCCTTTGGGCTCGGCCGCAGCTTTCGGGGCAGCCGCCTCGCCGGTGCTCGCCCCGTCCGGTGAGTCTGCTTTGGCCGTGTCGGCGGATGCGCCTTCATCGAGCGCCTCGTTCGCCGTCTTCGGCTCGCCCTCTCCCCCACCACACGCGCCGAGTGCGAGCGCCAACACCAAGAACGGAATTGCAGCTGTATTGTCATTCATTGCTAGGCGCCTTGTACCTTCGCTCGCTCGCGGCGGCCATCGGCTTCGCTGCTTGCGGCCACGCCGGTGCTACTATGCAATCCGACGTGAGAGCACTGCTGCAGACAGTGGCTATCCTGGGGCTGGCAGCGAGCTGTCATACCCAAGCGGCCACCACCAAGTTCACGGGAACGGCCCACCCGGTCATCGCCGTGGCCGATCAAATCGCCCGCTACGAGGGCATCAGCCCACCTGACGAGCACAAAGTCATCGGCGTAGTCACCGCCCACTGCGCCACCCTGGACGGCGCCACCGGAGAGCAAGACGCCCCGTGCAGCAAACCCACGATGATCGCCACGGTCAAACAGATCGCGGCCAAGGTCGGAGGCAGCGCCGTGCTCGACGTACGCTGCAACAGAGACAAGACCGATCATGCCTTCGGACGCATCGATGGCGGAGCGGGCGTCACCACTACGCGCGCGCTGGTGATTTGCCAAGCAACGGTGCTGCGACACGCAGAAGGACGCCCCCTGCCTTCTGCAAACAGTGATGCGGGGGCTGCGCATCAAGAGCAGATACGCGTTTCGGGCACGCCCCTGCTGATCGGCTTCCCACAGGTCGAGTCGACGAGCAAGAGCACGTTGCAACCAGCCCAGGTGGGCGTATTGGAGCAGGTTCCCGCAGGCTACCCTGAGCTGGGCATCGTCAAAGCGAGCTGCCTAGAGGGCTGCGCGCGGGCGAGTGCGCGCCGCGGCTTGCAGCACGCCGCCGTGCGAGCGAATGCCCTCGCCATCGCCGCAGTGCGCTGCCAGCTCGTCCTGGAGCGCTGGCACTGCGCCGCTACGGCGGTCGGCAGATCCGCAGCGCCATCCAAAAAGCGGGCGGAAAGGCCAGACGCCGGCGTTTCCGACGCATCAGCCGAGGCGGCAGCCCCAGTGCCCTAACCCAAGTCACCCCGTGGGGGTTAATTCTCGAGCTCAGCCCAGCTTGGGAGTGAGGCGAAGCGTTGCACGTGGTGGTCTTCGTCGCCAAACAAGGTGTTTAGCGTGTGCATGCGTTTGAAGAAGAGCCCCACGTCGTGCTCGTCGCTGCAGCCGATTCCGCCGTGCAATTGGATGGATTGCTGAGTGATGTATTTGCCGCTGAAAGCCATCTGCGCTTTGGCGGCCGAGACGGCGCGCATGCGCTCTTCCGGATCGTCGCTATCGACTTTGAGGCTGGCCATGATCGAGGTGCTGCGCGCCAGCTCCGACTCGATGAACATGTCCACGGCGCGATGCTGCAACGCCTGGAAAGAGCCAATCTTTACACCAAATTGCTCGCGGGTTTGCAGGTACTCCACGGTCATGGCCAGCACGGTCTTCATGATGCCGCAGCCTTCTGCGCACGCGGCGGCAGCGCCCAAGTCGAGCACCTCGTCGAGCACTGCGCCCGCCGATCCAGCGGCGCCCAACAAGCGGTCACCATCGAGCTGGCAATCCAATTGCACCATGGCCGCCTTGTGGCCATCCATGCACGTGACCGTTTGCCTCGTGGCGCCAGCTTGATCGCCGTCGATGACGAACAGCGAGACGCCGTCTTGGGCGTCGCTCGCCTCGGCAGTGCGCGCCGCGACCACGATGTGATCGGCGCCATGGCCGTTGAGCACCCATACTTTTTCACCCTTCAGTCGCCAGCCAGCGCCGCTCGCCTCTGCGATGGTGCACAGCTGGGCGGGGTCAAATCGGCCATCACGCTCGGCGTAAGCCAATGCCAGCGTCGTGTCGCCAGCTATCATGGGAGCGAGCCAGCGCTGCTGCTGGGCTTCATCGCCGGCGCGCAGGATCGCATTGCCGGCGAGCACCACCGACGGCAGAAATGGCTCGGTAACCAGAGTCGTACCGAACTGCTCGAGGATTAGCGCCGTGTCCACGAAGCTGCCGCTAAAGCCACCGAGCGACTCGGGCATGGCGATGCCGAGCCAGCCGAGCTCGCCCATTTGCTTGACCACGGCGCGGCCATAGCCAAGCGCATCCTTCCGCATCTTGCGCATCCGCGCGATCGGCAACTCCTTGCTCACGAAGCTGCGCACCGTCTCGACGATCATCTTCTGATCAGCGCTCAGTTGAAAATCCATGACGTGTCCCTCCACGAATAGCGCGCTAGCGACTCGGCAAACCGAGGATGTGCTTGGCAATGATGTTGCGTTGAATCTCGTTGCTGCCGCCGTAGATGGTGGTGGCGCGGTTGTAGTTGAAGGCTGGGGCTACCGACTGCTCGACGGCCGGAACCACACCCTCTTCATTGAACCAAGACAGGCTGTTGTGCCCCATCAGCTCCATGCCGATCTCGAAGCACTGCTGCAGGATCTCCGAGCCGCGGATCTTGAGAAAGGACGACTCGGGTCCGGGCGCGTGTCCGAGCTGGGCGCTAGCCAGAGCGCGGTAGTTGGCCATGCGCAAAGCCTCTAGCTTGATTTCGTGCCGGGCGATCTTGGTCCGGAAGAGCGGATCGTCGATCAAACGACCTCCGCGATACGGGGTTTGAGCGGCGATGCGTTTGAGCCGCCGAACGACGCGCGTGGAGGTACCAACCGCCGCGATGAGCGTGCGCTCATGGCCCAGCAGTGCTTTGGCGATGGTCCAGCCGCCGTTGAGCGGCCCAACGAGACCGTCTGCCGGAACCTTCACATCCTCGAAGAACGTCTCGCAAAGCGCGGGCGTGCCGCCGGTGGTGAGGAAGGGCTGCACGGTGATCCCGGGCGTCTTCATGTTGGCCACCATGAAGCTGATACCGGCTTGCTTTTTGACGTCGGGATCGGTGCGCACCAGCAAGAAGATCCAATCGGCGTACTGAGCATAGGTAGTCCAGGTCTTCTGGCCGTTGAGCACGAAGTTTCCTTCTTTGTCGGCTTCGGCGCGGAGCTTGAGCGCAGCCAAGTCGCTACCCGCATTGGGCTCCGAATAACCCTGGCACCAGACTTCCTCGCCACTCAGAATCTTGGGCAAGAAGCGTTCTTTTTGTGCCTCGGAGCCAAACTGCATCAGCAGCGGGCCCACCATGGACAAACCGAATGGGCTCAGCCTCGGGGCGCCGGCCAGCTCGAGCTCCTCGGTGAGTATGAAGCGCTCGGTGACGTCGAGCCCTGGTCCGCCGTAGCGCTTCGGCCAGTGAGGGGCGACCCAGCCTTTTTCGAACCGGATCTTGTGCCACTGCATCACTTCTTCTTGCGAGAAGTCAACGTCGTCGGCGGCCTTCGCGGCCAACGGCGGCGGCAACGCAGCGTGGATCCAATCACGAACCTCTTGCCGGAACGCGATCTGCGTGGGCGAAAACGACATCTCCATGATTCACCTCCAGGACCTGCCCATGGTTACTACAGAAGCGCGGCGGGCATAACGCGGGGCAAGCACAGCTTCGCTGACGAACGCGACCGCGGGGCGCTATGATGCAGCGATGATTGGTCTTCTCTCTCGAGCTGGTTGGACGCTCTGCGTTGCGTTTCTCGTGTTGATCGCCCTATCGCCAACTGCCCACAGCAAGTGTTCTTGTACTGCTTATGAGGTCATCAACTGCGGCCACCGCGGCGTAGGCAAGAGCAAAGCCGGCGATCCTTTTCCCGAGAACACCATTGTCTCGTTCGAGGAAGCTGTGGCCCAAGGCGCCACCATGGTTGAGCTCGACGTGATTCACTCCAAAGATGGCGTCCTCATCGTCATCCACGACGACAAGGTCGACCGCACCACCAACGGCAGCGGCTGCGCCGGCGACATGACCGTGGCCGAGTTGCAGATGTTGGACGCAGCTGCCGGCACTCTGCTCGAGGGCACCGGTGTGGTCATCCCGACTTTGACCGAGGTGCTCGCCGCCCTCGACATCGACGTGAACGTCGAGATCAAGATCAACGACACCAGTGGCTGCCCGGCGTCGGACAAGGCCAAGCTCGCCGCCGACGTCGTGGCTGCGATCGAGGCGGACACCAAAAAACGCAGCATCGTGGTCAGCTCCTTCAATATGGCGACGCTCGACGAGGTCGAGAAGATTTCGCCAGAGACCTATCTCGGGCTCATCACCTTCTCCAACAACCAAGTTCAAGAGGCCAAAGACCACGGTTTTGACGCGATCAACTTGATGGGCGGAGCCACCAAAGAAGAAACCGTCGACGCAGCTCACGAGGCAGGCTTGGACATCAACGTCTGGACGGTCAACGAGCCCGAGCTGATGGCGACCTTGCTCGACTATGGGGTCGACATGATGATCACCGACGTTCCTGCCGTGTTCGGCAAGGCCCAATCCGATTGGTGTGCGGCAAACACCAGCCCCTGTGACGACACAGTCGAATCGTCCTCCTGCTCGCTATCATCTGCGCCTGGGCAGCCGCGAGGCGGCGGCTGGCTGCTGCTCACCGTTGGGGCATGGCTGTGGGTCGGACGGCGGCGCCATCGAGAATAAGATCGTCGAGCGGGAACAAATGGGCGGCCGAAGCGTATATTCGACATCGTGAGCACAGCACCCTATCGCGACGGTCTGAGCGCCGCGCAACAGCAGCTCGAAGCTCAACTTCGGCGCGTGCAAACCAAGGAGCTGCGCTTGCCCTTCAGCTTGCCCAAACGCCTGCGTCGGCATTTGCGCCGCTGCGCGCTCGAGGCGCTGCCCACCTAGCATTCGGCCTGTGAGCTTCAGGGCGCTGATGCCGCCTTGTCGTGCTACGAAGTTGAGCGCGACGACACCTTGCGCTCGCTGCCCGAAATCGAGGCCCTGAGACACCGTCGGAGCAACCAGGCAACGCTAGCCATCGTAATCGTGACCGTCTGCATGATCATCGGCTACGTGCTGAGCGAGGTGTGGACGCCGGCTATGATGTGAGGTCGCGCTGGGCTGGATGCAAGCCACACTCTTTCTTGTCGGCTTGCTCCCACCACCAGCGCCCTTCGCGCTCGTGCTGACCGGGCAACACCGCCCGCGTGCAGGGCTCGCAGCCGATGCTCTTGAAACCTTCCTCGTGCAGCGCGTTGTAGGGCACTTCGAAAGCGGTGATGGCAGCCCACACCTGGTCACTCGACATGTCGGCCAACGGGTTGAGCTTGACGAGCGGCCCGCCAGCCTGGCCCTTGAACGCAACGTCGTGCTCGACCAAGGGCAGAGCCGCACGGGTGTTGGGGCTCTGATCGCGACGCTGCCCAGTCATCCAGGCGCGCAAGCTCGAAAGCTGGTGGCGCAGCGGCTCGACTTTGCGAACCCCGCAGCACTCCTGATGCCCATCGTCGAAGAAGGAGAACAACCCCTTGGCGCGCACCAGCCGCTCGACAGCCTCCGTCGCAGGAAAACAGACATCGATCCGTATCCGGTAGTGCTTCTGCACGGCTTCGATGAATCGATAGGTCTGAGGATGCAGCCTGCCGGTGTCGAGACTGAAGACCCGATAGGGCCTACCGCTCTGCTGCGCGTACTCGATTAGCAAGACGTCCTCTGCGCCGCTGAAGCTGATGGCGATGTCGTCACCGAACAGCTCCAGCGCGCGATCCACGACTTGCCCGGCCGAAGCATCAGCTAGCTCGGCGATCAGTGTGTCCAGTGAAATGCTCATCTCCGACAGCATTGTCTCCTCGGAGAGGCGACGCAAGCAGCCCCATCGTCACAGGGCGCACCAGCGAGACGCGGCCAGGCCCCTACTCTTTGAGTCGCTCTTTTTCCCGCGCTTGTTCCGCCCGGGCCGCGCGCAAGCCCAGGATGTAACCGAGCACCAAGCCCACCAAGAGAATCAGTGGAATGTAGAGAATGTGCTGAGAGCTGATCTCGCCGCCGCTCATTGGTCCTCGTCTCCGTCTGTCACGTTTTGTTTGGCGGCGCTGGCATCGGCCTCGGCACGCGCTTTGGCAACGTCCTCGCTCAGTCGGCTGATACGCGCGTCGAGCGAACGGATTCGCCGCATCGATACCCAAAGCAGGCCCAACACGCAGAGCCAGAAGACACTGTATGCCTCCACCAGCAGCGCTGCGCCGCTCTGCATTTCGGGGCCACCCTCGACCGACTTGAAGGCCTGCGCCCGGCCATCGGGATTGTCGGCCGAGGCGGCAGTCGTCTGGCTCAGGAGATTTCCTTGGCCCAGCACGACAAAAGTAGCTTGCTGTGGGTGCTTCATCTCAATCTCCTGCCAAACCCAGCTCGAGGGCTTCCTGCTCGAGGGCCTCGAGCCGGCACGTGGTCAAATGTAGACGCACCCGTTGCCACACCAACGCGATGGCCAGCAATGTGAAGGCAAGGAAACCCAGCATGAGCGCCAGCTTCATGTCGGCGTGTTGCAAACCGCCGCCGCCGCGCGTGATGACTTTGGGATGTTGGCCGCCCCACTTGCGCACCGAGAAGTGAATGATGGGCAAATTGGCCGCTCCAAGCACACCCAGGGCCGCGGCGAAGCGACGCTCTGCCTCACCGCCCCCAGTGAAAGCGCGCAGAATGACGTAGGCCACGTAGACCAAAACGCTGAGCAGCGAGGTGGTGAGGCGCGGATCCCAAGTCCAATACTGTCCCCAGGCCTTGGCGGCCCACAACGGCCCAGAAATGAGCACCATGATCCCCATGGTGACGGCCACGTCAGCGCCCGCGCGGGCAAACGCATCCCAGCGCATGTGCCCGCGGGCCAGATAGCCGACCGAACCGATGAAGCACATGGTTGCGCCCAGGTACATGCCGTAGGCGGAAGGCACGTGAAAATAGAAGATCTTCTGCACAATCCCCATGGTCGACTCGACCGGGGCCTTGAAGAAGATGACCTGTAGCGCAGCCACGATGGCCAACGCCGTGGCCAGCACCATGACGGAAAAAGCGATGCTGCTGCTCGGCTTTGCTGACGGCTCAGCCATATGGGCGAACCGTAGCTGGGCAACCGGCCATGTCAAGTCGGCTGGACTCAGGACTGGCTACTCAGCTTCCAGGCGCGATGGCATCCCAACCGGTGGCCTGAGCCAACTTGGCGAGGGCGATGTTGTACTCCATCGTAGCGTTGAGCGAGTTGTAGTGGTGTTGGGCCCATGCTTTGGCCGGATCGATGAGGTCCTTTTCTTCCATCGTGCCTACATCGATGGCCATCTGGACCGTGGACAGCCACTTTCGGGCGTACTTGGATGCTTTGCGGTACGCGTCCAGGCGCTTCTTCCAGTCGACAACCTCGGCGTACGCTGTCTCGACCTGCGCGGCCACGCCGCCCAGCGCCTTGCGATCGAGCGCCAACATTTCTTGTAGTTGGGCTTCGGCATAGGCAACACGAGCCACCGCCGGCACGATGTCGAGGCGCCACTGGAAGACGAGGGCAACACCGTAATGGAAGTAGTTTCCGCCATCGCTGACGAAGGGATTGATCTGGTCGGCAACTTCAGGCGCTGCGCTCAACCCCGCCGACAAGCCGAGACCAATGTCGGGAAACAACTTCGAGCGGCTCAACCGCACCTGCGCTTCCCGCGCAGCCACACCCGCCCGCGCCATCAGCACCTCGGGCCGGTAAACGCGAGCAGCGCGAAGATAGCGGGCCAGCCCACTGAGCTTGTGCTTGGCCTTGGCCAGTGGGACATCCGGAATGTCGAGATTGCTCACGCCTGTGTAAAACCGCAAGCCGGCGCGAGCGACTTGCTCATACTTCTCCGCCTCAGCCTTGCGCGCGAGCAATTCGGCGGCGTATGTCTGCAGCTTGAGTAGGTCGATCGGGTCGCCTTCGTCCGCATCGACGTCCTTTTGCAGCGTCGCGACCGCCTTGTTCATTTTGCCCTCGGCGTTCTTGAGCAAATCGAGCGCATCGCGAGCTAGTTGCAATCCGAAATAGGCGCGCCGCACGTCCAGCCGAACTGCATCGCGCGCCACGTCGACACCCGCTTGCTTGACCCGAACGTCCGCTTCGGCCGCGTCCCACAAATTGGTGATCTTGCCGAAGGTCCACAGCGGCAGCACACCATCTACCCCAAAGCGCCAAGCTACCCCCAGGCTGGAAGTCAGCGACTGGTCGGTGTTAGGGCTGAAAACGTTGTTGCCGCGAACAGTGGGCGCCAGCGACATGCCACCAAACGCGCGGAATTGCATGAAAGGCGCAAAGTACGCCTCAATCAGCTTGGCTCGCGTTTGCGCAACCTTGGCGCGAGCCCCGAGCAGCTTGGGGTGATTGCGATCGGCAAGGTCCAAGCAGCGCCTCAGGTCGATGCCACCAGCTCGGACAGGTGCGTCGCCGTCATCTGCGGATTGGTCGTCGGCGCGCACTGAGGCCGCGCTCAGCGCCACAAAAAAGGCAACGGCGGCGGCAAGCGTCGCGCCCGTGCCGCGGCGGGCTCCAGCGGCGGCAAGCATCTTCCTCGCGGGCATCGCTCGAAAAGCTAACTCATTTCCTCGCTGTTGGCTCGCTTGACGCAACAAAGGTCTCGAGTCGGCCCGCACGCTCCAGCAGTCGCCGGTGAGCTACCGCCCGGTCCAGCAACAAATGCAGCCAGTGCTCATTGATGATTGGTAGCTGCACTGGAAGGCAGCAACGCCCGAGCGCTATCGCCACCGTCAGCTCCGTGTCTTTCGGGGCTGCGCCAAGCACAATCTGAAGGTGCGGATCGGCGACCAGAAGCTCATCGAGCCCCTCGGAGCCTCCCGCCAAGCCGACGGTCAGCAGCGCTGCATCCACTCTGGTGGTGCGTAAAAGAGCCCCAACAGCGGCCCGGTCCGGTGCGGTGAGCACCTCGAAGCCACCGGCCAGCACCATGCGAGCCAGACGGCGCCGCCGGGTGGCGGAGATGTCGGCCACCAAAACGCGCGCGTGCTGTCGCGCGGTGCTCACTTCACAGCCCCCAGTCAGTCGGTGGTGCGCCTATCCTTGACGCCGGTATCGGGCTTGCGCGCGGCCCGCTGGACCGGCATCGCGACAAACTCGAGCTTGGTCAGCTTGGGAAAGTCAATACTGAGCACAGTACCGCGTGGGCCGCTCCGGAGCTTGGTCTTGGAAGGGCTCTTGGCACGCAGCTCGATGATGAGGTCGGCGCTGGTCTCGTCCACCTGTACCAAACGCACACGTCCTACCGGTGTTGCAAAGCTCTGGGTGCGCAAGCTCATGCGGTTGACGCGCTCTGGCACCACCACGCCTGCCAAGTGATAGGTCAGCACCCCTTCGGCCGTAGTCTCTTGGACTTTCATCTTGCCGCTGACCTCTACGAAAACACGTGAACTTCCGTCTCGAAACACGCGGAATCCGGGCAGAGTCGCTACCGGTGTGGCCTGGTAGTCGTTCTGGTTGTCCACCGAACGGCCCCCGCTCTGCTGGGGCACCTCGACAGGCGCTCCCTCGCTTTCGTCGCCCTTATCGCCGTCGCTATCACCCCAATCGGCGTTCGCGCTGTCGATCTTGGCAGCTGTCTCAGCCTCAGTCGGAGTGCTGGCACAGGCTGCTAGCGCAAGGGGCAACATCCAGAAAACGAGCTTTTGAGAGATCTTCACACAAGTCATTACAGCACACACCACCCGCTCGCGTCGACGTCGCCGCTTTGCTACACCGATGAGAGCACATGTCTGAGCCCCCTGCCGACACCGATTCAGCCGCAGCGAGCGCAGCAGCCAGCGATAGCAACTCTGGGCCGCCTGCACCCACCTTGG
>CAZRGL010000310.1:0-13031 GCA_964599485.1 uncultured Polyangiaceae bacterium
AGTGGTCGGCGGCGGGCTGGCTGGTATGACCTGCGCGCTGAGCCTGGCTGAGCAGGGCTTCGAGGTCGAGCTCGTAGAGAAGGACAAGGATCTTGGCGGCATGGCCCGCAGGATTCACACCACACTCGATGGGCTCGATGTTCAGGCCTACTTGGTCGACTTGATTCGCAAGGTGTACCGCCATCCGCGCGTTCGCGTCAGTCACGAGGCGACCATCAGCAGCGTGAGCGGCTACGTCGGCAACTTCGTCGCGAAGATCCACACCGAAGGACGGACCAAGACGATTCACCACGGCGCGGTCGTGCTGGCCACGGGTGCTGATGAGCACAAACCCGACGAGTACCTCTACGGTGAGGATGACCGGGTGTTGACGCAACTCGAGCTCGAAGAGCGCATGGCGCAGAGCGCCACCAGTGCAGATGAAGAGCTGGCCAAGGCCAACAGCTTGGTGATGATCCAATGCGTGGGCTGCCGGCAAGAGGACCGCAACTACTGCGCACGAGTTTGCTGCGGCCAAGCGATCAAGAACGCATTGGCGCTCAAGAAGACGAAGCCCGCGATGGATGTCTTCGTGCTTTTTCGGGACATGCGCAGCTATGGCTTCAAAGAAGACTATTACCGGGAGGCAGCGGACCAGGGCGTGACCTTCGTTCGCTGGGAGCCGGAAGAGAGACCCCAAGTCGAAGCTGCAACCGGCGACGAAGGCCAGCCGGTGTTGCGCGTGACCGTGACCGATCCGGTCTTGCGCAAGAAGCTAGCGCTCGATGCAGACTTGGTGGCCCTGTCGGCGGCGGTCGTTCCTTCGGCAGGTAGCCAGGAAGTTGGCAAGCTGTTCAAGGTGGCGACCAATCCGGATGGCTTCTTCCAGGAAGCTCACGTGAAGCTCCGTCCGGTCGACTTTGCGGCCGATGGAGTGTTCTTGTGCGGGACCAATCATTATCCCAAGCACATCGCCGAGACGATAAGCCAGGCCTATGGCGCAGCGGGCAGGGCGGTCACCCTCATCGCGAACGAAACAGTCACCGCTTCGGGGGCTGTTTGTGAGGTCGAGCAGGACCACTGTGTGTCGTGCGGGGCTTGCATTGCGGCATGTACCTATGGCGCAATCTCTTGGGCGAGCACGCCCAGTGGCAAGAAGGCGACGGTCAATCCTGTCCTCTGCAAAGGCGATGGTCTGTGCTGTGCGAAGTGTCCTACTGGCGCCGTCGAGCTGAAGCACTTCACCAATAAGGAAGTTTGTCATCAAATCGACGCGGCGCTTGCAGACGCACTCGGCGCTGCCAGCGAAGACAATTTGGTCAAACTAGGTCGTACCCCAAGAAGGATGAACAAGGAGTGAGGCGAAATGCCAAGCTTTGAGCATACGCCAAGAATCATCGCGTTCTTGTGCAACTGGTGAGCGTATTCCGCAGCGGACCTGTCTGGAGTTTCCAGACAAAGTTATTCGACGGAAATACGAATCATTCGCCTGATGTGTACGGGCAGAGTCGATCTTGCGTTTGTCCTGCGCGCGTTCCAGAAGGGCGCCGACGGGGTCATCATCGGCGGCTGCTGGCCTGGAGAGTGCCATTATGTGACCGAAGGCAACTACGACGCGCTCAGCAACATGCTCCTATGCAAGAAGCTGCTCGACCAGATCGGTGTCAGCTCGGAGCGGTTGAGGCTCGAGTGGATCGCGGCCTCAGAGGGGACGCGCTTTGCCCAGATCATGAGCGACTTTGCCGGCAAGCTGAAAGAGCTCGGGCCGCCTGGAACGTCCGAGGGCGTCGACGTGCCGACTCTGCGGAGCCGGCTCGACAAGGTGACGGAGCTCGTTCCCTACATCAAGCTCGTGCAGCGGGAGAAGCTGATCCCGCCGGCCCGCAGCGAGGAGGCGATCCGGGCCTTCTGGGAAGGTGACGAAACGGGCCAGGTGTTCGACGAGCTGATCGCCGACAAGCTGACGACTGACGAGCCGACTACGACGGTGACCGCACCCTGCCAGTTGGGCTGTCCGATTGGGACTGAAGCGTGGCGCTACGTGGCCCACATAGAGCGCGGAGAGTACGAGCAGGCTTACTTGGCGATTCGCGAGGCCAACCCATTTCCCTCGGTGTGCGCCCGCGTATGCGATCACAAGTGCGAAATGAGCTGTCGGCTCAATGTGACTGGCGAGCCGCCCGTAGCCATTCGCACACTCAAGCGATTCATCACCGACAGCATTGATCCGAGCGTCTATACGCCAGCTCGCGTAGCTACTGAAAGCGATCAGAAGGTGGCGGTCGTAGGTGCGGGCCCGGCTGGGCTCAGCGCGGCGCATCTGCTTTCGTTGCGTGGCTTCAAGGTCACGGTCTTTGATGCCAACGACAAGCCAGGAGGCATGCTGCGGCTCGGGATCCCCGAGTACCGCTTGCCGCGCGACGTGCTCGACAAGGAGATCGACGCACTGATCGACGACAACATCACCCTGAAGCTCGGTGTGACGCTGGGCAAGCAGATCACGGTCGACTCTTTGTTCGATGACGGCTTCGACGCAGTGTTTCTGGCCTTGGGCTCGATGAAGAGCATGCCGCTACGCATCGAGGGCGAGGATGCGAGCGGCGTCTATCCCTCGTTGCACTTTTTGGGCGAGTTCAACCTGCGAGCCGGGAGCCTGGCCAAAGGCAAAGTCGGCGTGATCGGCGGAGGCAACTCGGCGATTGACGCGGCGCGCATTGCCGTGCGGCAACAAGGAGTAGAGCAGGTCACGATCATCTATCGACGAACCCGGGACGAGATGCCGGCGCATGAGGATGAAATCGTAGGCGCTGTCGACGAAGGCATCGTGCTGCAGAACCTGCTGTCGCCGGTTGGCGTGCAGACTGAGGGCGGGGCCATCGTTGGGCTCGAGTGCATCAAGAACGAGCTCGGCCCGCTCGACGCCAGCGGTCGCCGCCGCCCCCTGCCCATTGCTGGCTCCGAACATGTATTACCGCTCGACACGCTGATTGTGGCCGTGGGCGAAAAGCCCGAGATAGGCGACATCGACGCAGAAAAGGCCGATATCAAGACGACGCGATGGGGATCGATTGACGTCGATCCGAGAACGCACGCCACGAGTCGCAAGGGGCTCTTTGCAGGCGGCGATGTCGTCACGGGTCCCAACACAGTGGTCGACGCAATCGCGGCCGGAAAACGCGCTGCCGTGACGATTGCGCGCTACCTCGCCGAAGAGCGATTGGTCCAACCCGGCGACGGCGGCAGAACCATCCGACCGAGCGGGCCTGGGCCAGACAGAGCGCGACCGGCCAGCAATGGATCCGGCGAGCGACTGACCGTGCCTCACATGGCTGGCAGCGAGCGACGGAGCAGCTTTGCCGAAGTGGAGCAAGTGGTTGCCGAGGAGGTTGCTAGGCGCGAGGCGAGTCGCTGTTTGCGCTGTGATCTGGAGTTCAAGTCCGGAGCATGCGGCAAGGCTGCTGCGGCCAAGCAGGAGCCCGTTTCGGCAAGCCGGGTGTGATCAGTCGTCTGAATCAGAACCGAGCTGTCGCCCTCCGATGACGGGAGTCAGTCGCCGCAGTCGCGCGGGTCCGGGCTCGTCAGCGGCAGCCGGAACTGCAATCGACGCCCCGTCCCGCTTGGAGGCCTCGAGCGCTCGTGGTTTGCTGCGCGTGGTTTTGCTGGCTGCCTTGGTGCTGGTAATGCTTCGCGTTGGTTGGGTCGCGGAGGTCCTGCCGCTGTGAGTCGACACGGTGCAACCAGGCAGGGCCAGGGCCAAGGTCAGCGATAGGGCGATGGGTCCGGTCATGTCTCTCATCCAAGTGCTCCTCGTCGAGTTGGGTCGGACATGCTCCACCGAGGAGCTTGCCTCTACTTCAAGAGCATCGCCGCCGAGCTTTGCTCCGCACTGGTGACAAAAAATGGATTCTTGTCGGGGCGTGGTTTGCTTGGAGCTTGCTCAGCGCGCCCGGATTTCCCGAGCCAGCGCCGCGACTGCCGCGGCTCCAGCTTCGACGTCGGCGCGTGTGGTGAGCGGTCCGATGCTGAACCGAACCGCTCCGTCAGGCGCCGTGCCAATCGACTCATGCACGAGCGGAGCACAGTGAAGACCGGTGCGGCAGGCGATGTTGTGATCGACGTCGAGTCGGGTGCCGGCTTGCGCTGGGTCGATGCCATCGAAGTTGAAAGCAAACACTGGCGTGCGCCGCTCGAGAGAATCGCCGCAGTAGCTGGTCACGCCCTCGGTCTCTCGGAGGGCCTTGTGGACCGCCGCGGCGAGGACCATCTCTTGCCGGTGAATCTCGACCACGCCGCCACGCTCCGAGATGAGGTCGAGGCCGCATGATAGCCCGGAGATCCCGAGCATGTTCGGTGTGCCGTATTCGAGGCGGAACGGGTAGTCGTCGAGGTGGCGACGGGTCGCGGATCCGACGCCCGTGCCGCCGGCGCGTGTGTGGGCGATGTCGACCCCCTCGCCAACGCAGAGCCCGCCGGTTCCGGTCGGTCCCATCAGCGACTTGTGACCAGTGAAGGCCACGATGTCGATGTTCATCTCCTTCATGTCGATGGGGATGAGGCCGGCTGATTGCGCCGCATCGATGCAAAACAGGACGCCGGCCTCACGGCAGATGGCGCCGATTTCGCCGATCGGCTGCACGGTGCCAAGGACGTTGGAGGCGTGGCTGACGATGACCAAGCGGGTGTCCTCGTCGATCGCCGCGCGGATGTCATCGGGATCGAGCTGGCCCTTGCCGTCGAACCCAACAAGTGTTGCGCGGGCGCCGAGGTCATCGACACAGTGGGCGATCGGTCTGAGCACCGAGTTGTGCTCCAACTTGGTCGAGACGACGTGACCGCCATCTTTGAGTAAGCCAAAGATGACCAAGTTCAGCGCGTCGGTGGCGTTGTGAGCAAACACGATTCGGTCAGCGCTCGCGCCGTTGAAGAGTGCGCACAGTTTCTGCCGGCAGCCATCGAGCATCGCGTCGGCAATCATGGCCAAGTCAAACGTGGAGCGGCCCGGGCTGACGCAAGCCGTCTGGCCAAACGCGACCATGGCTCGCAGGACCCGGTCAGGCTTCGGGAATGTCGTCGACGCATTGTCGAGGTAGTGAAGGCCCTTGCCAGGATCGATGTCCATCGCGTAGGACGCTACCCAGAGGCAGCAGACCATGCCAGCACAAACACTCCAGGTCGGGGAGCTGACCCTCGTGACCGACGAAAAAGGCTTCATTCAACAACCCGAGCTGTGGAACGAGGCGGTGGCTGAGGCGCTTGCGGCCACAGAAGGCGTGAACGAGATGGGCAAGGAGCATTGGAAGCTCGTCAACTATCTGCGCCAGCACTATCTCGACTTCGAGCGCGCGCCCATGATCCGCAAGCTCTGCAAGCAGACCGACTTGACGCTCAAGCGCGTCTACGAGCTGTTTCCCTCCGGGCCTGCCAACGGTGCTTGCAAGGTAGCCGGCATGCCCAACGCCAAGGGCTGCGTCTGAGCACAGCTTCCTCGCGTCAATGCTGTTCGTCTAGGCTCGACAGGATGCCTTGGGCATGCGGCAGCTTGTCTTGCCTCAGGGTGTTCGACAAGAGCGCTTTGTTGCCTCACTTCCGTTCGGCTGGCTCGAGCCGCATGAGCCCCAAGTCGTAGTGCTTGGCTTTGGCGAGTGTGCCCCCTCCTCGTCCGCGTGTGGTAGTGCTCGAGCGGCCCACACCTGCGTCGGTTGTCCTACAAGCTGTGCTCCGAGAAGCGACCTCGGCAGGGCGCGGCAAACATCACTTTCAGTGCGCGCTGGCGCGGCAGCAGCATCACCGAGCAGGTCGTTTCCCAGTAGGGGCCGTGCCGGCAGATGGTGTCGTCGGGGTTGTCCCCGCTCTCGCCATGATCGGCGGCGATGGTGGCGAGCTCGTCTTGGGAGACACGTCCCGCTTCCGTGAGCAGCGCCTCGCCACGAGCGTGTCTGCGCTCGCTCGACTGGTGCACCCGGATGCCGCGCAGGGCTTTGACGTTCCAGCGTGATAGCACCGCGTCGTGGGGAATGTCGCGGGCAGCCATGAGGGGGGTCACACCATGGTTGGCTTGCACGAGC
Organism: uncultured Polyangiaceae bacterium; assembly: GCA_964599485.1. GTDB lineage: Bacteria > Myxococcota_A > Polyangia > Polyangiales > Polyangiaceae > JAPYTK01. Next base: position 6,045 of record CAZRGL010000310.1, read on the forward strand.
GTCGAGCCGTGATCGGCGGCGCTGCGAACGGACGAGTCGTCAGGTGAAAGCTCCACCGAAACGAGCGCGCCATTGGCGTCGGCCAGCATCAGTATGGCGGCGCCTCGACGGGGGCGCTGCTTCAAGCGGGCGATTGCTTCGCCCACGTCGCGGCAATGCTCGAGCAGCTCTTGCACCAGTGTCGTGATGGGTATCGGCGCGGCGGCTTGTCCTTCGAAGTAGCCATAGTTGTAGGCCACCGCCAGGCCATGCGCGTTGACGCCTTCGTGGCTGCCGCACAGCGGCGCAGCTGTCACATCGAGCGATTCGGACAGTGCTCGATCGGTCGGCTTGCTGTGGCGCAACAGGTAGGTCGGCAATGCAGCGAGGGGATAGTCGAAGTTCTTGACGATCATCGGCTCGCCGCCAACAGCCCGATCAGCGGTCACGCCGATCGCCGTGCAGGCCCCGGGGGCACGATATGACACGGCGTTGAGGATGATCTCGGCCGCTGCGCCGACCAGCAAGCTGCCGGCCGACATGCCGGCTCCGCGGGCGATACCCTGCAAGCGCAGATGCTGCGCGGGGTAGTGAAGCGCCAAGCTGCGCTCGAGCCACTTGCGTGAGGCTACGCCCAGCGCTGGATACGACAAGCGTGCCAGCCGCTCGGCGAGGTGGCCAACAGCGCCCGTGGCTGGAATACCCAGCAGCTCGACCATCGTCGCGGGCAGCTGCTCGATGATGGAGCGGCAGCCGCTACCCTGGGCCTCGCCCATCTGTCGCTGATCCCCAGCGCACGACAGCGCCGCCACGCCGCCCGCCGCTGGGGCCTTCGTGTTCATCGCCGGACAATAACATGGCCGGCTCGGCAGCCTTCAGTTGGCCTAATACAGGCCAAATCATGCCCTCTGTCAGTCTGGAGCTCGCAGATGGCGCACTTGGGGCCAGCTGAGCGACGACGAGGCAGGAGAACCTTTCTGCGCCCTGTACGTACATGCCCAGGTTGGATTGCGCCAGCAGCACACGAGGAGGGAACGATGAGCAGGCGGGCAGGCCGAATGGCCAGGCTTTTGTTGACGTTGACGGTGTCTTGTGTGGCCTTGGGGCTGGCCGGATCGCCGGCTAGCGCGCGGGGCAAGAAGGACAAGGACAAGGACAAAGAGTCGTACAGCTTCGCGCCAGCGCCGACGATGGCGCCACGGCCGAGAATGATGATGAGGGCAATGGGCGCGCCCAGTGGCCGCATGGGTGTCACACAGGGCGGCGCCCAAGATGTGGCGTTCGCTCGCCAAGAAATTCTGGCAGGCCGGGTCCCTCACCCCAAGACCTTCACTTCCGAAGGCTTGCTCAGTCGCTATGACTTGCCGCTGGCAGGCTCTCGTGGCTGCAAGCAGACGATCTGCCTCGAGACCGCAGCCACCAAGGCTGATTTGGCCGCCCAACCAGAGGTGCGTTGGATTGCCCAGCTCGGCTTCTCCAGCAACATCAACCCCAAGACCTGGAAGCGTGACCCGATCAACTTGATCGCTGTGGTCGACAAGAGCGGCAGCATGTCTGGCAGCCCGCTCGACACCGTCAAAAAGAGCCTCAAGACGATCGTCGGGCAGCTCAAGAGCAACGATCAAATCGGTATCGTGCTCTACGGCAGCACAACACACGTGCACATGCAGCCGACCAGCATCGCCAAAGCGGCCAGCATCTATCCGGTCATCAGCTCCATTGTGAGCGAGGGCTCGACAGCGATGGAGCAGGGGCTCGCGCTGGGCTTCAAGCTGGCGCGCAAGAGCCAAAAGTCTTTCAAAGGGCGCACGCGGGTGATGCTTTTCACCGACGAGCGGCCCAACGTGGGCGCCACCTCGGCTGGCAGTTTCATGACCATGAGCCGGGCGGCTAGCAAGCAGCGCATCGGGCTGACCACGATTGGTGTGGGCACCCAGTTCGGGGCCGAGCTCGCTACCAAGATCGCCAGCGTACGGGGCGGAAACCTCTTCTTCTTTTCAAACGTCGCCGAAATGCGTAAGCGTTTCGCCAAAGACTTGGACGTCATGATCACCGAGCTCGGCTACGACATGAAGCTCAACGTCCAGCCCAGCGCCGGCTACAAACTGGTGGGCCTGTATGGCGTGCCGGGCGACGCGGTCAAACGCACCAAGAACGGGGGGCTGACGATGACCGTCGAGACCTTGTTCTTGAGCAAGGAGCGCGGCGGGATATTCTTCGGCTTCGCCCCCAACAATGCCAACGCCTTGCCGCCAGCTGCGGGGCCCCTGGCTAGCGCGACCATCAGCTACCAGGCCCTCAGCGGCGCCAAGCACAATGACAAGCTCGCCTTCAAGCTGGCAACCAAGAGTGGTTCGGCCCACCCCGCTGTTCCGCTGGGCTTGGCGCGGGGCATCATGTTGATCGACGAGATCACCACCCTGAAGAAGGCTACCGGTCTGCACTTGCAGAAGAATGATCAAGCCAAGGCCTACAAGCTGGTGCGTCTGCTCAAGGCGCGCTTCGATCAGAGCAAGCTGACCGGCCTAGACAAGGAGCGCAAGCTCATCAACAAGCTGCATGGCACCCTGCAGCATCTGAGCGGACACAAGGGTGAGGCGCCAAAAAGCAACCAGCGTCACGCCGTCAGCGGCCTGCCGTTCTAGGCGATTCGCGCTATAACGCGCTCGTGAGCGCGCGCCCTCATCTGTTTGCCATGTTGCCCGAGCAGCTCTCGGGCTGGCTCTCGGAGCAGGACGTGCGCCATGAGCCCCGCGATGCCCGACGGCTGCTAGCGCATGTCCTCTTCAAGGGGCAGGACGATCTGATGACGCTCGAGGGGCTGCCGCGCCGGGTTCGCGAGGCGGTCGAAGCAGGCCTCAGCCGCCAGCAACTCGAGGTGCTCGAGCGGGCAGCCGATCCGAGTGACGGTTTCGTCAAATACCTGTTTCGCTCGCCAGACGGCGCCATGAGCGAGGCGGTGCGCATTCCGCTGCACCTGCCAGAGCGGTTCGCGATTTGTCTCAGCGCGCAGGTGGGTTGCGCCATGGCTTGCGAGTTTTGCGCCACCGGCCGAATGGGGCTGCAGCGCAATCTCGAAGCCTGGGAGATGCTCTCGGCCTACCGCATCGTGCGCGACGAAGCGCCCGGTCGCGTTACGGGCGCGCTCTTTCAGGGGCAAGGCGAGCCCTTTCAGAACTACCGAGCCGTGATCCAGGCCGCGCAGCTGCTGTCCCATCCCTGTGGGGGGCGGCTTTCGGCCAAGGCGATCACGATTTCCACCGTTGGGCTCGTTGCCCAAATCCGACGCTACACCGCCGAGCGGCACAAGTACCGGCTCATCGTCTCGCTGACGAGCGCGCGCGAGGCGCTGCGCAAGAAGCTGTGCCCGGTGGCCGGCCAAACCGGGCTGTCGGAGCTGGCTGAGGCGATACGCGCGCACGCAGCAGTCTCACCGGGCTTGACGACGGTGGCCTTGGTCATGCTCGGTGGGGTCAACACCAACATCGAAGAAGTGCGGGCACTAGCGGCTCTGCTCGAAGGCGTCCCGCTGCGGCTGAACCTGATAGATGTCAACGACAGCCGGCCCGACGGCTTTCGGCCGCCCACCGATGAAGAGCTCAAGCAGTTCCGCGACGACTTGCAGGTGCTCGGCGCGCCCATCGTGCGCCGCTATTCCGGCGGCCAGAGCCGACACGCGGCCTGCGGCATGCTCGCGTCGCGCCGGGTTGCAACTATCGATGCCGTGCGCGACGCTCAGTAACCAACCACAATCCCAACTGGTGACGTCGCATGTGCAGCAGATATTGTGGCTATGCACTCGTGGGATCATCTTGTGCAGCTCAGCATTCCGTCCATCGCGGCAGGGAGCTGGGTCGATGTTGATGTAGAATCGCTTGCACCGAGCAGCTGGCCGTGGGGAGAGCAACGCCTTTGATACGTGGATCGAACAACCCAGCACTCAGGGCCGAAGCGGTTCGTTTGGTCCGCGCAGAAAGAATGGCGAGCAGCGAGGTTGCCGCTGAGCTGGGGCTGAGCGAAGCAGCGCTGCGGTTTTGGGTGAGGCAGGCTCAGCGCGAGAGCGCGCTTGCAGAGGTTTTCCCAACGCCTGCTGCTCGACTGCCGCGCGTCAAGGTATCGCGGCGGCGTCGCGGGGCTGCTGAGCAAGGACCTTCCTTTGTCGAGCTGGGGGGCAACCGCGTCGTCTTCCGCAGTCACGGAGGGCAGAGCGAGCTCGCTGGTGGTACGTCTCGGCTCTTGTGGTGTCGAACGCCTGCCGCAGGCGTGCAAGCTCGCCTCAGCGTGAGCTTCGGTCAGGGCTCACTGCGCCTGGTTGACGAGACGACGCAGGCCACTCACAGCTTGGACAACTGGCCGCGCGGCGCCATCGCCTTCGGGCTCGATGGCGTGCATGTCTACGGCCAGAAGCTGCTCCGAACGCGCAGTGGGGCCGTGGAGCGTGAGCTGATGGTCTTCGATGTGGTGGCTTGGCAGCGTGTCGAAGCTCCGCAGCCGGCTCATCGCGACGAGGTTCTCTTTCTTGGTGAGATTGCCACCGTCGAGATGAAGAGGCATAGCCCCGCGCTGCAGAAGTCCGACGGTCGCGGCTGTGCGCTGATCGACGGCGTGCTGCTGCCTCGCTTCCAGTATCAACGTTGAAGGCTCGGCGGTGAAACGGAGTCCACCGCACTAGCGCGAAGCGCGCTTTTTGGTCTTCTTCGGGTTGTTGTTGAGGGCTTTGAGGGCTTTGAGGGCGTCCTGCTTCTCGCTGTTCAGTTGGCGGCCCAAGTTGCGCTCACGTTTGCGCAGCTCGCTGACCCTTTGCTCACTGGCGACCATTTTGGCGACGATGGCCTCACCTGCATCTCGGCCCCGCAAAGCGCTTACGTTGGCCCGCTGCCGACGCAGATCGCTGCCCGCTTCGAGGATGTGTTTCTTGGTGCGTGCGATGGCTTTGACCAGCCCGTTGACGTTGTCGCGATGCTTGACCACACGCCGCAAGGTGGCGCGCTGGGCTGCCGGTACGCTGCTGGTCTTGGACAGCTTGCGCATGCGCTCGAGCGCCTTCTTGCCTTTGACGGGGATCCTGCGGCTGAGGCCCTCGCGCACCTGTAAGGTTCGCCTGTCGCGCTTGGCCGCGGGGGACGCAAATACGGCGATGGGCTGACTTTGCTCCTCATCGTAGGTGAGCTTGTCGGCTCCCGAGACGTCTGCATTGCTCACGTAGCGCAGAGGCATGTAGACCGTGCGGGCGCGGCTGCTGCGATTGACCAGATCGTAGGTCACCGTGTGGTGACGCACGAAGTGCTCGGTCATGGTGCCTTTGTGGTAGCGCAGGGTACGCGGCTCATCGCGCGTGTGGTGGCCGGTTTGGTTGAGCTCGACATCCAAATCGAAGCCGAACTTGAGGATGCGTTTCTCGCTGGGTTTGGTGCGCGTCAGCGCGGTCTCACCCGCGAAACCGCCACCAGCGAACACGGAGATGGGGCCGGCGGGGAAGGTCTGCCTGGTCGTGTTGGTGAAATGCACGCCGGTACGGGCGGTCTTGCCTGGTGAGGCGACAAATGCAATGCGCTGCACGCGGAGCTTCTCGCTCGCGAAGGGCAGCAGTGCTGAGCCATGAGCGCGCAAATCGATGGGTCGTTTGAGCTTGTAGCGGAACATGGCGCCCGACTCCTCGCCATCGGCGCTGGCCAGCGACGCAAGATTGCCCACGGCGAGCAGACCGCTTTGCCATTCGCCACTACCCGAGCCCGAGCCGTGACCGATGGTGCCCATGCTGCCCAGCCCGATGCCTTCGCCGTGGCCTCCGCCGCCTGATCCGACGCCGCTCAGGCCCAAGCCACCGGCGCCGAAGGAGTCGCCCAGCCACATGTTGTCGACGGTGGTATCGAGCAGCTGCGGCACGGTCGAGAGCTCCACTTGAGGAGTGACGAGCTGGCGGCGGGCGTAGCGCGGTGCGGCCAGCGGGAAGAGGAAGGAGTCGGGTCGGCCGTTGACGAGCTCGACGCGCACCTGTTTCCAGCTCTCGTCGGTGTCGTTGTGCAGCAAGGCCCAGCCCTGTATTACGTCAGCGTCTTTCTTCGTCTTGGAGAGCACCAACCGGTAGGTCGAGCGCCACACCGGAGTCTCGGCTACGTAGCCGACGGTGACGGCTTTGCCGGGCTTGCCGAGGATCCGCAGCTTTCGAGAGGTCTGAGCACCACGTTGAGACAGCGCGTCGAGCGCCGAGCCGAGACGTGTGCGCCAGGCAGGATCGGTAGGGCGAAGACTGGTGATTTCACCGAGCGCAAAGCGGCGGATCTCGTTCTTGTTGGTGAGCAACATTGCGGAGCGCTGCTGGCTGCTGGTGCAGACTTTGGTGGTCTTGCCGCTCGCGGCCTTGGTCTCGGTGCAGGTCTCGTTGCCGCTTGCGGGAGGGTCTTGCACGCCGATCAACCTGCCCTTGAAGCTGGTCTTCTTATGACGCAATTCGACTTGGGCGCCCTTGAGGGTCTTGAGCAGGTGCTCGAAGTCTATCTTCTTGCCCGACTCCTCGGCTGGTAGCCCGGCAAGCGCCAAGCCCATGTGCCGGCTCACGCTACTCGAAAACTCGATGCCGTCGACGCCCGCCTTGCCGTCCTTGGAGAGCACGACGAGGGTCTTGAGGGCGTCGTCGAGATGGCCAGCTGGTACGGGCAAGGCGCCTTTGTCTTTGGCACCTGCGCCCATTGAGCCGGTACGCTCGAAGTAGCCGATGCCGGTCTCGTAGAGGCGGACCCGCTTGAGCGGCAAAGAGGTTGTTTTCTTGGCTTTGGCTTGTGCGCCAGAGACGCTCGGCGCCAACAAACAGCTAGTGGCGACCAGAAGAGAAAAAGCACGCATGGTCGAGCTCCCAGTGATGATGCAGCGGTAGCGGGCAATGCTGCTGATGGGTGCTAGACAACAGCGCTGCGGAGGAGTTCCCCGCTCGTGTGCTGCGGCTCAAGCCGGATCCCGCAGGGCTTGCCGCAGCCGCCACAATGGCTCGCGTCGCTGAGCGGGTCGATG
>CAZRGL010000311.1:0-13002 GCA_964599485.1 uncultured Polyangiaceae bacterium
TGGCAAGCTGCACAAGGTCGATCCCGAGGTGCTTGCGATCATCACTTTGGTGGAGTCGGGCGGTTGGGTTTCTGCCCGCAGCTCGAGCGGCGCACGTGGATTGATGCAAGTCATGCCAGCGACGGGTAAGCAGATCGCTTCTGATCGGGGAAAGCAGGGCCATCGGGTCGACAAGCTCGACCAGCCTGCTTACAACATCGATTTCGGAAGTTGGTATTTGGCTCGACAGCTCGAGACGTTCGGCGCGGGTAAGAGCACGCAGGAGGCAGTCCGGCTGGCGGCAGCTGCCTACAATGGCGGTCCGGGCCGATTGCGCCGTTCGCTGGACGGCGATGACGTGCTGAGAGATGAGACCAAGCGCTACCGCATCTGGGTAGGCGGAATGTACCAGGAGCGACGAGCGACGAGCTCTGCGACCTTCGAGGCTTGGCTCAAGGCGGGTGGTGACCGGCTGATAGCCAAAGCCAAAGCCGAAATGCGCGCCGCTTCGAAGACGCCGAGCAAACCGGCCGCCGAGAGATAAACTGCGGAAAGGCTTGACCGAACGCGCGTTTTCAGCCATACGGTGCCTCCCCTAAAGGGCTTCGACCATGGCAAATTACAAGGTTTGGAACGTACGCAAGCGCCACGAATGGCTGGCCAAGCCGAAGCGGAAAAAGCGCATCAAGCGTCGCTCGGCACGGCGCATCGGATTGCTGGACGCGTGGGAGCGAAACGCCCCCAAGGCTCCGCCCGAGGACGAAGCCGCCGCGCCGCAAGAAGAAGCTGCCGTCGAGTAGTCGTTTCTTCGGGCTGGTCGCTCACTTCTCGCTCACTTCGGGGCTCGCTCACTTCGGGGCTCGCTCACTTCGAGTCCAAGCCGCTGACAATGCGGTGAAAGCGTTCAGCGCTCGGTTGGTCTTTGGCCATCCTTGCAGCCCAATGTTGGTTCGCTTTGAGGTATTGGGTCAGCGTTACACCCAGCTTCTCGAGTGCGAGCTTGGGGTCACGGGCGCGCTGCAACTTGCGCGTGCATGAAGCGAACAGCTCGAGCGACAGCAACTCGGTCGGGGCGTCACGCTGCGTGGCAGCGAACACCTCTGAATAGCGCATCACCGAGGCGGGCACGTCTTCTTGGGAATGCTCGAGATCGTCTGAGAAACGCTGCTGCCAGGCCTCATCAATCAACTCCCAAGCCCCCTCGTCGAGCCCATGCTCGGCCAACAAGACGGCGCGATCGGCTCCATCAGCCGCAAGCCGGGCTCGCAGCGCCGCATACGTGTCGAGCTCGAGCAAGCCCTCGTCATCGTTGCTCTGTTCGGCCATCGGGCGGAGCATAGCGCGCGCGCCTGCCCCGAGCACCAGCGGCGGCGCGCCGATTGAGGTTTTGTCGACGGCGTCCAGATGACGACGTCGGGCCAAATCCGGGGTACAAGAGCCGACGTGTCGTCATCTAGGGATGCAGAGCTGGCCACCACGACGGAGCTTCCGAGCTGGCTGCGCGCCTACGAGCAAGCGCAGGCCATCATCGCGCGGGCGGCGCGGGCGCTGACGGAGGTCGCCGAGCCCCCTGTCGATTTGCGGCCTGCAGCGGACCACCTCAGCAAAGTCCTCGGCTCGATCTACGGAGCGATCGACAACCGAACCGATAGACTGAGCGATACGCGAGGCGCCATGGCCGGCATCGACGAGGCCAACAGCGCCTTGGAGCTCGGCGCCCAACATGATGAAGCGCTTGCCGACATCCAACCGCTTCTCGGGCAGGCGCGTGAACAGCTGACCCATTGCGAGCAGCACTTTTCCCGCCTGCCTGGTGAGATGCCGCCATCGGGTCGACCTCTGCGGGCCTCCACCGCCGCGCCCAGTCTGCACTGGGTGGAGCGCAAGCCGCTCACCCCACGCATTCGTGTACCTGACCCGCCTCCCGAACCGGTGCCGGAGCTGCCGCCTCTGGAGCCACCCAAGAACGTCACGGAGCTTCAGAAGACGATGGACCTGGTCCGAGAGCGGGCCGAGAAACGCAGCAAAGAGCGCGAACAACGGATGGTCGAGCGCGACGCTGCCCGCGAGGCGCGTCTCGCCAAAACGGAGATCGATCCTCCTGAGGGCTTCGCTAGCCCCATCGATCCGGCTATCACCGAAGAAGGCTTCGCCCACCGCAGAGCCCGTGACTTCTTCGAAGAGGTGGCCATGCTCGGCAGCCAGCGAACACCCCAACTCGGTGATGCTTGGCGATCGATCGAGTTCCTCGAGCGCCGCATGCTCACCGCCGTCGACGCAATCGCCACCCTGGGCGAGCCGGCCTTGCGCCAAGTCGAGGAGCTGGTAGTCGACTCTCCCGCCAAAGATCCCGCCCGCGCGTTCGCGGCGACGATGATCCTCGGCTGCATCGAGGGACGCGATGCGCTCGCGGCGGCCGAACGCGTCATCTACCACCTCAGCGCAGCCGACCCCGAGGTAGCGCGTTATTCTGCCGAAGCGCTGAAGATCGTGCCCCACCCTCACGTGGGACTGACGATGCGCACCATGCTCGCTGAGAGCGATGAGGCGTACCGTACCTTGGCGATCGACGTGCTGGCTGCGCGCGGCGAGGCCAGCCTCGAAGAGCTGCTTCGCTCGGCAAGCGATCCGTCGCCGAGCGTGGCTGCGATCGCACTTCCGGCGCTGGCTCTGGCAGCACCGTCGGAACCTCAACTATCACCCTTGTTGCTCCATGCTGCCGCTAACGAAGAGCTGGCTCCAGCGGCCTGGTTGGCAATGGCGCTGTGCGGCCATCCTCACAGCACGCACGCTCCCCGCGCCGCGCTGGGCGGTCCAGACGAGGCGCAAGCCGCGCTTGCTCTTGCTTTGGTGTGCGACCACGACATTGCGCAGCTGTTGCTCGAGCGTCTGGTGGCAGCCCCCACCCCCGGACTGGCAACAGCTGTCGGCTGGGCAGGCTCGCCCGCGGCTGTCGAGCCGCTCATCGCGCTGCTCACCCACGACGACGAAGACGTCAGCACCGCGGCCGCCTACGCGCTGGACCGAATCACCGGCGCACAACTCTACGAAGAGGCAGAGATCGAACCTGAGGAAGTCATCATTCCAGACGCCCCCGAGCCCGATGTCGGTGACCATCCGCCCCCGCCGCCCAAGCCGCTTACGGCCGAAGTGAGCGATCCCCGCGACGAGCCCGCCGCTGGCTCTCCCGACACCATCGTTCGCCCCACTACCGATCCTGCCCGCTGGCAAGCCTTTTGGGTCGCACGACAAGAAGACTACAAACCAGAGGCGCGTTACCGACGCGGTCATGGCTACACGCCGGTCGTGTCGTTGTGGGAGCTCGATGGCTGGATCCTGTCGGCACCCGAACGGCTCTTCTTGCAGCACGAGCTAGTGGTGCGCACCGGCCGCCACGTACGCTTCGATCCGCGGGATCTGATCGCCGTGCAGCACGCCGCGCTCAAGGAGTGGGAGCCTATCGTCCAGTCGGCCGCGAGCTCACCTGGCAGCTGGAGCCGCCCGGGCCGCCGCAGCTGAGCTGGCCGCAGCTGAGCTGGCCGCAGCTGGCCCGTCAGGTGCGCATGGCCTGCTTCAGTCAGGACGTCAGCTGCGTCGCTGCTCAGACGCAGCGGTCATTGCGCAACGCGCCCGCAATGACCTTGCCGGCGCGCAACACGGCTCGAGTCTTGGGCACGCCCCAGGGTTGGGCCAGCTCCGCTTCGTGCGGCAGATCCCACAGCACCAGATCGGCTGGCCCCCCCGCGCGTAGCAAGCCTGCAGCAGAGCCTAGCGAGCGGGCCGCGTTGCGGCTCACTCCGACCAAAGCCTCGGGCAAGCTCAGGCCATAGCTGCGCACTGCCAGCGAGAGCGCTAGTGGAAGGCTCTCGGTGGGGGCCGTGCCGGGATTGGCGTCGCTTGCGACGACCAACGACACGCCACAGTCGCGAAGTAGCGCGATAGGCGGCGGTGCTTGTCCGAGGGTGAAGCTGGCCACCGGCAGAAGCACTCCGAAGCAGCCTGCCTCGGCCAGCGCTTGGGCTCCCTGAGTTGAGACATGCTCGAGATGATCGACGCTGGCAGCGCTCAGCTCGGCGGCCAACTCGGCGCCGCCAACGTCAGCGAACTGTCCGATGTGGAGCCGAATTCCAAGTCCGAGATCGCGCGCCCGCTGCATCAGGGGCTTGGCTTGGGCCACGCTGAAAGCAGCGCGATCGACGTAGGCGTCGACATACCGAGCCAAGCCGTCAGCCGCGATTCTCTCGAGCCACTCGATGCACTGGGCGGCGTAGCGATCGCGATCGCCACCGGCCTCGGGTGGCAGCGCGTGCATTCCGAGAAAAGTGGGCACCACGGCGGGTACGTCGTTGCGTTGCGCGGCACATGCAATCGCCTCGAGCTGGTTGCGCTCGACCTGCTCGGATAGCCCGTAGCCACTCTTGACCTCGACGGTAGTCACGCCCATGGCGGCCATGCGGCGCAGCCTGCCAACGAGGGCTTCGCTGAGCTGCTCGACGGTTGCCTCGCGCACCGCGCGCATACTGGCCACGATGCCTCCACCGAGCGCGGCGAGCTGCTCGTAGTCGGCTCCACCCATCCGGGCCACGTATTCCTGGCCCCGCGAGCCTACCCACACCGCGTGAGTGTGCGCGTCGACCAAGCCGGGTGTGAGCAGCCCACTGTGACACACGGGCACCAGCTCGGGCTGCTGAGCGCAGAGTGCTTCGCGCGGCCCCACGGCGACGATGCTATCGCCCTGCACGATCACTGCCGCGTCCTCCAAGACGCCCAGCTCACCATCGCCGTCGCCTTGGCCGTCCATGGTCAGCACGCGCGGTGCTGTGATGAGCAATTCATCGCCGTTCATGACACCGCCTCCTCGATTCGTTGAGCCAGCTGCAGCGCGGTCTCGCTTCTGGCAAACACGTCGGGCTCGACACCAGCCTTGCGCCGCATCCGCAGCGCCCGGCGGGCGGCTTGCAGACAACGCTGCCGAAACGCTGAATCGGACTGGCAACAGCGCAACAGCGCGTGATGGGCCCGCTCTTGGGCCTGCTCGTCTTTGCAAATCAGTAACACATCGCAGCCGGCCCGCACGGAAGCCACTGCCGCTTGCTCGATGTCTTGATGCTTCGCGACAGCACCCATCTCCAAGTCGTCGCTGAACAGCACGCCATCGAAGCCCATCTGCTCGCGAAGCAAGTCGGTGCATATCCGTGATGAGAAGGTCGCCGGCTTGTCCGCATCGAGAGCTGGATAAACGACGTGGGCGCTCATCATCGAGTCCACGAGCTTGCTTGCCGCCGCAAAAGGCGCCAGCTCCACCTGCTGCAATCGCTGCAGCGGTTGATCGACCACAGGCAAATCGAGGTGGCTGTCGAGCAGGGTGTCGCCATGACCTGGAAAGTGCTTGGCGCAGGCGAGCACGCCCGCTCGCTGCAGACCGCGCGTGAACGCCAAACCGTGGGCAATCACCGTCTCGGTGTCCAAGCCAAAAGCGCGATCGCCGATGACCGGGTTGGCTGGGTTGCTGTCCACATCCATCACGGGTGCAAAGTCGAGATTGAAGCCCAGCGCCCGCAGCTCGTAGCCAACCTGGGTGGCCGCTTGTTCTGTCAACGCTGTGTCGCCCGCGCTGGCAAGTCGGCGCATCGGGGGCAGCGTGAAGAAAGGAGGTCCGAGCCGGGCAACCCGCCCTCCCTCTTGATCGACCGCAATGATGGGTGTGGGGCCAGGTCCGGCCGCTTGCAGAATGGAGGCATTCAATTGTGCAACTTGCTCGAGCGAAGCGATGTTGCGCCGGAAGAGGATCGCCCCCCCTCGCCTACCCTGCGCCAGCGCCTCGGCAAAGCTCGAGCTCAGCGCGGTCGAAGCAAATCCGCCCACGATGAGCTGCCCACACAGGCGCGACAAATCGCTTGCCCACTCCTCGACCTGCACCTCGACCGCCCTGTCATTCACGCCGCGAGCCTACCGGCCCCTCATGGCCCCAGCAAGGCGACGAAGGCGCATCCCAAACCCGTCGCGGCATAAGCGTGCTGCAGCATGGTACCCGAGCCATCCCGCCGCGAAATCACCAAAGACGCAATTTTGACGAGGGATGACCCACCCATCTCGCCTCGAAATTACGCTCTTGCTGATTTCGACCGAGGCTGGGGTCAGAGCGCTGCAAGCGCTGTGGCCGGATCGATTTTTCCGGCGCGGCGCGCGGGACCGAACGCGCCCAGCAGGGCAAACAACGCAGCGAAGAGCAGCGCGCCCACCAGCAACGATGGCGAGAAGGTGAAGAAGGTCTCTGGCTTGAACGGAAAGTCCGGCAGCTTCGAGGCTGCCAACATGTCGGCCCCCAGCGCCATCAGCCAGGCAACCACCACGCCCACTGCCCCGCCGCAGCTGCCGACTGTCAGCGCCAAGCCGAGCATCCACTTGACCATGTCGCGGGCCGAAGCGCCGAGTGCACGATAGAGCGCAATCTCGCGCCGTCGATCGTTGACCAACACCCGGAAGGTGTAGGCGATGTTCGAGGCCGACACGATGAGGATGATGGCGGCGACCAGGGCCAACAGCGCCATCACGCCGCTGAGCAGAACACTGACATCCCGGGCACGGGTATCCTTGGGCACCAAGCCCATATCAGCGCCCAGCGCGATCACCTCGCTGACCTTGTCTTTGGATTTGACCTTGAGCAGCACACTCGAGAACTTGTCGGCCGCCGCACTGCCACTGTACTCGGCGTTCCAGCGGCGCACCGTCTCGAGCGGCAGCGTGATGCCGATGTCGATAGCCCGGGTGCTGATCCCCACTACGCGCGCGTTGACGTGACGGGGACCGCCCTTCTTGGAGCGTCCGAGAAGTGACTCGCCAAGCCACAAGCGGAAGATCATCGACCGGGCCTGTTTGACCAAGGTCTCGCCGATGGGTGGCAGGCGATGGGCCGGGGCGATGGTCTTGTCGAAGAACTCCACCAAGTAACGGCTTACCAGCACGGGCACCGGATCGACGCACACGCCGTCGCTCCCCGCAGGGCCCTCACAGTACTGCGGCGCTTTGCACTGTCTGGTCTTGCGGCACTTCTTGCCGGGCTTCTTCATGGGGTCGGCGAAGGCGTGCTCACCGAGCACATCGCCTTTCACCAAGGTGGCGTCGATTCCGTCGGCTACCATCTCGCTGGTGCCCACCTCGCGTCCCAGCAGCTCTTTGCCTCCGCGCGCACTAGCCGGAAAGCTGAAACGCAGCTTGGGGTAGGCGCCGGCCACGTGCTCGGAAGCGCGCAATCGCTCGACTTGTTTGGCGGTGATTCCGGGGGGATCTGCCCCAAAGCCGAGGGCACCGCCAATGAGCCCTGGATCGGCGGTCTTGGGCGGCTCGAGCTCGATCTGATCAATGGGAAACACCTCGCCGAGCAACACGGCGCGAACGCCCAGCCCAAGCGCCAAGAAGAACACCAGCGCGGCGGTACCGGCTGCGATTCCAAAACCGCTCGTCATCATAGCGCCGCGGACGCGCACCAAGTCGCGGCGAATCAGGATCCACAGGGCCGCCAAGCTCACGCTGCTTGTCCTTCGTCGAGGATGCGGCCCGCCCTCAATTGAATGACCCGCTCGGCTGCGTTGGCAAGCGCAAGCTCATGGGTGACGGCGACTACGGTCAGCCCTTCGTCTTGATGTAAGCGCGCGAAAATCTCGACCACTTGCTCGCCAGTGACCAAGTCGAGGTTCCCCGTGGGTTCATCGCAGAGCAACAGCTCGGGCTCCATGAGCATGGCGCGAGCAATCGCCAGCCGCTGTCGCTCACCACCGGACAGCTGCCTAGGCATGTCGTCACCGCGACCGTCGAGGCCTACGTCATCGAGCAGTTTTTTGGCGCGATCGCGGTTGCGGCGCTTGCTCGCCGAAGTCTGCGCGCCTCGACAGAACAAAGTAGGCGCCAGAATGTTGTCCAAAGCAGACAAGTGTCCCAGCAGGTGGAATGCCTGGAAGACAAAACCAATCCGCTGCCCTCGCAATTGTGCCAGGGCAACGTCACTGAGCTCGACAACGTTTTGGTCGAACAAGCGCAGCGAGCCCTCGAAGCTCCGATCGAGACCACCGACGATGCCGAGCAGGGTGCTCTTGCCGCAACCGCTCGGACCAAGAACAGCAACGAACTCGCCCGGGGTCACCTGAAGGCTGACGCCGTCGACGGCGGCGCGCATTTCGTCGCCCTCGCCGTAACGCTTACGCAGGTCGCGGGCATCGATGAGCAGCTCGTCATTGCCCTGAGCATCAGTTGGAGTGCCCTGTGTCATGTCGTGCTCGGCGGGGCCAGATGGCTCCGGTCCGGCCGAGCCTATACCGCATCCAGGCAGCGATCGCGATGTCGCGCCACGACGAGATTATGGCCACCACAGCCCCTTGCTATCGGGCAGGAGGCCTCGACAGGAGCCACAGATGCGCCAAACTCCATACAAGACCCTTTTTGTGACTATTGTTGACGATTGTGGTTGGCCATACGCCTCGACCTCCTGCCGTGCACATCCCTAAGAGCCGTCCCGTACCTATCGCTGCGAGACGCCGGGTGTACGTCAACCGTGCCCTCAAGCTCTCGGGGGTCGAGTGGTTGGGCTTCGACATGGACTACACCCTGGCGCTGTACCACCAGGAGGCCATGGACCGGCTGAGCATCGACGCCACCGTGTCCAAGCTGATCAAACGCGGCTACCCCGAGTGGCTGGCCGAGCTGCACTACCCGCTGGATTTTCCCATTCGCGGTCTACTCATCGACAAGCAGCTCGGCAACGTGCTCAAGATGAATCGCTTCAAGATTGTGCGACGTGGTTTCCACGGCCTGCGCGAGCTGACGCGCGAGGAGCTGCGCGCGCTGTACTACGACAAGAAGATCCGGCACAAGACCGCTCGTTATCATTGGATCGACACGCTCTACGGACTGAGCGAGGCCTGCATGTACGCGGTGGTCATCGAGGCGTTCGGGCAGCGCAAGCTGAAGCTACGCTACGGCAAGCTCTTCACCGACATTCGCGAGTGCATCGACGAGGCCCACCGCGACGGCTCAATTTTGGACCCGGTGATGAAAGACACGGCAGCGTTCATCGAGCGCGATCCCGCTCTAGCTGGCACGCTGCACAAGTTCCGTTCCGCCGGAAAGAAGCTGTTTCTGCTCACCAACTCGCGCTGGGCGTACACCCGCTGCTTGCTGAGTTATCTGCTCGACGATGCGCTCGACGACTATCCCAGCTTCCAGCACTACTTCGACGCGCTCATCGTCTCTGCCAAGAAGCCCTCCTTCTTCCAGGACAGCAGTCCGATGATGGAGCGCCGCGGCGACAAGCTCGTCAAAGCCACCCTGCCCTTCGAGCGCGGCAAGATCTACGAAGGCGGGAACCTTCGTGAGCTACAGAAAGCGCTGGGCGTGACTGGCAACAGGGTGCTCTATGTCGGCGACCACATCTACGGCGACATGCTGCGCTCGAAGAAGGACTCGGCCTGGCGCACCGCCATGGTCATCCAGGAGCTCGAAGCCGAGGTAGAAGCGCACCAGAACAGCCGCGACGACGTCACGAAGCTGACCCAGCTCTACGATTCGCGCAACGAGCTGGAAAACGAGCTGCGGCACTACCAGCAGCGGCTGAAGAAAGCCTCCCGCAAGAGCCGGCGAAATGGCGCGCACGCCGCCGAAGCAGACGCCGCGCGCTTCAAGCAGCGCATCGGCGTCATCCGAAAACAACTCAAGGAGAGCGACGAGAGCTCACAGCAACTGCAACGGCAAGCGGATCAACGTTTTCACCCCTACTGGGGCTCGTTGCTCAAAGAAGGTGGCGAGCTGTCCTTGTTCGGCGCCCAAGTCGACGAATACGCCTGCGTCTACACCAGCCGCGTATCCAACTTCTTGTCCTACTCGCCGCAGCAGTACTTCCGAAGCCCCCACGCCCTGATGCACCACGAGCTGTGATGACTGACGCGGCGTGCTGTGACCTTCGGGTCCTCTCGGCACGTTGAGGCGTTGATGGGCGGCTTGCGCCGCGTTCTATTTCACCACGAAGACACCGCTCGCCGTTCGGGTCCTTTCCTCAGTGACGCTTGGAGCGGCTCTTCTTTCGCGCGGGTTTCTTCGAGGCGGGCTTGCGACGCTTGGAGCGGCTCTTCTTTCGCGCAGGTTTCTTTTTTGCGGTGGACTTCTTTCGAGCCCGTTTGGTCTTGCTTGGTCTGGCCTTCTTGGCTGGCTTGGCTTTGCGACGCTTGCGTTTGCGGACTCCAGGCGTCTTGCAGCAACGAAAACCGGTCGAGTAGTCGTGGTACTTCGGCCCGTGGGCGGTGGTCTTGTAGTCACAACCGTCGCCATTGATTCGCACATCGAGGAAATAACCGCCGCGGAAGGTGCCGCTCGCGCTGGCGGTCCACTCGTGCAAGTTGCCCACCATGGCGTAGACCTTGAACGAGTTGCGGCATCGCTTGAACCGCCCCGACGGGGCGCAGGTCCCTTTGGGCTTGTTGAGGCGCGGATCATTGAGGTTTTCCCATGTATACGCGCTCTTGGGTGCCTCTTTGCCATTGACCCCAAAGTACATGTTGAAGGAGCTGACGCCCTTGTCGTTGCAGCGACCTGGCTTGTGGTCCTTGCCGTAGGGCCAGGTGGTGGGGCGCTTGCCTTTGCAAGCGGTTATCCACTCCTCGTCGGTACACAAGCGCTTGCCCGAGTTGTTGCAAGCCTGCTCAGCTTCGTTGCGGCTGATGTAAGCCTGGGGCATCCGTCCGCGCCGGTTGAGTGCTTTGACCTTCTTGTTGTCGACCGGCTTGAAGGGAGAGTGCCGCCGCAGCCGCCCGCGAGGAAGCATCAAGGCTGTGTAGGCCTCGTAGCGATCGATGCAATAGCGACCACGAATGCTCACCATGTCCCTCGGGCAGCGAGCCGCGCGACGCCGGCGTGTCTTGGCCGCCTCGGTGGAGCTCGGCAAGCTGAGGCAGAAGGTCATGGCAGCCGCCGCAGCCGCCAGCCACGAGCCCGCTTTTCGCCACCCCGCTGCTTGCCACATTGAACCGGTCGACAACCGCTTGTCCTCCGCAAGCAGATGTATGGTACATCGGCGCGGCTTTGCAAGCTTGCCACGATGCAGCCACCAACCAAACCCGATGAGCTTCCTCGTGCGGCAATCCGCACCAGCCCTGAGGATTTCATCGTCGAAGAGATCAGCGCATACCCCCCGTGTGGAGCTGGCGACCACCTGTTTGTAACCTTCCGCAAGCGCTCGCTCACCACCCTGCAAGCGGTGCGCAACCTGGCCCAAGCTTTGGGTGCCGACCCACGGACCGCGGGCTTCGCAGGCATGAAGGATCGGCATGCGGTCACCACTCAGACAGCCTCTTTTGCGGTCAGTCGTGAGGGCGACGATGTGGCCCGCGCAGAGCGCTTGCAGCTCGACGACATCGAGGTCTTGTCGGCCGCACTGCATCGAAACAAGCTGAAAACAGGGCATTTGAAGGGTAACCGGTTCACGATCGTGTTGCGCGAGCTCGACGAGACGTCGCTGCTCGTGGTGCAAGAGGGCCTCGGTCGGGTCGCAGCACGAGGAGTTCCCAACGCATATGGCAGCCAGCGTTTTGGCCGCCACGGCGACAACGCCGAGCGCGCCCTAGCCTGGGTGGAGGGACGGGCGCGGGCGCCACGCAACAAGAAAGACAAACGCCTGTTGTTCAGCGCCCTGCAATCCCAACTGTTCAACCGCGTGCTGGACCGTCGAGTGGCGGACGGAAGCTGGCGACAGACGCTGGTAGGGGATCTGGCGCACAAGCACGATTCCGGCGGTCTGTTCCAAGTGGCCGAAGCCCCCGAAGAGCTGGCCGAGGCCCAGCGCCGCGCCGCAGCCGGAGAGATCAGCCCAACCGGCCCGATGTTCGGGGCAAAAATGCGCTGGCCCACCGGAAAGCCCGCACTTGTGGAGCGCGAAGTGCTCGAGTCCGCAATGGCAGACCCCAGCCGGCTCGACGCCTTCAAAGCGCTCGGCGCCGGCGCTCGCAGACCCCTGAGGCTATGGGTGAGCGACTTGAGCTATCAACCGCAGGCGCCCCAGCGCTCGCTGACGCTCTCTTTTGTGCTACCGAAAGGGGGATACGCCACAACGGTGCTCGCCGCAGTGTGCTCACCCCATGACGCGCAATCCTCAACCTCGGGTTAAGCCGAAAGATCCTGGACTTGACTCGGGTTTTCATCAACGATTCGCCCGTATTGAAGTCCCGGGCGGGTGCCCAACTGGCAATTAACGGTCGCGGCGCTGACGCCCACCTAGAATGATTACAAAGGCAGACTGATTCATGGATATCGTCATTTGGCTCGAGCAGATCATGATCGGCTTCGGTGCGGGCTGGGTCATGTGGCTCATGCTTGGGCTCAGCGTGATCTCGGTGGCCATCATCTTGGAGCGCGCATGGTTCTTCTATTCGGTTCGCGATGACCTGACCGCGCTCGCGCGCGACCTGCGGCGGGCCCTCGAGGACTCGGTCGACTCTGCGCGCAAGCGCATGAGCGCCTCTCCTTCAGCTGAAGCAGCGGTGGTGGTCGCAGGGCTTGCCATGCACGACAAGGGCGCGAAAGCCGCGACCATGGCGATGGAGGGCGCTGTGGCGCTGCAGCGCATGAAGCTCGAGCGGCGCTTGGCCTATCTCGCCACCTTGGGCAACAACGCCCCGTTCATTGGTCTGTTCGGTACGGTCATCGGTGTGGTTAGTGCCTTCAAGGCACTTGGTGAGCAAGCGAAGGTCCCCGTGGCGCAAGCAGCGAGCCAGGCCATCGCGCCCCACGCGGTGATGAGCTCCATCTCCGAAGCGCTGGTGGCAACAGCCGTGGGCATCGCCATTGCCATTCCGGCCGTCATGGCGAACAACTACTTCCAGCGCGCAACCAAGGAAAAGCTGGCCAACACCGAGGCGCTGACCAAGGTGCTGTTGGCCCACATGCTGGCCATCCCGGCGACCACGACGGGCGCGAGCCTCGACGTGGAGGACGAAGCACTTCCCCATGCCCAGGTTCGACAGCGCGTCTCACGCTTGCGCC
>CAZRGL010000312.1:0-12998 GCA_964599485.1 uncultured Polyangiaceae bacterium
CAGGGCTGGACAAGCTCGAGCGATGCAGATGAGCCTGCCGTGTTACATTTATGCCCGAGCCGCCGCGCGCTCTGTCCAGTGGCGGCGGATGACCCGAGCTGCGTGTCAGAATGTCGAATCCTATCGCGTGGGAGGACTCGCTAGGCGACTTGATCGCTCCCGGGGATATTGTCGCCGACAAGTACCGGGTCGAGCGGATCCTCGGACACGGTGGCATGGGTGTGGTGGTGCAAGCCTGGCACCTTCATTTCGAAGAACGCGTTGCCATC
Source organism: uncultured Polyangiaceae bacterium (assembly GCA_964599485.1). GTDB lineage: Bacteria > Myxococcota_A > Polyangia > Polyangiales > Polyangiaceae > JAPYTK01. The sequence goes on from CAZRGL010000312.1 coordinate 270, forward strand.
AAGTTCCTGTTGCCAGAGATGGGAGCGAACCAGGAAGCGGTCGGACGGTTCGAGCGCGAGGCCCGGGCGGCCTTCAAGATCAAGAGCGAGCATGTGGCCCGCGTCATCGACGTGGACCGGCTCGAAAGCGGCGCCCCCTACATGGTGATGGAGTACCTAGAGGGAACGGACCTGGGCGTTACGCTCAGCGGTGGCCAGCCACTGCCGACCTCCGAAGCGGTCGACTATCTGCTTCAGGTTTGCGAAGCCGTCGCCGAAGCGCACGCCCTGGGTATCGTGCATCGCGACCTCAAGCCCGAGAATCTGTTTTTGACTCGTCGCACCGATGGCACGCCTTGCATCAAAGTGTTGGACTTTGGTCTCTCCAAGCTCGCACGCACGGTGCCGCTCGAGCGCGAGCGGGCGTTGACGGGCACCGAGCAGGTGATGGGCACACCGCAATACATGTCGCCCGAGCAGTGGATGAGTGCCCGCGACGTGGGAGCCGCCACCGATATTTGGGCGCTCGGCGTGATTCTCTACGAGCTGCTCACCGGGCGACAACCCTTTCACAAAGAACAGCTCGCTCAGCTCTGCACGATGGTGCTCAGCGCCGAGCCCGAGGCAGCCAGCAGCTTCCGTCCTGATTTGCCGGCGGCGCTCGAGCAGGTCATCCAGCGCTGTTTACGCAAGACGCCAGAAGAGCGGTTTTCAAACGTAGCGCAGATGGCCTTGCAGCTTTTTCCTTTTGGTCCAAGCCGCGGCAAGCAGTCAGCGCGGCGCATCGCAGGCGTGCTCAAACGGGCTGGTATCGAGACCGATGAGCTCATTCCCCCGTCGACCCGAATGCCCCGCGCAGTCGCGTTGAGTCAGCAGCCGAGCATCGAGGATTTGGCTGAGACTCGGGTCATGAGCAATGAAGAGCACGCCCGCCTCGACGCGCCGCCAGCGGGGCCTGACCCGGTCGTCATGGTGCCCCACCAACCGCCGCAGCGAGCCGTGACCTCGCAAGGCTGGCAACAGGAGCCACAGCCAACATCATCGCGGCAACTGCGAACGGTGTTCATCGCGGCCGCCGTGACGCTGTTGCTGCTTGGCGCTGTCAGTAGCGTCATCGTGTTTGGAAGCCGCCGCGCCGCAACCAGCGAAACTGGGGGCGCTGCGAGCGCTCCGATGGCAGGCAGCGCCAAGACCAACACGGCCAGCTCGAATTCGAGCCGAGCCATGCCTGACGAGGCGGTCGACGATGGGGGTTCGACGGCGGTGGGCTCTTCCGAGCCTGGTTCTTCGGATGCGGGGCGCGCCAGGGGTGCGCGACCGGGCGGTAGCGTAATTTCGACTACCACGCGCACCGATCCAGGCTCACGCGGCGGCAAACCGGTGATAGGGTCCACAACAGCCGCTCCCGTGCGCCCCACGAAGACGAAGGACATATTCCATGATCGTTGACCGCTGCCGCCAGCACACCCCAGGTCGTCTCCTGGATCGTATGGTCCTGCTGCTGGTTTGCGTCGGCGTGGTAGCCGCGCTGGTTTCGGTTGGGGCGCCTGCCCTCGCGGGCGATGCGGCAGCGGCCGAGTCATTGTTCCGCAAAGGAAAAGAGCTGCTTGGCCAGAAGCGTTATGACGAGGCCTGCCCGTTGTTCGAAGCCAGCATGAAGGCCGAGCCGTCGGTCGGCGCTGTTTTGAATTTGGCGCTGTGTCGTGAACACCAAGGCCGCACCGCGACTGCCTGGGCGAAGTACCAAGAAGCCGCGTCGCTGGCCGCGCAAAAGGGGCAGACGAAGCGTGAGCGCGGCGCCCGAGAGCGCGCCAAAAAGCTCGAGGGACTTCTGTCCAAGTTGACCATCGAAGTTGCTGCTCCACCTGATGGACTCGTGGTCAAGCGCAACGACGTCGTGGTTGTCGCCGAGTCATTCAGTCTGGCGATTCCGGTCGATCCGGGGCAGCACCGCGTGGTGGCAACAGCACCCAACCACAAGCCCTGGACCAAGACCTTGACGGTTGGAGCCGACAAGGATCAGCAGACCGTGGTAATCCCGGCGCTGGAAGAGGGCTCCTCGGAGGGCGCGGGCGGTGGCATGCATACGCGCAAGATCGTGGGCTTCATCGTCGGCGGCGCCGGGTTGGTGCTGGCCGGCATCGGCACGGCTTTCGGTGTCGTGGCCATTGGCGACAACGACGAAATTCGCTCTGACGCTTCGTTGTGTCCCGACCCCGACAACGTGTGTAGCGAAGAAGGCAAGAAGCGGCGCGATGCGTTGCAGGTCAAGGCCAACATCGCAACGGGTGGCGTAGCGCTCGGCTCAGCTGCAGTAATCACTGGGCTGGTTTTGGTGCTCACCGCGCCAAGCGTCGATGCAGCCGCCGAGGAGCCTGGGCCGGCTGCGATTCTGCTGCCTTCGGTGGGTCCCGGCTGGGCCGGATTGACCCTGACTGGGCGTTTCTGAAAGCGCTAGCGGAGGCCCGAGTCCGTAGCGTTCTTGGGCAAACGCTAACCTACGGGGCCGGTGCCCACGCCTGATGCTTGGACGCTCCACTCGAACGCGTCGAGCAAGCTGAGCGAGTCGAGGACGTGATCGGAGACGTCGAACACCATCAGCTCCAGCACCATTGTTTCGCCGGGGACGATGGGCGCGGTGGTCTTGAGCCATTTGGTGCCTCCACCGGTGTTTCCGACCTGCATTCCCGTTCCGGCGAGAGGACCTGTGCCGCTCGGGCAGCTGTAGCAACCTTTGGGCACACATGAGTCGAAGAACCCGTTGTTTACGCTGACTGGGTTGTTCTTCGAATCAAAGGAGATGTTGTGATCGGGAGGAATGTTGGCTGCGCTCGAGTCGAGCAGCGCCAAGTAGAAGTCGTTGTACTGGGTGCAGGAATAGGTCCAGTACTCTGAGGAGAAGAAGCGGAAGCGGTAGGAGAAGCTCAAGGCGTTGGTCGGCACGCGGATGGTCAGCTTCAAGTTGACCGCATCGTTGGCCCCGCTGCCGGAAGGGCAGTTGCCGCTGCAGCCAGCCGAGGACGGCAATTGGTTTCCGTGGGCGGCGAGATAGACCGCTGGCGGATTGGTTGAGGTCGAGTAGGTGCTACCCCCGTTTGGATTGACGTAGCCTGAGTCGTTTTGGTCACGCATCCGGCCAGAGGAGATCCCTGCCATGGTGGGACCCATTTGGGGAACGACACCGCCGGTGCCGTAGTTGACCAACACCGCGCTCTGCCAGTTGCGCATTCCGCTCAGCTGACTGGCGCTGGGCTTGGAGCCATCGGCCCGGAGCAGGTCGGCTTTCAGCACGCCCCACTTCTTCTGGGGCAAAGGATCGTTGGCACTGGCTGTTTGGCACAAGTCCATAGCCTCGGCGAGCTGCTGTGCTGTCAGGCCGCTGAAGTCTGCCTTGGTGCTACAAGGTGGCGGCGCGTTTGCGTCCGAGCTCGCCGGATCGCAATCGTCGTCGACCTGGTTGCCCACGAACTCGAAGGCGCCCGGGTTGACGAGCTTCGGATCGGCACAGTCGGCGCCCACCTCGCAACAATCGTTGTCGCAGGATGTCCAGCCATCGCCGTCGATGTCAGGGACATCATCGGATACGCCATTGCAATCCTCATCGACGTTGTTTGCGCAGATTTCGGCGGTGGGGACGACGAAGTCGTAACACAGCGACCAGGCCGTGCCGGCCGCGTTGCAAGTTTGATAGCCGGCCTTGCAAGGCCCCTTGTTCTCGGTTCCTGCCGGGCCGGGATAACAAGGCTGCGTGGTTGCAGGGGTGCACGAACACTCCTTGTCCGACTCGCAGCCGGTAGCGGAGTCGCCATCGCACTCGAAGTAGCCTTCATCGCAATCGCCCAGAGTGCACATGCTGTTTTCGCAGGCGGATGCCATGTTGTCGGGGGTGGGGCAGTCGTTGCCACACATGCCGCAGTGGTTCAGATCAGTGGCCAAGTCGACGCATGTACCTGCGCAGCAAGTCAGGCCCGCAGCGCAGGGATCACCGTCGCCGCAGGTTGGCAAGCATTGACCATCGACACAGACCTGGCCACTCGCGCATTCCGGGCCCTCACCGCAGCCGGTGTTTTGCTCGCCACCGTCGCCGAGGCCACCCTCACCACTGCTGCTGTTGCCCGCGGTGCCGGAGCTAGAGGAAGCACCGCCCTGGCCGCTGCTGCTGCTTGCGGGGCCGACATCGATCTCCGAAGCGGTGCAAGCGGCACCTAGAAGCAATGTGGCTGCCAGCCAAAGTGCGCGGTTTTTCATGCGAAGTCTCCTAGTTTGGACGGACAGGCGTCCAGCTACCTGGTGCGGATCCGGGTAAGCCAAATGGGTGGGGCGCAGGCCTCATTGCACAGGAGCCGTTCGTTCAGTGTCAAGGCGATTGGCCAGCGTCATCGAAATCGGGTGGGTCGTCAGCGCACGGTGTGGGCACAGGTGTGCAAGCCATGCCTGGCGCCCCATCGTGCTAATGATCGCCAATTGCACCGGGGGTGAGCTGATGAATGTCCTGTCTCGTAGATCTCTTTGTGTCGTCGTACTGCTCGTGACATCGACGCTGCTGTTGGGTTGCGCCGAGGAGCGTGAGCCCATCAACCGAGTGGGCGCTGGCGCTTTGACGAAGTCCTTCTTCGTGGGCGCTTTGGCAGACCGCGACGATGACCCAGAGTTCTTCATGAGGGTAACGGTGATCGACGCTGCCTCGGGAGCGGGAAACGATGGCTTGTTCACCAGCTCGGATGGACAGCCGACCAACCGCGTCCGCTGGGAGATTACCGAGAAGTTGCTGCTGGCGCGGCTGACCTACGAGCTGGTCGAGGGCACTGACGGCAAAGGGCTGCGCCGCGTGGCCGATGGCCAAGTGGTGGCTGCTTACACCATCGAAAAGCACTTCGACGTCAGCCGCGAATACAATCCTTCCACGGGCGAGGAATACAACGTCATCGTCGAAAACGAAGAAGACCAGCTCTGGCATCAGCGCAGCCACTTCCGAGTCGACTGGTCCAAGAACTTGTTCACCGACGCCTATCAGCTCGACACGCTCTCTCAGCTCGGCATCTACTACGGAGTCACCTGGGATCCTGTTGCCTACTACGTCAACGAGCCGGACCATCCTCATGCGCCGGTGTTCGATTTGACGCGGGGCTATTTCGACGTGACCAACAAGGCTTGGGCGAGCCCTGAGCTGATCGACGACCCTTGGTGGGGACCGACGCCTGCGTGTTGGTTTACCGGCTATTTCCCCACGACGAGCTGCAACCCGAGCGAGATCACCCTGCGGCAGTCATTCTTGCGGGTAACTGATACCGACTACGAGCCAAAACACTGGGACGGCACGCGGATGGATATGTTTGGCGTGTTTACCGTCGATCGGCTGGGCTACGACCGCCGCTACGGGGTGGTCGATGACAAGTGGCACCGCTTCGCCGCCCGCTGGAATCTGTTCGTCCGTTCCCACGCCGAGCCGCCCGTCGTTTGCGCGAGCCCGGAAACAACGCCGACCGGCAAGAGCCCCAACCGCGACGAGAACGCCAACGGTACTGAGGACGAGTGCGAGGTCGTGGGTAGGGGCTCGCGCTGTGACCGCTTCGTGGGCGCGTGCACGCTCCCGGTACGTGACCGACAGGTCAAAACCATCGCTTGGCACGTCAACCGCGACATGCCGGCCGATTTGTTCGACAGCAGCCGCGAGGCGCTGCAGGCATGGAGCGATGCTGTTCGGGTGGCCTTGATCGCGGGCCGGCTGACCGAGTGTCGCCGCAGCGGTGAGAGCGATTGCGAAAAGACCATGGGCTGGCCTCAACCATGGTCCGACAACTGGCTTCCAGCTGTTGTCACGGAGGCTGGCGCCACCGCCACGCCGGATCAGGTTCCAGAGGTGTTCGTGCTCTGTCACAACCCGGTCGTCGCGGGCGACCATCAGGCCTGTGGCGCGTTGGGGCTGTCGCCGCGTTTGGGCGACTTGCGCTTCAACATCTTGAGTGTGATCAACGAGGCTCAGGTGATGGCGCCTTGGGGGATCATGGTCGACGCTGAGGATCCACTGACCGGCGAGAAGATCTCGGGTAGCGTCAACGTCTGGGGCGCTGTTCTGGATCGCGCGGCAGCCACGCTCGTCGATTTGCTCGCATTGCTGAACGGCCAAACCGATCCGGCCGACTTCATCACGGGTCAGGACGTATCGGCGTGGGTGAAAGCGAACAGCCCGGGCGGTGTGGTCGAACAAGGGGGCGCCGCGATGAGCGCGGCGGAGCTCGGCTCGCGCAAGGCCGCTTTCGACTCGTCGGCCATTTCGCCGTATCTCGACGGCTTGCCCGTGTCCAAACACAAGCATCCACGGGCGCGCCGCAAGCAACGCCTGCAAGCCTTGCTCGCGCAGGGCCGACTTGGTCCGGGCAACACCGTGTTGAGTCAACGGATGAAGGCGTTACAGGACGGTGCGGTCGAGGCGGCGCTCGTCTCGCCGCAGCTTGCCCAAGCGGTTGGCTACGATCCCACCGCTCCGCTTTCTGCAGACGCGATGCGGAGGGCTTCACCGCTACGCCGGAGCAATCCCATGGTTCGTCGCGCCGAGCGTCGTGCAGCGCGGATGGCCCAGGTCCGCCGCCACGCTTGCCGACTCGAGGCGCCGGAACCTGACAGTCTTCTCGGCTTGGCAAAACTGGCCCAGAAGCTCTTTCCTGCGCCCGATCCAGGTGATGCCGAGGCGGTGAAGAAGCATCGTGACGAGGTCTATTTGTGGGCACGCCAGGCCTACAACCGCGGCGTGATGGCCCATGAGCTGGGTCATTCGATGGGCCTGCGGCACAACTTCGCCGCGTCGTTCGATGCGCTCAACTACGAGCCGCAATACTGGCAGCTCAGGACCAGCAACGGAACCATCACCACTGACTGCCCAGAGGGGACCACTGATGGCTCAGCCTGCGTCGGTCCTCGCTGGCGCGATCCATTGAGTGAGGCGGAGATCGACGGCAACATCGGTCAGTACGCAACGAGCAGCGTGATGGATTATCCGGGCGACAACAGCCAGGACACCATTCTGCCCGGCAAATACGATCGGGCCGCCATGCGCTTCGTGTACGGCGATACGGTGGACGTGTGGGCTGGCGCCGGGCTGAGCGTGAGCCCCGGCTCGGCCGAACGGGCCAAGGCCTACGAGCTGACCGCACTCGCTGCCAATCCTGGGCTCTTCGGCGTCTACTATTTTCCGCCCGTCGATGTGGCCGATCCGTACAGGTTCATGCACTACAGCCGCTATCAATCCGAGTTTGGGTTGCTGGGCAGCTGTGAGGCGTCCAACGCCCCAGATGCGGTGATGGGCAGCACCTGTTCCGAGGCTGCGCTCGATGTCGTCGACTATCGCGATACAGTCAACTTCATCGACGATCCGGACTACGCCAGTTTCTCATGGGCCTATATCCCTCGCGCGGTCGATTTGCAGGGCAGGGTCCGGCGCGGTTACCTGTTCTCCTCGGACGAATACGCTGACGCCGGGAACGTTCCGGCGTTCAGCATGGATGCGGGTGCAGACGCGTACGAGCAGGTACGGTTCTTCGAGGGCCAATACGAGAACCGCTACATTCTGGACGCATTTCGTCGCAAACGCGTGCAGTTCAACTCGGGCGACACGACCATGCGAATCCAGGCGCGCTACCTCGACGCCATCCAGCAGATCGCCAAGACCTTCGCCTTTGGTGCCCTCTTGGAGGGGGATCCGGCAGCGCCGGCCACCTCGCTGTTGCAAGACGGCTTCTACGGTCCGCTCGCGCTATCCGGCACCGTGGCGCTCGATCTGTTCGCGCGAATCCTGACTCGACCCGAGCCAGGGTACTATTGCCCCGCGGACGCTTGCGGCACGGGCCAGCCTCTGGGTGTGGACGACGAGCTGTACAGCACCGATGTGGCTCCGCTACCCGACATCTATCTCTACGACTTCCGCGTGCTGCTCGGCGATGGTCGTTATCTGCACAACGACTACGACTACAACCAGGGCTACTGGTGGGGCGACTACCAGACACAGGTTGGGGCCTATTACGAGAAGATCTGGGCGACGTATTACCTGGCTGAGGCTTTCGACTATTTCATTTCGAGCGCCAAGGAGGACTTCACCGACTCGCGGTACAAGAACGTGAATTTCGCGACCGTCTATCCCGAGCAAGTTCGCAGGCTCTACAACAACCTCCTGACCGGTGACGTGCAAGCTTACGCCCCGTGGGTTGTGCCGCCGCTCGCGCCTGACGATACACCTGTTGCGACGCTGGAGTATCCGACTTGGCATGCTGTGAACGATGCCGATCCGCGTCCCGCCGGAGCGCTCTTGGCGGACCCCAACTACGCATTCAACGAGCAGATCTACGCGATGGTGTGGGGCACCTTCTTCTTTACGACCAACTGGTCGCAGTCGTTCGTTCATCAGGCCCGCATCACGGTGCTGCCGGCCGAGCAGCCCGACTGGCCCCTCGCCGAGATCTACAAGTTCTACAATCCCGCCACTGGGTTGCGTTATGCGGCTCGGTCCTATGGAACCGAGATGGTGCTCGGCGTCGAGCACCAGAAGGCGGCGGGCGCACGGATGCTGGAGTGGGCCAACAAGCTACTGACCGAGGCGTACCTAGTTCAGCTCGATCTGGGCGGCGATCCCATCGTCGATGCGTTCGGCACTCCAATGTTGGAGCTCGACGCGCAGGGCAAACCGCAGCTCAACCCAGCCAAGCCAGGGGCTGATGCAGTGTTGCAGCGCTATGTGGACAACATCGACACCTTCCGACAGCTCACTGCTCTTTTCGAGCAACCCTTGAGTGACGATGAGCTACCCCAGCCTTGAGGCGTGAGTGGGTCGACAGTAGCGCGTTGGTATATTGAGTGCACTCTATTGAGTGTACCAGCCGACTGTTGGCAAAATACCTGGGGGTGTGGACGTTTTCACTCACGGGGGCGCCTTGCCGCTCGAGCCTAGACAAGGAGTCCTTCGGCCGGGTGCGTTGGCCTTTGCACACAGAAAGACTTGACAGGCTAACGCGACGCGTTATCTTTGACGCGACGGTACGACGCAACGCGTCACGTCAAAGGAGAACAGCCAAAATGGAATCGTTCAGAAGCAAGCTACGCAAAACCCGACGCGCCATCGCTGGGCATGGTGGCGTCTTCATCGATGAGACCCGCAGCGCTGGGATCTCATTTTCGACTGACACCAAGCGCGCGACCGAGCAGCTCATCGGCCGCATCGGCAAGGAGGGCAAGAGCTGGCGGGACTATCTCACACGGCGCCGCCAGGTCGGCGTCGCAAAAGGACGCGAATTGCTGACGCCGGTCGGCTTCGAGCGCGGCGTGCTCCTGCGGGTCACCCGTTCGTTGGAGCTACTGCAGAGCAAAGTACATGCGCGCCTCGACGCGCTTACCAAAAACAAGCTGGAGCCAGCGCCCCCGCTGACCAACTATCCGAAGCTCACCGCCAAGTCGATCCTGGCGCAGCTCGGCAAGCTGACCGACGAAGAGTGCAAGGTCATCTACGACTACGAAGACAGTCACAAGCGGCGCGCCACGGTGCTCAAGGCCATCGAGCAGCGTATCGCGGCCTGACGCACTGACCACAGTCAACCTCCTGGTGGCGGTCGAAGACACGCCATGGGCCATCCCACCGGCCAACCCCCCATTTGAGTGGGATGTCTCGAATCGACCGCGACCAGCCCCAGGGGGCGTTCGTCATCCCTCAAAGACGAGCGCCCCCATTTTTTCTATGGCGCTCCACGGTCACTCAGCCGTCGCTGGACATGACATCTTCCATGCAGCGCATGAATGCCTTGCAACTGTCACGGCTGAGGCACTCCGAGGCGCTCTTCTGCTCAGCCGGGGTCTTCTCGAGCTGCTGCAGACACTTGTTCTGGCATTTGGCTTGATTGCGCCGCAGGCGCGCCTGCATGCGCTCGCGCATCGTGTCATCCAGAGGGCCAACCTCGTCTTCCATCATTTCGAGCGCACAAGCGATCGCGCGACGACACAGCTTCGTGCACAGGGCAGCAACGCTGACCCCGGCGTCCGCGTCGGAGCCGTCGGGCCGAGCCGAGGCGTCGAGCTGGCCAGCGTCTGAATCATCAGCCGCCTGTCCGTCAATGGCATCTGGTTGGGCATCGCCAATTCCACCATCGTCGGGGAGGTCATCGGGCACATCGTCTTCATATGACCCAGTCCGCCTAGGACCCTGCTCCTCGAGCGCCAGCTTGCGCGCCTTACGCTGAGCGCGGGCCCAGGCGCGGGCACTTGCCGAGGCTGGCGGCGGGCGCAGCGTGTTGCGGTCGGGTCGGCTACCATCGCAGCTCAACGCGACCAGCAAGGCGGCTCCGCAGCCGACGAGGGCCAACGTGGCGATCGTCAGCGCGCTCTGCGGCTTGTTGGAGCTCAGCTGGACCATGGTTGCTCGGTGTCTGGGGACCAGAGGCTAGTACATATACACCTCCCCAGCCCGACATTGCCACGCGCCTCGACGCAATTTTGGCGCACGGTTCGTTGCAATCACAAGGCAGTCAGGGTACCGATTGAAGGGCCCTCGCCCCTTCGGGCGTGGCGAAGCACTTTGTGAGAGAACACTGGTGATTACCTGCCCTTCCTGCAGCAAACAGAACCAAGACCATTACCGTTTCTGCCTGGGCTGCGGCGCAGAGCTGCCCCGTGGTCAAGCCGCACCTGCCGCTCCTGAAGAAGACGCTGCCGAGATTGTCGACGAGGAGACTCAGATCGGCACCGGAGCGGTGTCTTCCGCCCCGGAAGAAGACGATGCACCTGAGGATGCGGGCTTGCCGCCAGGGATGTGTCCTGAGTGCGAGTTCGTCAACCCGACCACCAATCGGTTCTGTGCGTCGTGTGGTTTTCGTTTGGACGAGGTGCCGGCCGCTCCCAAGAAGCCGAAGCCGCCACCGGCCGCGGACGAACGTAGCGGTGCAATCCTGGTAGCGCTCGATCCAGAGGGCAACGAGGTCGGCCGTCACGAGCTCGCTAGCGGTGAAGCGTTCGTTGGACGCGATACGGGTGGCGTTTTCGCCAGCGATACCTTTCTGTCCCCATTGCACGCGGTATTTACCGCCAGCGGCGGAAAGGTCACCGTGCGCGATAACGAATCGCTCAACGGCGTCTTTCGTCGTGCGCTCGCCGAGCAACCCATCGAGCTGCAGAGCGGCCAACGTTTTCGCGTGGGTCAGGAGTTGCTGGTGTTCGACGCGCTCGATCCGCAAGGCAAAGACGATGACGGCGTCGAGGCCATGGGCTCTTCGATCGAAGATTGGATCGGTCGTGTCAGTCTGATTGTGGATCGGGGCGACGGACCGCCCTCGGTAGCGGTACCCCTACATGGCATCAACATCGGGCGAGAGCGTGGCAACGTGCTGTTCCCAGAGGACGGATATGTTTCAGGGTTGCACTGCCACATCAGCCATGACGACGGCCGAACCTTCGTCACCGATTTGGGTAGCTCCAACGGCACGCTCGTGCAGCTGTTGGGCGAGGTCGATCTCAACAACGGTGACGTGCTGTTGATGGGCCAACAGCTCTTCAGGGTCACCATCTGAGTCGCGACCGAACCTGTCACCGACATTAGATCGAACGGACCGATGTCACGCAAACAAGTCGTCGTTATCACCGGCGCGGGCGGTGAGGTCGGCAACGGCCTCGTTCATCGATTGGCCAAGTCGAGCCACTACGACATTCTCGCGCTCGACTTGAAGGAGCTCGACGACTCGACAGCTTCCAAATGTCAGGCTCGCATCATCGGCGATGTGCTCGACACGCGGCTGCTCGAGCGTCTCGTTAGCGAATACGAGATCCATGCCATTTTTCATCTCGCTGCGTTGCTGTCTACCCGCGCCGAGTTCACACCCGAGACCGCGCATGAGGTCAACGTTCGGGGGACGCTCAACTTGCTCAAGCTCGCGATCGAGCAGTCGCGCTGGCACGGCCGGCGGGTGAAGTTCCTCTTTCCGAGCTCCATCGCTGTTTACGGTTTGGGGGGACGAGATGACAAGGAACGAGCCGGTGCGGTCGAAGAGTCCAGTTACACGATGCCGACGACCATGTACGGCTGTAACAAACTCTATTGTGAGCATCTTGGCCGCTATTACGCGCGGCACTATCGACAGTTGGCGGTCGAAGGCGAGAAACGAGGCGTAGACTTTCGGGCGATCCGCTTTCCAGGACTGATTTCGGCGTTCACGGTGCCCCATGGTGGGACGAGCGACTTTGCACCCGAGATGATTCATGCTGCCGCGCAAGGCAAGCCATACGCTTGCTTCGTGCGAGGCGACACGCGCATTCCTTTCATGGCGATGCCGGATGCCATCGACGCGCTCATGCAGTTGATGGAGGCTCCGCTCGAGCAACTCAGCCGCCATGTGTACAACATCACCGCCTTCAGCCCGACCGCAGACGAATTCGCGCGGCTCGTGCGAACGGCTTTCGACGGTGCCCAAATCGACTTCGTTCCCGATGAGCGCCGGCAATCGATTGTCGACACCTGGCCGGCGGATGTCGATGATTTGCGAGCACGACAGGATTGGGGATTTGCGCCGCAGTACGATTTGAAACGCACCTTCGACGAGTATCTGGTGCCCAACATCCGCAAGCGCTATCAGTCCTGAGCGCCTTTCAGCTCCGAACCGTCGCAGCTTTCGGTGACAAGTAGCCACGGACGTACAACACTCGTGCTGAGGGCAACAAGAAGATGTTCACGGTAAGCAGCGGCGTTTTCGTACATTTCGGCCATCACGTGCGGGGCCACGACGG
>CAZRGL010000313.1:0-12983 GCA_964599485.1 uncultured Polyangiaceae bacterium
TGATGTTCGTGCTCGTGCGCAACGAGAACATCCCGAAGTGGGAATTGAAGATGTATCACCCCGACCAAACTGGCGACGAGGTGCACTTCTATACGGTCAATCTCGAGAACGCGAACATCGCTGGTATCCGCATGGAGCAACTGAACAACAAGTATCCGGAGAACATGAAACATGAAATCCGCGAGCACGTGTCGTTCACCTACCAGACGATCACCTGGACCCATGTGACGGCGAGCAAAACCGCCACCGACAACTGGAAGGCTCCCGCGCAAGCGTAGCCGTCTTCTTCTTTGCACACTGCCGCCGGGCCGCTTCTGCCGTCCGGCGGCTCTGCATTTTGTGCCGTGGAGCCATCCGAAAACCCCCTGGCGCTCGTCACTTCATTTGGGTGACGATGACGATGGCGGCGATGATGGCGGAGATGGTCAACTCGAAGAGCAAGATCTTCCAGACCGACCATGGAGCTACGCCGACGACCTCGCCGGTCTGGCCGTTGACCAAGAACTGGTAGGGCTTGTCGCCGTAGCGGTAAGCGGCGATCCAGACTGGTAGCAGCACGTGCTTGAAGGTCACCGCCGAGAAGGTGTTCTGCACTTGCAAGTAGCGGTGCGTATCGCCGGGGACATCGCTACCGCAACGGGATTGCTGGGTCGTTGCCATCACCTGCTCGCCCTTGGTCCAGGCGTTGGGCAAATCGATGGCGTAGGACTCGGCGGTCCAGCCCGCTAGGTAGCGCGGCTCGTAGGGCTGCAAGTCGGCGGTGTTCCAGCTTTGGAAACGATCCACCAACGATTCGGGCAGGCCTCGCGATGCGCACACGACCGTGTCATCGAAGAAGTCGTTACGGTGACCATGAGCATGCTCCCAACGAGTTCTGGTGACCTCCCGCTCGTTGCCCTCGGAGTCGATCTCGGTTTCCTTGTAGTAGTAGCCAGCCTCGGCAGACCACTGTGAGTAGACTTGGGCGTCGAAGGTCCAGAAGGGGATGTACACCCCGCCGAGCTCTTGCACCTTGGCCATCGCTTTCAGATCGCTGGGGCGAAACCACAGCCCGCCGATCCACTCGCCGAAGGCGCTATTTGCGGCGGCCTTGTCGATGCGGAAAGGTACCACCGACTCAGGGCGGATCTGGTTGCCGGCTGCTTCGCGAGGCAGCACTCTCTCCGAGCGGCAGAAGGGACAGCTGACCGTCTGTGCTTGCGGCTCGACGGCGACGTTCGCGCCGCATTCGTCGCAGCCGATTTCTTTGACCGGCGTGCCCAGCCCTCGCGCTGCCATGCGCATGCCCTCGGCGATGGGGATCTCGCGGGGTGCCATCGCTCCGCCCTGAGCGGGAATGGCTTGCTGATGGCCGCAGTAGGAGCACTTGAGCCCTTGGGTGGCCGCGTCGTATTGGGTCTGCGCGCCGCATTCGCCGCAGGGGTAGTTCTGTCCGAGCGCTTGAGGATCTTGAGTCACGAACCGAAGCTTCGCTGTGTCCGCCGTCCAGGGTCAAGCGCTTAGGCGGCAACTCGAAGAAGCCCCTAAGCACGCCATCTTTGCCCCACTTTCCGCCCGCAGCGCCGTCGTGGCATCTTTGGGGCCATATTTGGGCTCCCGCCAGACATCAACATCTCCCGCAGCTCCTTTCGCAGGCACTCTCAGCGCTCGGCTTTCGGCCAAGCGGTGTGGGCTGCTCTGGCCGCCCATACCGTCGACCTCGCCGCCGCACGTGAGAAGCCATGTCGCCAGCGCGGCTCCCACTACTAGGCCTGCGGCCATGATCAGTATTTCCTCCCACCGCGAGCTGATACGCATGCGCTAGGCCCCAGCACAACCCGGGCCAGCCAATAGAACCGCGCGTTTTCCGTCGTGCCAAGGCAACCGTGTGTTCCGGTATGTCAAAATGTGTAGCGACGTGCCCGAGCTGTGCTGCGCCCAGGCTGCGCTGGTGCCGCTGGCAACGCCCGTTTGCCCATGTTGTCGAGGGCAACAGCGGAAGCCCGAATGAGATGCGATTCTCCATGCTTACCGTCGCCGCTTGGCCGCGGTCCACGGGCACGAAGGTTGCTAGTCTCAGGGTATGCGAAAGCCATCTGTCCGAACGCTCCTGCTCGTGGCAACCAGCCTCGTGAGCCTCGCCTGCTCGAGCGGCAACGAGTCCGAACCCTCCAACAGCACGACGACAGTCGCCACCACCGCCGAGGGTGGCAGCGGTGGCAGCGGTGGAGGTAGCGGCGGAAGCGACGGTGGTGGCGGCTCGGCGACTGCGGTCGACGCCGGCTTTTTTGACACCACAATCGCTTCGAGCAGCGCTGGCCAAGAAGGTATCGCGCTCCGGATCTTTCACCCAGCGAGTGATGCTGCACGCTACCCAGATGGGGCACCAGTGGTCGTCGATGTGCAAGGTGGCCACACCGCAGGCGCCATTACAGTCGCTGACAAGAGCAAGCTTCCAGACTACGGAGCGATCGCCGTTCAGTTCTTGCTTCCGGGCGGACAATCCGATGGCTTCAAGAGCGGCGGCGGATACGACTACCGCGGTCCGGATTGCCAACAGGCTTTGGTTGACGTGCTTCGTTACGCCCGCGGCCTCGATGCCGACAACTTGGGACTCAAACTGATTGATCGTCTGCCCTTTGCCTTGACCTCCAACGTGGGCATCGCCGCTGGCTCGAACGGCGGCAATCTTGCGATCGTCACTCTGGCCAACGTCGAAAAAAACGCCGCACCCAACTGGATCACGTTCTACGAGAGCCCCATCGGTGACCAGTACGTCACCCGGGAGCTCGGTGGTGGTAAGGGCTCACTCAACCCTACCTACTCGCCTGGCTCCTGCACGACTCAAAGTTGTCCTTGGCCACAGCTCGGCTCACTGCTCGGATTCGCGGCCGACGAGCCAGTGCAGATCCAAGATCCTGCCGGCGGTCAGCCTGTCCAAGGCAAGGGCGTGTTCTACGTCGACTCCAACCAAAACCAGCAACTGGACGAAGGCGAGTTTCGGTTCGATCCCATCGCCGGGGCCGTACAAGCGGGCGACCCCGCCAAAGCGATCTTCTCTCAAGAGCTATCGGCCCTCATCGCGGCAAACGCGGCGAAGCTCTACGGCAACACACCGCCGTCGTGGCTTCTGCCACCTCAAGACACAGCCGCCTATTGGGGCGCTCGCGACGGTTCGTTGTGGATTGAGCAAGCGCACGACAACTTGCCGGAGCTGTTGGTGATCGCGGTAGCGACGAGGGTCGATCATGGCCAGGGCCAGCCCGACCATCCGCACGTGCGCAGCCAAGTGCAGGGTTGGCTCGACGCCGGCCACGCATTCGTACGAGTCAACCCCGACGCTGCGTACAGTAGCAAGCTGGCTGACGTCGATCCCATCCAAGCCAAGCTACCCGACAACGACGTGGGCCAGCCGCTGCCCTACCCGAACATCAACCCCCATCTCATTCCGAAACAGCCGCCAATCCCCGCCACCACCGCCGCAATACTCGAGCTCGCAGACCGTCTTCAAAGCGCCAATCTCTCTCCAAATCTGGACGCCACGCTCTACTGAAGGCTCTGTTTCGAAAAACTGTTGCTCCTGCAATGCGCGCTACGACCTGAACTGTCGTGGTTCGCAGCGCTACATTCAAATGACCATGGGCGGTGGGGAGACGCATGTCCCATCCACCGCGAGACACGCTCACCAACGACAATCTGTAGCGATTTGCGCCACAGAAAGAGTGGTAACCGACAGCAATGCGCTTTCCTTAATGATTACGCGCGCTTTATGCGCGCGCTGGCCCTCGAGAATTGGGCTACTATGACTCCGCGTGTGGTTGGGATAGCCTCAGGGGGAGAAGCGTGTTTGACAACATTCGGGTGAGCATCAAGCTCACGGTTGGTTTCGTGATCGTAGCGCTCGCTGGCGCCGGCATTGGTCTAGCGTCCTATTTGGGCATGGGGTGGATGGCCCAGGCGGCGGTGGAAGTCCACCGCGCCACTGCAATTGCGGACGCGTCGATGGAAATCAAATACGCAGTCGGCCGCGACATGCAGATGCTGATGGAGCTGCTTACGGCGGAGGAGGAAAAGACGCTCGACGAAGGGTGGAAGGAACACGAAGGCTTCTTGAAGATCGTGGATACGTTTACCAACGCCATCACAAAAGGTGGCGTTGTCGAGGGCAACACATACGTCGCCTCGACCGACAAGCAGCTGCTCGGCAAGCTTGCCGGAACGGTTTCGCTTCGCAATACGGAGATCCTGCCCAGATACAAGCGCATCTACGAGTTGAAGAAGAAAGAATTCGGCTTGCTGGCCACTGGCGAGGATGCGGGCGACCAGCTTGCCAAGGTCCGCGCCCTGATCGCGGAGCTCGACGACCAAGCAGACATCCAGAGCGAGAAGCTCATCGGCATACTCGAAGATGTGGAGAAGCTCACGAAGGACACCGCCAACGCAGCAGAGCAGGCTGCCAAGGACGCACAGTCGAAAGCCACGAAATGGATGCTGTTCGTGCTGCTCGCGGTGTTCGTGTTTTCCCTACTGATGGGCTTTGGTCTGACCCGATCGATCAACAAGCCACTCGCGCAGATGATGGCTGCCGCCGACGGTCTTGCTGAGGGTGATGTCGATCAGCGACTCGAGCTTGGGCGCAAGGACGAGTTTGGCGAGCTCGGGCGGTCCTTCAGCGCCATGATTGACTCGATGCGCGGCAAGGCCAATGTGGCCGAGCAGATTGCCCGAGGCAACTTGTCGGTAGATCTCGAGCTTGCCGGTGACAAGGACGTGCTGGGGCAGGCGATGATCCAAATGCGAGAGAGCATCGAGGCCTTGACCAGCGACACTCATCGTCTGGTCGACGCGGCGGTTGCAGGAAGGCTCGATGTGCGTAGCGATGCATCCAGGCATGCCGGCGCTTACCGCAAAATCGTGGAGGGGATGAACGAAACGCTCGACGCGCTGCTCGCGCCAGTTCGCGAGGCGAGTGCAGCGCTCGATCGGCTTGCCCATTGTGATCTCCGCGCGCGCTGCAACGGCCAATACCAAGGCGATCACGCTCAGATGACCGGCGCGCTCAACACCACCGCGGAGGCGCTCGAGCAAGCGATTGGAGGGGTTGCCGATTCGGTCGTCCAGATCAATGCGGCCAGCAGCGAAGTCGCCAGCGGTAGCCAACAAGCGGCCGAAGGCGCAGCGGAGCAAGCCAGCGCCCTCGAGCAGACCTCCGCCAGTCTCGAGCAGATGAGCGGCATGACCCGCCAGAGCGCCGACAACGCTCAGCGGGCTCGTGCTCTTGCCGAGTCGGCCAAGGATCAGGCTACCGATGGCAACCGGGTCATGCGCGGCATGGTCGATTCGATGGAACAGATTCGTGCTGCTGCTGAAGGAACCGCCCAGATCATCAAGGACATCAACGAGATTGCCCTGAAGACCAACCTGCTCGCGCTCAACGCGGCCGTCGAAGCGGCGCGCGCGGGCGATGCGGGTCGTGGCTTTGCGGTGGTCGCCGAAGAGGTGCGCAATTTGGCCCTGCGCTCGAAGGACGCTGCGCAGCGGACCGAGGAGCTCATCGCAAGATCCGTGAAACTGGCGGTGGCGGGTGGCGACGTATCCAAGGAGGTCGCCACCAAGCTCGAAGCGATCGTCAGCGCCAATAGTGACGTAGAGGCCATCGTCAATGAAATCGCTAGCGGCAGTCAAGAGCAGGCCCGCGGCATCGCTCAAATCAACAGCGCAGTGACACAAATGGACAATGTCGTGCAGCAATCGGCGGCGAGCTCAGAGCAAAGTGCATCTGCTTCGGAAGAGCTCTCAGCTCAAGCCATCGAGCTACGCGACATGGTTTCCCGCTTCCAGCTCAGCCGGCAAATTGCAGGCGCCGCCCTGCGGCCGGGTGGGCCGCGGCTTGGCAAGATGAAGAGTTTGCCATCGGCCCGCAGCAAAGGGACGCCCGAGCCCGAGAAGATCATTCCGCTCGAACACGACGACGACTTCGCCAACTTCTAGAAGGAGGAATCATGAGCAGCAGAGCAGCGGTTGATGCCGAGGCCGAGTCGGCTCTGGGCGAGCGGCTCGCGGGCAAGTACATGACCTTCAAGCTCGCCAATGCCGAGTACGGCATGCAGATCCTGGCGGTCCGCGAAATCATCGAGCTGATGGACATCACGAGCGTGCCCCGCACGGCCCGCTTCGTTCGTGGCGTCATCAACCTGCGCGGTAAGGTCTACGCGGTCATCGATCTGCGGCTCAAATTCGGCATGCCCGAAGCCGAGCCGACTGATCAGACCGTCATCATCGTGGTGCAAGTGCAGGTAGACAATGGACATGACGTCACCATGGGGCTCATGGTCGACGAAGTCATCGAGGTGCTCGACATCGAGGGCGCACAGATCGAGCCGCGCCCAAGCCTCGGAGGCGGCGGCGATACTGAGCTCATCATGGGAATCGGCAAGTCAGGCAATCGAGTGATCTTCCTTTTGGACATGGCCAAGGTCATCAGTGCTGATGACGTCGTTCATTTGACCCAGGTGGTAGGACCATGACCCAGCCAAATCTCAGGTGTCGGAATAGACTCATCGCGGTGCTGTCCCTGTTGGGCGTAGGGTTGATGGTGACGCCCACGACTAGTTGGGCCCAGCAGCGCCCTGGTGGAAAGAAGCCCGCCAAGAAAGCGAGCAAGAAGCCGACCAAGGGCAAGCCGACCAAGCGCAAGTCGTCCAAGGGCAAGCCGACCAAGCCAACGGCAGCAAGACCCTACCGTCCGGCTCGTTTGGCGACGGCTGCGTCGGTCGAGGCGCAGGGCAAGGCAATCGCCGATCTCGCCGCGCGCCAGCAGACTTTGCTCGAGCTGATCGCGGATCTCAGGAAGGATCTCCAAGGAGCTGGCCTCATCGCTAAAGCCGCGCCCCCTTCGCTCGACCCGATCCAGAAGGCCGAAAAGACCAAGCTCGAGCAGCAACTCGCCGAGGTCGTCACCAAGCGCAAAGCTCTTCAGAAAGCCATCGACGAAGGGCTCGATCCGGCCGTAGTCAAGGACTCCGCGGATCGGCTCGACGCCGAGATTCGTGCGCTCAGGCAAGCCATTGCCCAGATCAAGCCGGCGCAAGCAACGGTGCGATCCAAGCTCGGCACGGAGCTCGATACGCTTCGCGCTGCCATTGGCGAGCTGGAAAAGAAACTCGCCGCGCTGGAGAAAGCCAAGAAGGCCGCGCCCCCTGCCCCCCCAAAGCCTGTCGCGAAGAAGAAGAGCGAGAAGGAAAAGACCCCTTTGTTGGAGCTCTTGCCAGTGGACCTCTTCGCTTTTGGCGACTTTTTTTATGCCTTCAGGGAGACGGGCACCGACGGTTTTGAACTCGCCCAGCTCGAGCTGGACGTCGAGCTGCCCATTGTCGACTACCTCTCGGTCGCCGCGGGGCTGGCCTACGACGGAGGAATCGGCGCCTTTGGTATCGGAGCGTTCACCGCTGACGGGAAATTCGCTGGCTCTGAGGACGGCCACCTGATCAAGACCAAGGCCATCAAGACCTCAGGGGTGATGTTCGGGCAGTTCGATGTGCCCTTCGGCATCGCCTACCACCAATACCCATCACTCGATCGTAGGTTCGTCACCGATCCGCTCGCTGTCGCGCACATACACGACAACTGGAACGATCTGGGGGCGCAGCTCTATCTCGACGCCAACTGGATCAAAGCAGTTGCATTCATGGTCAACGGATTTGGATACGAGACTCAGCTTGCAGACGGCACGGTGGCGCCGCGCGAGCCATCAATGGCTGGTGGTGGGCGGCTCGGTATCGCGCCATTCGAGGGCTTCGAGTTTGGTGGCTCGGTAGCGGTGCAGCACGAGTCAGACGCAGACGTCGACATGATCCTTGCGGGCGGTGATGTTGCCCTCGAGGTTGTCGGCTTGGCAGTTCGTGGCGAGTATCTCTTCAAGAAGTCTGGCTTGGTTGCGGGCGAGGCCAGCACCACCCATGGCTTCTACGCGCAGAGCATGTATGACTTCGAGCCGGTCTACCTCATCGGCCGCTACAGCCAAGTCATCCTCACAGACGAGGAAGATCCGCATCAGCTCAGCGGCGGGGTTGGCGTTGCGGTTCACGAAAAAGCCGAAATCCGTTTCGAATACACCACCGACCTGAAAGACGGCGGCAGCATCGGATTTCTGCAAATCGCCGGTGGTACGAGCTGGCAACCCTCTGGGCTGCGTCGCTAGCTCCGAGACAAAACGGCCGAGGCCGAGCAGCATCAATGCTGCCCGGCCTGATTGGTCAACAACTGCGCGGTCATTCGCCGCAGTCGATGGCCGGATCGATTTCGATGGCGAGCTTGCCGCTGAGGTAGCACTCGAGTTGCTCGCGATCGGGGTCGGCGAGTGCCTTGCCGTAGACGATCACCTCGGCGTAGTCAGCTTTGGCTGACTGGCCATAGCCGTACCAAGTGCCGATCTCGAAGGGACCATCGAGGACGTTCAGCTTGGTGCTTGCGCCCGAGACGCTTTGCTCGGTGCCGTTGTAGAAGATTCGGGTGGTCGAGCCGATCGCGCCCGGGGTCTTGACCATGGTCACGATGACCGGTTTGGCCCAGAGGCCATCGAAACTGCCCGCTGGGGTTTCAGCGTCGTGGAACCAGCCCGTGGCCATTACGGGTCGGCCGGATTTGTTCTCGAGGGTGACGCCGCCAGCGACCTGGGAGGGATTGCCCCAGACCCAGTAGACCGGGTAGTAACCCTGCGGCTGCATCGAGACTGCGGCGGTGACCGTGAATGATGGGTCGCCCTTGAGCACGAAAGCCTGCTCGGTCTTCATACCCTGTCCATTGCCGTCAGTGCTGACTGTGGGATAGCCGTTCATTGCCGCGCTCTGGAAGACCGGCGCCGCGCTCGAGGCGAAAACGTCTCGCCCGTTGCCGCTCTTGTCCTGCCACTGGTTGACGGCAGAGCCATTGTTCAGATCGAGCATCTGGGCATCGAGCCACAAGAGCATGTCTTCAGCTGGTGGTGCGGGCTCTGGGGCAGGAGGCGCGCCACCTCCACCGCCTGACTGTCCGCCGCCTTCGCCGCCCGGCTCTCCGCCGCCCGCGCCCGCACCGCCTTCGCCGCCTGGCTCGTTGGCCCCTTGGCCACTGCTGCTGGTCGTGGAACCGCCATCGCCCCCAACATCGGGGTTATCACTGCCGGTCGTCTCGTCGCTGGTGTTGCCGCAACCGTCAGCGCAATGCGCGCAGCCGTCGTCGCAGTCCGAGCAGCCCTCTTGGCACTGCGTGCAGTTGTTGCCTTCCGGGGCGGGGTCAGTGCTCAGCTCGAGGGTGCATGCCGAGGCCGAAATGAGAATGGCGAGAGATGCAAAAATGGTGGTCGTTTTCATTAGCTGCCTCCTTGGCTAGCGCCTGGTTGGTTTCAAACGAGGAGGAAGCAGACAGTCCAAAGCCGAGTTGGTTCCTGCTTTTTCAGAACTTTCTCGTGCGACATCCGTCCGGCCCCGCCGTCTGTCCCGCGGGTACGCCAGCTCGGCGGACTATGGACTTACGTTCGGACCATCGCCGAGGACAGAACGCTCATCTACGCCGGTCACAACTCACTGCGCGGCGAGCCAGTCGTCTAGGACGCTCTGCTGATCGCCACACCACAGTTGGCCGGGATGATCGTTGCCGCCGTAGACCGCGCTCGGGTCCGAGGGATCAGGCAGGTTGTCGTACATGGGGTGGTCTTTGAACAGCGGCAGCGGGACCTTGTACATGTAGCCGAAGGCCGACTTGAGCAGCACGGCCCCTTCTGGGTTGGCGGCGGTCGAAGACCACGCATCGAGCAGCGTGGCGTAGTCCGTGTAAGCGACGCCGCTCTTGTTGAGGCCGAGCGCGTGGCTGTCGGTAGCGTCGACCAGAATCTCCCAGGTTCCGTTGTAGATGGTGAGCTTGCCGGTGATGTTGACGTCGTCGAAGAGGCTTGCGAAAGCCAGGTTCAGCCCTGCGCCCGCTGCCACATAGACCTTGAGCTGCTCGACGTTGCCAGCGGCTGGGTCGGCGATGAAAAAGGACATGGCGCCATTGGAGTAGGTCTTCGGCTTGGTGGTGATGATGGCGCGGCTCGTGGTGACCAGCTTGTCGAAGTACTGCGACTGCTCGCCATTGTTGGCTACTTCGTCTGCCAGCGTTTGCACTGTGACGACTGCTGCGGGAACCGTTGCACCTTTCCAGTCGGCCACCATTCCTGCGAGCGCCTTCATCGTGGCCGGCCCGATTCCGGAGGTGGCCGAGAGCGAGGCCAGATTGGCCCACGGGCGCCCGGCGATGATCTTGTTGCGCGGGCTGGTCGTGATCCCGCCGTCGGCGAGTTGCTCGGCGCTGGCGACGTTGGCGATCTCGAGCGCCACAGCTGCTGAGGCCTCGTCGAAGGTCACCCCGTCAAAAGTGCCGCCGAGCTTGTTGGCATCCATCTCACTCTGCCAAGTGCTGGCATGGCTGCGCAGCTTCTTGAGCGCGGTCACGCCGACGTAGCCAATTGGTCCCATCTCGGCCACACTCGCGAAAGGCGCCGCTGCCACTAGGTTCTTGGCGGCGCGCGAATCCAAACCAACCTCGTCGTCGAGCTCGGCGACGGTCGCTTGGTTCACGCCCCAGACCACAGCGTCGGCCTGCTCTTGGGTGAAGTCGACTCCCTCGACGGTGATGTCGGCTGGAGCTTGGTTGCCGTTGACGTACTCGTGCAGCAATGTCAGCGCGGCGGGGCCGACGTAGGGAACCGCGTCGAGCTCGGCGAGCGTGTCGTAGGGATGGTCGTCTGCGCTCGGATACACACCGTCGAGGCCGTTGCGTTGCGTGATGATGTTCTTCGCCGCACGGCTGTTGAGCCCCACTTCGTCATCGAGCATGACCAAATCGGTGGCAGCGTCGTTGACGAATGCGAGCAGAGCGGTCTCTTCGCTCTCGGTCAGATCCAACGTGCCATGACTGCCGCCGAGCTGCTCATCGTCGGTGCTGGACAGACACCCGAGCGCGCCAACAGCCAGCATCAGAATTGCTACGATGTGGAGGCGAGACATGCGCGCATGATACGCAATTTGGCGGCCAAACCAAGCCGGCCTCAAGTAAGCAGAAGGTCGTCAACGGGGTAGCGATAGCGCAACGTTCGTTGCAATATTGCAACATTGATTGATTTTAGCGCAGCAGGGCGCCGTCGGATGAAATGGGCCGAAGGTTCCCTTCGGTCGGCCGGCTGACAGCGACCGTGCCATTCGGCTGGTCAGTGGAGCTTCGAAACCGATATCCTGCTGCTGACCGTGGCCTCCTCCGAATCAGAACCGGGCGAGTTTCCCATCGCCGTGGGCGCAGTTCTTGCCGAAAAATACCGCGTCGAGTCAGTGGTAGGTGCCGGTGGAATGGGCGTGGTCTATCGCGCTCATCACCTCGCGCTCGATCAGCCGGTTGCCGTCAAAGTGTTGCGCTCCTCGCGCCATGACGAGCGTTCAGCCGAGAGACTCACCCGAGAGGCGCGCGCGTTGGCCAAGCTTCGTAGCGTCCATGTGGCGCGGGTGCTCGATGCGGGGCACCTCGATGACGGTTCGCCCTACGTTGTGATGGAGTACCTCGACGGGTGCGACCTCAACCAGATCGTCAAAGTCGGCGGTCCGCTGAACGTTGCCACGGCTTGCGGTCACATCGTGGCGGCCTGCGAAGCGCTCGCACAAGCTCACGCCATCGGCATCGTTCATCGTGACTTGAAGCCATCCAATCTGTTCGTTTCGCATGAGCCAGACGGCAGCAATTGCCTGAAGGTTCTCGACTTCGGTATCTGCAAGACGCTGCGCGAAGGCATTGCGAACCGACCAGAGGATCACTCGATCACAGGAACCAGCGATACGGTCGGCACGCCCCGCTACATGGCACCGGAGCAGCTGCGCTCGGCCATGGCTGTCGATGCACGCGCCGACATCTGGTCGTTGGGCGTCATTCTCTACGAGCTATTGGCTGGTGTGTCGCCATTTGGTGAGGGCTCGCTGGCTGAGCTTCACGTTGCCGTGCTCGACGGTAAGGTGGAGCCAATAGGGCGGCTGAGAGACGACGTTCCTCCCGAGGTGGCCGACATCATCGAGCGCTGTATGCAAAAAGACGTCACGCAGCGCTATCCCACGATTGGTGCACTGGCACGCGATCTCGAGCCATTCGCCAAAGGCGATGTCCGGGGGTTGATTGCGGGCATCGAGCGTTGGGAGGACCGGTCGGCAAAGGTGGAGCAGACCACCCAGGCCGGGCAGGTTGCGACTACGCGCGCTGCGGCGACGCTGGATGCCCCCTCAAACACCAAGACCACCTGGGGCGGCGAGGTGGGGCGGCGAGGTTCGCGTGCTCGGTCGCTCGGTCTCTTCGGTGCGGGCTTGGTGATCGTCGTGGTCGCGGGATTGTTGCTGCTCCGTGAAGAGCCGAAGCTCGAGCCAACAGCGCCGGGATCGGCTGTGCCGACCGCGCCGACTGCCCAACCCGCGCCCGAGACCACCGCAAAGAGCGCCCCAAGCGCTACGCCCGATGCTGATCCGTCGGCTGCTGTCCCCGAGACCACCAGCGGGGCGGTGCCGTCTGGCGTCTCCGCAGTGCCAAGCGTTCCGCCGAGCCCCGCAAGCAAGACCAGATCCGCAGCCAATTCGGCCAGTGCGGCAACCAATACAGCCACCCCTGTTGCACCTCCAAGTCGACCCTCGACCAAGAGCGCTCGCGACCCGATGGAGATCCGGCAATGGAAGTGAAGCTCCCCACCGGGTTACTGCTACTCACGCTGCTCAGCAGCGGCTCAGCATGCAACAGTTGGATCGCGCTGGGCGGGGAGGTCGACAATCGCAGCTGCAGGACGGTATTTGCCACCCACCCCAACCCGGTCGATGGGGTCTATACGTTGGGGCCGCCGGATGAGCCGTTCGACGCCTACTGCGATATGAGCACCGACGGCGGCGGCTGGACTTTGGTTGCGCGCTTCTCCAACGCTGACGACCACGTCCTGGGCGTCGAGGACTTTCACTGGATGCAAGACG
>CAZRGL010000314.1:0-12964 GCA_964599485.1 uncultured Polyangiaceae bacterium
CCGAGGGGTATCAGGTGCTGCTCTGCAGATTGCAATGAGCGCGCTAGCGAGCAAGCGGCTACTGATCCGCGTCGATGGGGGATTTCGCCGTGGTCTCGGGCACATCTACCGCATGATGGCGCTCGCTCGAGGGCTAGCCCGTGCTGGCGCCGAGGTGGTTTTTTGCAGCCGGCAAGACACGGCTGGGTTGGCATTGCTGGACCAGTCTCACGCGCAAACCCATGCGCTCGCAGCGGACCAACCGCTGGTTCCGCCCGCGCTGCTGGCAGCGGTGGCGCCCGATGCGATCATCGTCGACATGCTCGCCACCGGCGAGGAGCTGGACGTGCTTCGGGCGGGGTTTGCCGGCTCGTTGTTGTGTGTCGATGATGTCGGCCGCGGTCTGCAAGTTGCAGACGTGGTGGTCAACCCCATCGTGTTTCATTGGGGAAAATACGACTCGAACGATGTGGTTGCAGCTCTTTACGAGGGGCCCGAGTACATGGTGTTGGGTGAGCAGATCCGTCAGCGAATCGCAGCGTCGAGGCCCTTGCGACAGCCAGCCGAGCGGCTCTTGTTGGCATTTGGTGGTAGCGATGATCATGGGCTGAGCCCACGGGTGCTCGAGGCCTTGAGGGGGCTCGCTGGCGCGCTGCAGATCCGTGTTCATCAAGGGCCTGCCAGCCGCCCAAGTCCCGCCTTGGCGGCCGCCATGCGCGACCATCCCCATACGATCGAGATGACCGAGTCTGGTGACGGATTTGCCGACGAGCTGTGCTGGGCCGATCTGGTGATCTGCGCTGGAGGGGTCATGCTCTACGAGCTCGCTGCGCTCGGGATCCCCTGCGCAGCCATCGCCGCTGAGCCCCATGAGCATGACAACATTCGATATTTCAGCCAATTGGGATGTGCGGCGGATCTGGCAGGGCAGGAAGCGTTCGATCCGGTAGCGCTCCGCGAGCAAGTGGCGCGATTGCTGCTTGACCCCTCAGCTCGCGCAACCATGCGTGCAGCAGGCCAAAAGGTGGTCGATGGGCGTGGTTTGCTGCGTTTCGTCGAGGTGCTCGAAGGGCTGCTGGCTGCGCCCAGCAGCAGAAAAACGTCGCCCAGCTGACACAAAGCGCCAAAAGATTGTCGTTCTCGTCTGGCCCAATGGGCGCTACGGACTCGCGCGCCCCTGCCGGGGCGAAGGCGCGCGCGTCCTTCGCTAGCGCCGCCTATTGGCCATCTGGTTGTTTTCTGCCTGGCCCAACGGGCGCTGCGGACTCGCGCGCCCGTGCGCTAGAGGGATGCCGGGGGCGGCGCAGCAGGTACGCATCTTGCAGCCTACCGTCGCATGAGCCAGACAATCCCTCATTCCTGGGCAGCGCTTGCGGAGGCGGCGGCCCTACAAGAGGACGCAACGCAGCGAAGCGATCTCGCCACTGCGGCGGACGGCTGGCTCCGGCTAGCGGAGGGGCAGCTGTCACGCGGTAACGTGACCGGTTGCCAAGAGTTGTTGGTCAAGGCTCGCGCCGATGCCGGCACGGTGCAGGAGCGACGCAGCCTAGCGGATTGTTTTGCGGTTCTTGCGGCGCACCAGGCGCGGCAAGGCTTCGTTCCGGCAGCGCGCCTCAATCTCGAGCGGGCGTTGCGCCTCAACCCAGCCAACGAGCTGGCCCGCAAGCAGCTCGTACAGTTGCTGCTCGATACCGCCGAAAGCGTGGACGCCGCGCAATGAAAGGTGGACTTCCCAGCCGCGAAGATGGCTCGCCCATCATCATCGCCGAGATTGGTGCCAAGTACGCTGCGATGTCGGTCATGGAGCAAATGGTCGTCGCCGCGCATGGTTGCGGTGTCGACATGGTCAAGTTCCAGACCTACCGCGCCGAGACCATGAGCACCGAGGGCGCCATGTTCACCATGGAGGATGGCTCACGTGTTTCTCAGATGGAGTACTTCAAGAGCACGGAGCTTACCCTGGAGGATCATCAGCAGCTCGATCGCTGTTGCAAGGCGCTCGCGCTGCCGTGGATCTCCACCCCCAGTCACGCCGAAGACGTCGAGTTGCTCGAGGCGTTTGATCCGCCGGCCTACAAGACCGGCTCGGACGACGTGACCAATTTGCCTTTCCTGCGCTTGCTGGCTTCGAAAGGACGGCCCCTGATCGTATCGACCGGCATGTGTGAGCTGGCTGAGATAGCCAAGGCGGTCGAGACCGTCTTGGCGACCGGCAATGATCAGCTCACCCTGCTGCACTGCGTGGTGTCTTATCCGTCGCAACCCAAGGACGCGAACCTGAGGGTGATCACCACCCTGCAAAAGGAATTCGGCCTGCCGATTGGGCTGTCCGACCATACCCAAGACGACTTGACCAGCGTGCTGGCTACACAGCTCGGCGCGACCATCATCGAGAAGCACTTCACGCTCGACCACGCGCTCAACCTGCCCGACCACCAGGCGTCGCTCGATCCGGCTGCCTTCGCGTTGCTGGTCGAGCGCGTGCGTGTCGTGCGAGCGGCGCTTGGCGATGGTGAAAAGAAGATCATACCCACCGAGCAGAAATGGCGGCGCGCTGCCCGCAAGTCGCTCTTCGCCAAGGTCGACATCCCCGAAGGCCAAACCATCGCTGCAGATGACATCGAGGTTCGTCGCCCAGCCGATGGCATGCACCCGCACCTGTTCGACGAGGTCGTGGGGCGCAAAACGAGCTGTGACATCAGTGCAGGCACACTGTTGAGCTGGGAAATGATGTCATGAGCGTGATCTGCATCCACCAGCCCGATTTTGCGCCCTGGGCGGGATTCTTCGAGCGGCTGCTTCATTGCGACTGCTTCGTGTTGCTCGACGACGTGCAGTTCCTCCGTCGCGGCTGGCATCACCGCGATCGCATCAAGACTGAGGATGGGTCGAGCGCTTGGCTCACGGTTCCCATCAAGAAAGCCCCACGCGATACCCTGATCAAGGACATCGAAATCGCTTCCGAGCCCACCTGGCCCGAGCGCCATTTGGCGCTGCTGCGCCGCGCCTACCAAGGTGCACGCTACTACACGCCGGTGATGCGTGAGATCGAGCAGATCTATACGGCTGGCCACAGCATGTTGGTCGATCTGAACATGGCGCTCATTCGTTTTGGATTGCGCATGTTCGATATCGATGTGCGTTTGGTCAACAGCTCGGTATTGGGCGTCAGTAGTGCTGGTACGCAGCGACTGATTGATCTGACGCTCTCGCAAGGCGGGCGGCGCTATCTCACCGGTACGGGCTCCGTCGATTATCTCGACATGGACGGGATGCGCGAAGCCGGTATCGAGCCGGTGATCCACCGCTACGCCCAGCAACCCTACCCACAGCTGTTTGGTGGTTTCATCGGCCAGCTGTCCTGTCTGGACATGTTTTTCAATTGCGGCTCCGACGCAGCCAAGCTGCTTCGCGGTCCTGCTTCGCCGCCTTTCTCACCCGAGCCATCGAGGCCTTCATGCGACCCAGTGCAGCACTCGAGGATCTGATCGTTTCGCCTCAAGCGTCCATTCGCCAAGGAATGGAGGCGATCAATCGCTCAGGGCTCGAGGTCGCTTTGATCTGCGGCGAGAGTCGCAAGCTGCTCGGCATGGTGACGGACGGCGACATTCGCCGTGCCCTGCTGCGCGGAGACGGTTTGCAGGCGCCCATCATGGCGGCGGCCAACACGCGCTTCACGGCAGTAGGCCGCAACGTGCACGCGAGTGAAGCGGTGCAGTTGATGTTTCAAAATGGCTTCAAGTGCATCCCGGTCATCAACGAGCAAGGTGAGTTGATCGACTTGCATACCCTCTGGGTCGCGCTGCTGAGCCAAGACAGCGGCTGTTGGGCGGTGGTGATGGCAGGAGGGAAGGGGACGCGTCTGGGAGAGCTGACGCGGGCCATTCCCAAGCCCATGGTACCGGTCGGTGATAGGCCGATCCTCGAGCGCATCGTGCAGCTGCTCGTCAGCCACGGCATTCGCCGCATATTCCTCGCCGTCAACACGATGGGGCGGATGGTCGAAGACCATTTTGGCGACGGAAGTCGGTTCTATTGCAACATCGAGTATCTGCGCGAGACCACACCGCTGGGCACAGCTGGCCCGTTGCGCTTGTTGCCCGAGAAGCCTCAGCGGCCGGTCATCGTGATGAACGGCGACTTGCTGACCAGCATCAACCTGTCGCGCATGCTCGCCTTTCATCAAACCGGAGCTTACGCCGCCACGATGGCCCTACGTCGCCACGTGGTGGAGGTTCCCTACGGTGTCGCGCGCCTCGCGGATGGTCGGGTCGTGGGCCTCGAGGAAAAGCCAAAGCTCAGTTACGACATCAATGCGGGGATCTACGTCATCGATCCGCCGAGCCTCGATCTGTTGCCATCCGGCTTCGCCCCCATGACCAGCTTGCTGCAGGCTTGTATCGACGATGGTCGTCCAATCGGTGCCTATCCCATGCAAGAGGCATGGCACGACATCGGCTTGCCCAGCGAGCTCGAGCGTGCCCAGCAGCTCTGCGCGGTAGGCGACGAGTCCGCCGCGGCAGCAGAGTGATCTCGCCTCGTGGCAGGTAGGGCTATAGTCGGCAGACCATGAGCGAAGAGGCCAAGCGCTGCCCGGTGTGTCGCTGCAGCAAGCTGACTGTTTTCATGCATGGCGTGTTCGACTGCGACGACACCGCTGTGCTCGAGTGTGCGGACTGTGGGTTGCAGTTGCTCGATCCGATGATGAGCGAGGCCGAAGAAGACGCTTATTACCGCGACTACTACGAGCACCAGAAGAGCCGTCACTTCAGCCCCATGTCCATGGGCGCGCTGCAACAACGCGCGCTCGCCCACTATGAGCAATATGAGGCAGTCTACGGCGGATTGTTGCAAGGCAGGCGCCGGGTGCTCGAGATCGGCTGCGGCAGCGGCGGGTTCTTGAGGTTTGCCAAGAGCCGCCAGCCAAGCGTCGAGCTCACTGCCATCGAGCGTTCTGAAACCAACCTCGAGTTTCTACGCGACCCGCAGGCAAGCAATCTGTCCGAGCTCACGATTCATGGTGACCACGATGACTTGGCGTTGCAGGCCCAGTTCGATCTCGTTGCTGCGTTTGGCGTCTTCGAGCACGTTCGAGATGGCGTGGGGTTCTTGCGCTCGCTGAGGGCGCGTTTGGCGGATGGGGACAGCCGCTTGGTGCTCAACATCCCCAACAAGGACAATCCGCTCGTGTACTTCTACGACTGCGAAGCGTTCAAGAAGTTCACCTACATGAAGCAGCACTATTTCACTCATACGGAGCGCTCGCTGCGTCTGTTGGCCGACCAGGTGGGGCTCGAGGTGGAACGCTTCAATTACTTGCAGGTTTGGGGGCTCGACAACCACCTGTCCTGGCTGCGCCACGGCAAGCCGCGCGACTTCGCGCGCTTCACAGAGCTGTTATCTGAAGAGACCCGCAGCTCGTACAACGAAGATCTCATCGCTCGCAAGATGACCGATCTGATGATGGTGATCCTGCGCAAGAAGCGTCATCCCATCTCGAAATCACCAAAACCGTGATTTCGAGGCGGCATAGCCCACTAGGGAGGCATGTTCTTGAGCTTGTTGCGAGCGGTGGCCCGGGCCCGCCTAAAGGCGTGCGAGTCATTGGGGCCCAAGGGCCAATTGGCGACCTTCCTGAATGACCGGCGGGCGGCGCGGCGGTTTCCGAGCTTCAGCTGCGCTCTGGCGATGAAGAGCATCAGGGTGGGCGCCGGGAAGTGAGCATAGGCTTGCTGGAAGCGGTTGAGCGCGCCCATGTAGTCGTTAGCGTCTAAAAGGGCCATCGCTTCGCGGGCCAATTCGCGCGCGGCCGCCCTGTCAGCGACGCCGTACTTTCTGGTCGTGACAGTCTTTGGGGGGCTCGTCGTCGATCCATGGCTCAACGGCCCGCTCGCTGCTGGCAGCGGTGCGGACTGCTGCTCGACCTCGATGACGGGCGTTGGCCCCTCGCCAGGCGGTGCCGCTGCGCACCCCGAGCAGCTTGCCGCCGCAAGCAGCGTCGCGAACAGCTGGGCGCACCCGATTGGCTGAGTCTGTCTCACCCACTGACTCTAGCACCACAAACATCGACGCCGCCAAGCGTTGAACCTGACGGCGTTTTCTGGGCGCGCCCAGTACGATTCGAACGTACGACCCCCGGCTTCGTAGGCCGGTGCTCTATCCAGCTGAGCTATGGGCGCTTGCTGCTAGAGCCGCGGGTTTAAGAGCCTGCTCGCCTGCCGTCAAGACCGTTCAGCGCAAAAAAAAACACGTGGTTACCGCCCACAGGCACCACGTGTTTCGATTCCAAAGCCAACAGCGATGGAAACGCTGAGTCAAGCCAACAAGAGAAGCAGAGCGCTAAGCCAAGAAGGCACACACACACAAAGCGTAAGAGCTGGCAAAGATAAGAAAAAAGCGAATGATCAAGCGATGATGAATGGAACGTTCGTCGAGGAGGAAGCCTCTGCTGCAGCCCGCAGCCGAACGACCGTGACCCAAGCCAAAGCACGGGATGTGCCAGAATCTTGATGTCGGGGAATAACCGACCAATTCTGGCCGTTTACGGGGGGCTGCAGAATGCCGTCCTCGTTTGTGCGCCAACAACATAGGGCGTTGCTGTCACACCCCACCACTAACTATGAACTTTTTTCATAGCCCGGTTTTTGGCGGGCCAAACAGGCAGTCTTGGGGAGCCTCGCGGTGGCAGCGAGCGCACAGGGGAAGGGCACCCTGTGCAGCGACGCGGCTCTTGTCATCAATCACGAAGTACTCCCAGTCGGCGCTGTCGGCAGCGAAGCCGGGCTGTCGCTTGAGCATGGCGTAAGTAGCCACTGTCCGTTTTGACCCGGGTTGGTGATGGTGCTGGACGATGAGCGCACCCTGAGGCAGGGCAGGGCCGCCGCTGAATACGTGCAGGTAGGGCGTGGCCTCGGGGCTGATGCGTACGGTTCGCTCCATCCTGCCGTCGAGGTGCTCGGAACGACCGCGCTCTGCGAGCAGCTGCAGCTCGTCGAGCTTGTCCGCGCGGTCCCAGCGCGGACGGTCGGCAGCTGGGGTCGGCTTCGTTCGCGGGGCCGGGGGCGGCAGCGTATGGCCTAGGCGGGGGTGCTGCGGTCCCCAGCCGTCATCGCCGACGACAGCAGGTGGCCGTTCGGTGCAGCCGATCACCAACGCGAGCAATCCCCAAGTCATACTCGCAGTCACGTACATGCCGGCCCTCGAAAGGGCGCTCAGGCTGGCTGAGTTGCGGTTGTGCTTCGCGGCGGGCTGCACTGGTGCGGATGCTACAGTACCCCAGGTCAATGGGCGGCGTTTTTATCTGTGCGAGCTCTACCTGATAGATCGGAAAGGGGTGATCCGCGAGACCCTGATCGGCTATGGCCCTAGTCGAGGCAAGAAGCCCGAAAAGCTCGTAACGCGCCTGCTCGCTGAGAAATGAATGAACATGATCGAACAGCTTCCGCGGCAAGATTCTCGTAGTGGTCAGCCAGTGCGCGTCGCGTTCTTGGTTCTCCATGCTGCTGCTCTGTTGATGTTGACGGTCGGCTGCGCCGACTCAGCCCCCCAGCTGCACCACCCCGACGATGATGGTTGGACCAGTGCGACTCGGCGCCAGCTGCCAGCTTCGCCGACGACGGCCACACCCGTCGCCAGCGGGGTTTCGACGACAGCTCCGATTGCCGCTGCGTCCAGCTCGGCCACCGCTTCGGCCACCGCTGCGCCACCCAAAGAGCTTTTTGCGGGCGCCAGTTATCCACCGGCGGACTATCAGCCGCTACACGCCCGCACGGCGAAGAAGGGCGATGGCCACTGGGAGCCCATGGCCGACGGCGCGCGCCCCAGCGGGCCGGTGATGGTTCGAAGCACGGTGCACCCCCACAAGATCAAGGGGTTCGTGTTCGTGAACGTGTATGCCTTCGATCGTCGTCAGGTCGAGCTGTTCTTGGTCGCTGGCAAAGAAGAGCCGGCTTCCAAGGTGGTGCCGAAAGATCGGCGCGCGGCGCTGGTGCCAGCCGCCAAGCACGACAGCTTGCTGGCGGTGTTCAATGGAGGCTTCAAAGCGCGTCATGGCAACTACGGCATGATGCTCGACGGCGACGAATACGTTCCGCCCATCGAAGACGCTTGCACGGTGGCGCTCTACCGCGACGGTCGGATCCGAATTCGATCTTGGCCGCAGCTGGCCAGCGAGCGCTCTCAAATGCAAGCGTGGCGACAGACGCCGCCTTGTCTGGTCGAACAGAACAAGCTCAATCCGCGCTTACCCAGCGAGATGCGCACCCGCAAATGGGGCGCAGCGGTCGGAGGGGACCGTGAGATCCGTCGCTCGGCGGTTGGTCTCGATGCCGGCCGGCGCACGTTGTTTTACGGGTTTGGTGATTGGGTTACCGCTACGGGCATGGCCATGGCCATGAAAGCGGCGGGCGCGGTGGACGTTGCCCAGCTCGACGTGAACTGGTCCTACACACGTTTTTATCTTTTCAAGCATACCCCAGGAAAGCCCCCGAGGATCCGCGAGACTCCGATTCCAAAGCTCAAGTTCAACCCCAACCGCTACATCAGCAAGAAGTCCTATCGCGACTTTTTCTACCTGAGCTTGCGCGGCGGCCAGAGCTCGAGCGGGAAACAGGGAAGTGTGCCACCGGTGTCGCCGTAAGAAAGTGCCGTATGTTGGGATCACAATCCTCCGCCGCGATCGTCTCGAGCGCGATCCTCCTGTGTGGTTGGACGCAGGGTTGCAGCAGCGCAGTCACGTCCGCTCCAGCTGCCAACTGCCCGCCGTGTCAGCAAGCTAGCCAGACGGCTGCGGCGCCATCCGTAGCTCCGCCCGCTGCTTCTCCAGGTGGCAGCGTCGCGGCGCTGCCGCCCGAAATGGTGCGCGTGGCGGCGGGGCCATTTTTGCGCGGCTCGCCAGCGGGGGTGGGTCTCGAGGACGAGCACCCGCAGCGCAAGATTGTCTTGGACGCATTCGACATCGACAAGACCGAGGTGAGCTCCGGACGTTTTGACCGCTGTGTGAAAGCAGGCCGCTGCACGCCGCCACGCTGCATCGAGAAAGAAGACAGCCCCGAGAGCCGCGCAGATCATCCTGTCGTGTGCGTGACCTGGCAGCAGGCCAAGGACTTTTGCGCTTGGGCTGGCAAGCGTTTGCCAACAGAGGCCGAGTGGGAGAAAGCGGCCCGCGGTTCCGAAGGTCGCAAGTACCCCTGGGGAGACCAGGCGCCTGCTTGCCACTTGGCCAATTTCTCGGGCTGCAACAAAGGCAGCACCCACGCGGTTGGTGCCCTGAGCGCCTCCAAGAGCCCATTTGGCGCATGGGATATGGCGGGCAACGTGTGGGAGTGGGTGGCCGATTGGCATCATGAGGACTACTACGCCCTCAGTCCGGCCAATAACCCGCCTGGGCCCTGGAGCGGCAGCAAGAAGGTCGTTCGCGGAGGGGCGTTCAGCTACGACGATGAAAGTTTGGAGTCGCACGGCAGAACCTACGACAAGCCGACTGTCGCCTACGACCACGTAGGCTTCCGCTGCGCGTCTACCCCGACCACCAAGTAAGCAGAGCCTAATTGCTGCTGTTTACGACGGCGGCGATTTAATTCTCTCTTTCCTTCTTTGCTTTTTTCTAGGTTGCAGGTGCGGGTGCGTCCGAATCCGCCTTCACCTTTGAGTCCGCGTCCGCGTCTGCGTTTGAGTTGGGGCCACAATGGGCGATTGGCGACAGCTCATTGCTGAGGTGTGGTGTTATTGGTGCCAATGAAAGACGCCGAGCGCCGACGATTGGGTCGGCGCTCGGTGTTGGTGCCATTGGGCGGGCTGCGTCACCCGATTGCGGCATTGGTTGATTGTCAGGTCTGGCAGATCCCTGAGATGCATTTTCCGCCGGTGCATTCCGACCCGTCAGCCATCTGTACGTCAATGCACCCCGCCACCGGATCACACACGGCATAGTGGCAGGGTATCGTTGCAGTGCACTGCACTGGTTTGCCATCCGTGCACACGCCGTCGATGCATTGGTCGGCAAAGCTGCATGGGTTGCTGCTGTTGCAGGATATGCCGTTCGGAACGTTTACCGAGGAACACGAGCCGGTCAGAGGGTCGCATTGCCCAGCGGTGCATTGCGTAGATGCGCACTGAACCTGAGTCTGCCCACCGCACGACCCTTCCGAGCAGATGTCCTTTTTGGAGCAAAGGTCTCCGTCGTCGCAATAGGTGTCGTCCGGAAGCGTCTCACAGGTTCCGTCAGCAGATGCGCCGGCCGCGATGCTGCAAGCCTCGCAATCAGTCGTTGCTCCGCCGCCGCAGTCGCTCACGCAGCACACGCCGTCAACGCAATGGCTGCTGAAGCAGCTAGCGTCTTGCAAGCATGACTCCCCGATGGGTCGCTTGATGTAATAACTGTAGACGGCCCCCGCGAATGGGGCGGCGCCAGGAGGCGGGCCAGTGCGCCCTGGCAAGCCGATGAAGATGTCGCCTTGGTCGGCTGCCACCACTGCGTTGGCCCCTGCGGCAGGCTCGAGGACCTCTGGCGCATTGGCCCAGCCGCCTGATTCCTCGAAAACGTACGTCTTGCCATTGTACGAGCCAATGAGCGCGTAGCCATTGCTCAGCGCTACCGTGTTGGTCGAAGCGAAATGATGGGTTGCTACAGGTCGGAGCTCAGCTACGTAGC
Organism: uncultured Polyangiaceae bacterium; assembly: GCA_964599485.1. Classification (GTDB taxonomy): domain Bacteria; phylum Myxococcota_A; class Polyangia; order Polyangiales; family Polyangiaceae; genus JAPYTK01. The sequence goes on from CAZRGL010000314.1 coordinate 10,631, forward strand.
TCCAATAGACGCCATTGCGCTCATAGACGAGCCCGCGTCCCCATGCCCCGTAGGGGCCACCACCCGACCACTTCTCTCCGACGAGCAAGGTATCGCCGTTTAACGCCAACGTTGCCCCGTAATGGCCCGTATGAACCGCACCATTGAGCGTCGTTGCGGCCCACCATCCGGTTGCGAGACGTTGGTGGAGGCAGACTGCTCCGCGGTTCGGTTGTCCTGGCGAACTGACGGTTGGGTCGCCTACCGCAAGCCAATCAGAGGAAAGGGCGAGCGATGCCGCCCTGCAGGCACCACCCGAGAGCGTCTCATCGAGTGTCCAGGTGGTTCCGGCACGTTCGTATATGTGCACCGCGGCTTGTCCGGCATAGGTTCCGGACACGGCGGCGGTATCGCCGTGGATGGCGACCACCTGTCCAAATCCACTGCCGCTGAATAGCTCGGCCTGCTGGATCCAGCCGGCGTTCGTCCGAACGAAAACATAAGCGGCCCCCGTGTGGTTGCCATGCTGGTGGTCCGGCGCGCCGACGATCGCCGTGTCGCCACTGATCGCAACACTGCGTCCAAAATCGTCAGCTCCCGTGCTGTCACTCGGACTCAAAATGACCTCTTCGAGCCACTGGCTTCCTGAGCGACGGAACGCATAAGCATGTTCCGCTGCCCCGACGATCGCGTTTGCGCCGCTCACCGAAAGGGCGCTGCCGAATCTCGCATTAGCAGTTGGGTTGCTGGCGAAGTGCTCCGTCTGTCCCTCGATTTTGAGGGCGGCTTGACTCACGCCCAATTGCTCGACCGGGGGCTCGCTACCACCGCATCCGTGAAGTGCGATCACACCGTAAGCCAAAAGCAGTCCACTAATGGACATTGAAATAATCGGTTGGGACATGACTCTCCTTGGTTGGAAGCTTCGGCGGACGACGTGCAACCCGTAGGCCAACACCGAAGCTTCGACAAAGCGGTGGAATCGCTTGGAGCGGGCGTCATTTCCGCATGTCCGGGACAGCGGCGCGCTGTCTCGAGTAACGAACCGGACACCGACTTCGAGGCCTGCTACTCGGCGCGCCACTGTGTGAACATCTGTGTCGACAGACACTCAGCTAGGGATGTCTTCAAACTCAGGCCCTGCGTTCGCGGGCCAGGATGAAGCAGCTCGCGATCGATGACGAGATGGTCGAGCAGTGGCCAACAACGGGCCCGGCGGGCCAGCCCCTGCGCCAGCATCCGACAGAGCTGCTACAGTAGCGGGCGTGAGGGCTTGTTGGGCTCGGATGGTAGCGGCTGGGCTCGGTGTGGCCCTGGCCGGCGTGTCAGTGACCGCGCACGGTGACGTCGACGCGAGACGGCTTGGACCCCTGCTTTCGGCTGGCTTGCCAGCCCGGGCGGTGCTCGGTCCAGACGGGCGCTTGCCGCTCTTGGTGCGGTTGCCTGAGGGTTCGACAGCGTCGCAGCTGGGTCTGTTGGAGGTCGCGCCCGGTTTGGGAGCCATCCATCTGTCACCTGCTCGGCTCCCGTCGTTTTTGGTGGCGCATCCGCAGGCGCGGGTGCGGGTTGCTCCGCCACGGCGACCACTGCTGGACGTGTCCCACAAGTGGACTCAGTCTGAAGCCTTCAAGCAGCAGACCGGCCTCGACGGCTCCGGCGTCGTCATCGGTTTCATCGATACAGGGCTGGACGTCGCGCATGCGGACTTCCGCGACGTGGACGGCAAGACACGCGTCGCCTGGCTCATCGAGCGGCGCAGTCCTTTGGGCAGCCACCCCCAGCTCGAAGAGCAGTTTGGTTGTACCGATCCTGACCAATCCCCATGCGCCATTTTCAGCGCAGCTGATCTGGATCAGCTCATTGCAACCAATCCCGACCAAGCGCCCCGCGATCCGTTCGGGCACGGCACGCACGTCACTTCGATTGCGGCGGGCAACGGCGGGCCCAGCGCCAGCGCAAAGCTCAAGTATGTCGGCGTGGCGCCAGCCGCGACCATCGTCGTAGCCTCGCCTTCCAATGAAGGGTTCAGTGATCCGGACATCATCAACGCGGCGCGCTTCGTCTTCGATCGGGCTGAGCAGCTCGGCATGCCTGCTGTGTTGAACGTGAGCCTGGGCTCCGATTTCGGGCCGCATGATGGCACCAGCGAGCTCGAGAAAGGGCTCGCTTCTCTGGTGGGTGATGACAAGCCAGGCCGCGTGATCGTCGTCGCTGCCGGCAATAGCGGCTCACTCTACCAAGTTGGGGCGCAAGGCCCATACGGCGTCCACACCGAGGTGCACAGCTCGCCCAATGCGACTTCCCGCGTACCGATCACCATTCCAGCAGACGCCGCCAAGGTCACTGGTGCGGGCT
>CAZRGL010000315.1:0-12942 GCA_964599485.1 uncultured Polyangiaceae bacterium
GCCCGCGCCAACCTTCGACTACCCCCAAGACGATACGCTACGCATCCACCACCTGCAGGCCAAGTCGACCCACAACAGCTACCACATCGAGCCCGACGGCAACTCACTCCAGGACTGGGCGTACACCATGGCGCCTCTCGACGTTCAGCTTGGTGAGCAAGGGGTAAGACAGTTCGAGATCGATCTGCGCTTCAGTCACGCCAAGGGGATCTTCGAGGTGTACCACCTCGGCATCATCGACGAGCAGACCACCTGCCGCGAGCTCACCACCTGCCTTGCGACCATGAAGGCCTGGTCCGATACCCATCGCGCCCACCACCCCATCGTGGTGCAGTTCGAGGTCAAAGATGGCTACCCCGGCGACGAGCAAGTCGAGACCTACTTTGCGACGCTGCACAAGGAGATCCAAAGCGTGTCGCCACCCAGCCGCATCGTCACACCGAAGATGGTGCAAGGCGCTCACCCGAGCCTCCCCGAGGCCGTCATCGCCGATGGCTGGCCAACGCTCGGACAGACGCGCGGCATGATCCTCTTCACGATGAACAACGGCGGCGACCTCGCTCGCGCCTACACCCACGAGCAGAGCTCCCTCGACAACCGATTGATCTTTCCGCAAGCGCTACCCGGTGACGCCTGGGCCGCCATCGCGGTGCTCAACGATCCCACCGACATGACCATCGCTTCAGCGCTGGCGGCCAACATGTTGGTGCGCACCCGCGCTGACTCTGGCGGCAGCGAAGCGGTGGCCAACGACAAGTCCCGATTCGAAGCCGCGCTCAGCAGCGGAGCCCATTTCATCACCACCGACTTCCCTGCTCCTGTACAAGCCCACGACTATTGGATCGACATCCCTGGCGGCACCCCCTCACGCTGCAACCCCATTACAGCGCCCGCGCAGTGCACTTCCAAGGCCATCGAAGATCCGAAGTATTACGACTAGGGCTAGCTCATGGGTTGCTGCCGCGTCTATGTCGATAGTCAAGGCTTGGGATGGGCCAGCAGATGGTCGAGCACGCGCGGCGTGAACTCGGGGTTGAAGGCTGGCAAGTGGCTACCGCCGACGATGCTCCACAGCTCGGCAGAGCCGCCGGAGCAACCTTTGTCGTAACGCAGCACGGTGGTCTCCACGCCATCGATGTTCTCGTCCAGATCGATATTGGCAGGCTCTTCTGGAGTGCTGTCGCAACCCGCTTGCTCCGCCCAGTAGGCCACGCTGTCTTTGGCTCCGAGGTAGTTCTTCTCGGCGGTATTGCTGCCTTCGTAATCCACGCTGTCGTCCTCGTCGCCGTGAATGTGAAGCACATGAACCGGCTCGGACGGATCACATTGCTTGGCGGGATCGGGGTACATGGCACCGGCGAGCCCAGCGATGCCGGCAACGATGTCAGCATGATCGCAGGCCATGCGATAGGACATGAAGCCACCATTGGAATGGCCCATGAAGTAGATGCGCTTGGCGTCGACCTCGTAGTGCTTGCTGATGTCGGCGATGAGCGCGCGAAGGTAGCCTGAGTCGTCGACACCGCTGTCGAAAAAGTCGCAGCAAGCATCCATCGCATTCCAGAAGCGACTCCCATCGGGATTTACGGTGCCGTCCGGAAAAGCGTAGAGGATGCCCTTGTCGTTGGTGTGCTTCGTCAGGCCGAAATACGCGTTCTGAACCGCCCCGCTCGCGGTAAAACCGTGCAGCAAAATCAACAAGGGCGCTTCTTTGCTGCCGTCATAGCTTTCAGGCACCCAAAGCTCGACCGGCCGGTCGCCGCCAAATATGGTCGGCGGCTCGCCGGGCGGAGCGGGATCAGCTTCATCGCCCGAGCACGCGACCGTGCCCAGCAGACAACCCAACAAGCAAAGCGAAATGACCTGCTGTCGCATTGAAGACGTGTCGCATGGCCACGCAGCAACAGCAAGCCACGGACCCGGCCGAGCGCCAAGTTGGTACGCGTCTAGACTACTCTTGGGTGTCCTCGAACCAGTTGTCGTTGAGCTCGTCGTCCAGCGATTCGGCTGGATGGTGGGAGGTTTTCTTCAAAGGCTCGTTCTTCTTCACTTTTTCAGTGGTACGTGGTGCTTCGAATTTCCAATTGAACCACGAGTCTTCGAGCCGATCTGATTCTGAGACGCATTTGTTGGTGGGTGTAGGCATACCGCGCTCCCTGGTCCCGGTGCATGAGGAGAATGTCCCGCCCATGTATGCATAGGTGCGCGCGGCTGCCTGGCGTTCAAATCTTCTGCGCGATTCGCTTAGCGAGCGGATCGTTGGGCGACTCGCGAACGAGCCTCGCCCATTGGCGATTGAGCAGCCGACGAACCTCGGCGGCTACGATGTCGCCGTTTCGGAAGCGCCCCTGAGCCTGGAAATAGCGCTCGAGCGCCTCGTCACACATGGTCGGCTCGATGTTGATTGCTGTTCGCTCACCACCGAACACCTCGACAACCGGGAACAGACCCGAGCGCACGGCCAAGCGGATGAGCTCGACGCTCTCGGCGGGCTCTGATTTCCAACCCGAAGGGCACGGCGCCAAGATGTGCAGGAAACGAAAGCCGCGCGCATCGAGGGCAAAGCGGAGCTTGCGCAATGTGTCGTCCGGATGGGCAAGGGAGATCGATGCCACGTAAGGAACTTGATGGGCTGCCATGAGCCGCACGATGTCCTTCTTGTTGACGGACTTGCCTCGCGGCGTAGTGGTCGTGGCGGCCCCGAGTGGCGTGGCAGACGAGCGCTGTCCACCGGTGTTACCGTAGATCTCGTTGTCGTAGCAGATGTACAGGACGTCTTCGTTGCGCTCTGCCGCCGCCGAGAGTGTGGCCATGCCGATGTCATAGGTGCCGCCGTCACCCGCGAAGCACACCACCCGGGTGCTGTCGCCATTGAGCTCGGCCACCATGGCTAGCCCCGAAGCGACTGCAGCGGCAGAGCCGAAGGTCGCCGCTACGACCGGTGCCCCGTAGGCCGAATTGGGGAAACGCCCCGGCGTGACGATGCCGCAACTAGCCGGGATGACCATTTGCACTTGCCGCTCGGCAACCGCAAAGCTGAGCATGTTCAGGGCGATGGACATGCCGCACCCACCACAATTGGTATTGCCGGCGCGAAGCAGGGGCTCGGCGCGATCAGCAATGGTCTTCAGCTTGCCGTCGAAGAGGACCTTGCTCACGACGCAATCTCCCAAATCTGAGGGGCCTGGGCAGCGTGCCGCTGATGCAGATCCTTGATGATCTGACCGATGTGCTCGGGCCTGATGTCGCCGCCCCCCAGCCCCATGATGTAGCTCTGCAGCAGCGCACCAGAGGGAGCAGCACTCAGCACCTCCGAGCCGAGCACACCACCTTGCCCCAAACTGATGTCGCGATCGATGACGCCGATGCGGCCCACGCCGCCAAGGGCGTTCTGTAACAACGCGCGAGGAAATGGTCGGAACATGTGCACCCGGACAGCGCCTGCTTTGATGCCCCGCGCCCGAGCCTCATCCACGGCGTGGGTGACTGTGCTGGCTGTCGTGCCCATCGAGATCAAACATAGCTGAGCGTCATCCATTCGATAGGGGACGATCGGATCGGCTGGTCGACGGCCGAACACGTGCTGAAACTCGTTCTGACATTCCTCGTATACGTCGAGCGCCTGGAGCATGGCCTCGTGATGCTGCTTCTTGTGGACCTCGGTTTCGTGCGGCGGGGCGAGCCCACCGATCGTCACCGGTTGTTCCGTCACGCGGTGCGGCAGCTCGAGCGGCGGCAAGAAACAGCGCACTTGTTGCTCGGTCGGCACTTCGGTCTGCATCATCGTGTGCGACAACACGAAGGCATCGACGCAAACCATGGCTGGCGCCAACACGCGGTGATCTTCCGCCAACCGATAGGACATCAGAATGGTGTCGAGCACCTCCTGGTTGTCCTCGCAATACAGTTGCATCCAGCCGGTGTCGCGCAGCAGCAAGGTGTCGCCATGATCGACCCACAAGTTCCAAGGCGGCCCGATGGTGCGATTGACCGCTAGCATCACGATAGGCAGGCGGTAGTTGGCAGCAGCAAAGACGTTTTCGGTCATGTGCGCCAGACCATTGGACGCCGAGGCGGTGAACGAACGGGCCCCGCTGAGCGCAACACCAATGCAGACCGCCATGGCGCTATGCTCGCTCTCGACCCGAACGAGTCGCCCTTTGGAGAAACTCTGCCGGCTGAGAAACTCGATGCACTCGGTTTGGGGCGTGATGGGATAAACGCCACCGCCGAAACCGCGGCCCTCTGCGTTTGCACGCCCGGCGAGCGTTACTGCGAGCCCCGCCGCGTGATTGGCACTGATGAATTGCAGGCTCATAGATGCGTCCTCATTGGGAAACCATCGCCATGGACTCGCGGGGGCATTCCTCAACGCAGACCCCACATCCTTTGCAAAAGTCGAAATCGACCGCATAAGCAGCGTCGCCAGATGCAGCCCGCGTGATGATGCCTTCCGGGCAATACACCATGCAGCTGTCACACTGCGTGCAGCTGCCACATGAGAAGCAACGCTGCGCCTCCGAAAGATCGGTCAACCCGCGGTTTACCTCGGCGAAGCTCTCGACCCGCTGCGCATCGCCAAGCGCCCGATCGCCCTTCGGCGCCGAGGGCGTGAAGTGCTCGTAGCGAATGGTCGAGGCGGCCACCGCTTTGGTCTTGTCGGGCCGCGAGAACGGTTCCACCTCGAGCCCCAACGCTTTCATCGCCAAACCTGCAGCGCGCCGACCACTACCGATGGCGTGAGCGACCGTACCTTCTGACGTGGCGACATCCCCTGCGCCGAAGACCAGCAGGGCCTCGTCATCTTGCCAAAAGCGGTCATTGCGCAGTTGCCAGCTAGACGGCAGGATCCCCAGATCGGCGGACTGACCAAACGCAATGATCACCTGGTCGCAGTCGATGCGCTCGGTGCGCTCGGTGATGATGGGCCAAGCGCCTTGCTGGCGCGGCCATTCCACCTCGGCCAGCTGCACGCCTTCGATCCGCTGATCGCCGAAGAAACGCGTCGGTTGCCGCAGCGTCATCAGGATGATGCCCTCCTCTTCTGCTTCCTCGATTTCTTCGCGGATTGCTGGCATCTGCTCACGCCCCTCGCGACAAGCCACGATGACTTCACGGGCCCCTGCACGGCGGGCGCTGCGGGCGCAATCCATCGCGGTATTGCCGCCACCGAGCACCACCACGCGCCCCTCGAAACGAGGAGCGTCACCCAGACTCAAGAGCCGCAAGAAGGTGGTGCCGCTATCGATTCCCCCTAGGTCCGAGCCAGGGATGTCCGGACGAATGGGTCGCTGCAAACCCGTGGCGACGATGACCGCGTCGTGGTTACGCTGCAGCTGCGCTACATCGTCGGCATCGAGGGAGACGCCGCAACGAACCTGCACGCCACATTCGACGATGCCTCGGATTTCTCGGTCCAGCACCTCGCGGGGCAAGCGGTAGCTGGGGATCCCTACGCGTAGCACGCCGCCGAGCTGCGCCTCGCGCTCGTACATGGTGGCGAGGTGACCGCGCTGCGTAATCTCGTAGGCGGCGGCTAGTCCAGCCGGTCCTCCGCCCACGATGGCAACATGCTTGGCGCTGGCGGCACGCTGGGCGGGGCGCATGGCCACTGGGCTGTGATCGGCAGTCCACCGCTCGAGAGCGCGAATGTTCACAGAGCCGTCATAAGCGCCGCGGCTACAACCATCCATGCACGGCGCAGGACAGACGCGACCGCAGGTGGCCGCCAGCGGAGTACTCTTCCCGAGCACCGCCGCTGCGGCTTGCTCACCTTGGGTTGCTGCAGCTTGGATGAAACCAACCACGTCATTGCCAGCCGGACACCACGCGTTGCACGGGGCTAGATTGTCGACGTAGCGCGGTCGCTGCGAGCTCCATTGCCCAGTGAGCAATCCTGTTGCGCCGCTGCTGACATGTTGAGTCAGAGCCCTGACGGGTTGCTGCGCTCGAGATAGGACCACGAGCTTGGTCCTCGTTGTAGATGCGATATCCGGTGTCAGTGGAGGCCGCGTGACAACCGCCTCGTAGGCCTCTTGCGCCGCGACGAAGTCGTTGCCGAGCCCGAGCTGATCGAATGTCGCGTGCAGCAGGCCGAGGTCTAGGCCATGGATACGCGCATAGGCCCCCGCGATCGTCGTGTTGACAATCACCACCGAGCGCGACCCGATACCCCGTCGACGGGCAATCGCTGTTGCATCGACAGTCGCCACCTGAAATGGCGCGAGCTTGCCGTTGTAGCTGGCCGCGTCCTGAGGCGAGTTGAGCAGCACGCTCGCCCCCGCCCGCAAGCCTTCGACCGTGTCGGCTCCCAGAAGACTCGGATCGAGCACCAGAATCTCATCAGGCTCGTAAACCTTGTTTCGATTCGTGATTCGTTGGGTGCTGACGCGGGTATAAGCCCGCAGGGGCGCTCCCGAGCGCTCACCTGCATAGTCGCCGAAGGTCTGCACCCATCTTCCGAGGCGGGCATAGGCTGCTGCCAAGATCTTGGCGCAGGTCACGCCACCTTGTCCGCCCCGACCATGGAGTCGAATCTCGAAGCTGTCTTTGGCGTCGAGAAGACTCAGCTCGGCGCCCTGATCGGTTACTTGTCCGTCCAGCACGTTTCCCTCGTCGGCCCCCGAAACAGGTAACCGTAATGTCAAACTAGCTAAACTTGACCTTTTAGTCAAGTTAGAGTTCTCTACCCTGAGCTGGAGCTCGAAGCATGCCAATACCCGAACGGTTCATTCTGATTTGCGCCAACCGAAGACCAGTGGGGCATCCGCGTGGATCCTGCGGCGTAGGCGGCGGCGCAGAGGTCTTGCAAGCGTTCGCACAAGCCTTTGAGGACAATCAGCTATTCGGCCGCTCTTCGTTGGTCATGACCAATTGTCTGGGACCGTGCGGCAACGGGCCGGTCGTTGGGGTGATGCCTGACAACGTCTGGTATCAGCGGGTTGATCCAGCGATCGCCAAGCGCATCGTTGCTGAGCACATCCTCGAGGACCGCCCGGTGCGCGAGCACCTCATGCCGGATGCTGCCTGGGGCTGAAGCGCTCAGCTCTCGGCGGCCGCCTCATCGACGAGGAAAGCTTGCATCTTGGCTTGACGCTTCATCACGCGGCTCATCGTGCTCTCTGGACAGAGCAAATCCGCCAAGGTCCAGTTCGCGAGAAAAGCGTGAAGCAGCTGATCTGCCGCTGTCCACAACGCGCGGGTTGCGCAGTCTCCAGCGTGCACACATTCCTCGCTCTTACCCTTGTAACGCCCACACTTGCAGCCGTCATTCAAGTGCTCGCCTAGGCCATCGATCACCTCGTTGATCCGAAGCTCGTCGGCGGGTTTGGTGAGGCGGTAGCCGCCGCTCTTTCCGCGGATGCTCGTCACGAAGCCCGCTTCGCGTAGCAGCCTCATCAGCTTGGCCACATAAGCAAAAGTCAACGACTCTCGCTCGGCGATCTCCGCAATGGTGATCGACTCAGCCCGCGCGGCGCGCGCCACCTGAAGCAGACAGCGCAGCCCATATTCTTCCTGTGCGGTCAGCTTCATGGTCGGCGGCCTCGGATGGCCTAGGATGAGTTAATTGTACAACCGAGTCAAGTATGGCGCGCGTTGGACCTGACGGGCGCCACCAAGCCCCAACTCAGGGCAGCCGCTCGATGATGGCGTCGACGAAAGCAGCAGTGTTCAACTTGCCGCCGAGGTCACCGGTCTTGCGGTTGTCTGCCAAGGCTTGGTCATATGCGGTCTTGATGCGCACCCCCGCGCGGCGGCAGCTATCGTCATCACGGGTGTCCGCTAGATGGTTGAGCATCAACACGGCGGACATCAACAGCGCGAGAGGATTGGCGACTCCCTGGCCAGCAATGTCAGGGGCCGATCCATGAACCGCCTCGAATACCGCAAAGCGCTGCCCGAAGTTCGCCCCAGGCACGACGCCGAGTCCTCCGACGAAGCCTGCACAGAGGTCGCTGATGACATCGCCGTAGAGGTTCTCGAGCAAGAGCACGTCGAAGCGATTCGGATCTTGGACGAGCCGCATGCAACCCGCGTCGATGATTAGTTGATCGTGCTCGATATCCTGGAACGAGCGCTCGTGCACCTCGGTAGCAATGCGCATGAACATGCCGTCGGTGAGCTTCATGATGTTCGCTTTGTGCAGCACGGTCACTTTCTTGCGTCCGTGCTCACGGGCATATTGGAAGCCGAACTCGGCGATCCGGCGACAGCCCCGCTCGGTGGCAACCTTGAGGCTGGTGACCACTCCAGGGGTCACCTCGTTCTCGATGCCGCTGTACAAGCCCTCGGTGTTCTCGCGAATCACGACGATGTTCACACCGTCGAAGCGGGTCTTGACGCCTGCCACGTTACGAATGGGCCGCACCGCCGCATATAGCTCGAGCCGCTTGCGCAGCTGCACGTTTACAGAGGTGAAACCACGACCTACGGGGGTGGAGCACGGCGCCTTGAGGGCGACACCGCGCTCCTCAATCGCTGCCAGCGTGCTCTCAGGCAAGACCTCGGAACCCCGCTCGAGGGCGGCGATCCCAGCCAAATGCTCATGCCAGCGTACGGGCGCTTCGGCAGCCTCGAACACGCGGCGCACTGCCGTCGAGACCTCAGGCCCAATTCCATCTCCAGGGATCAAGACGATGTCATGCATCTGCTACTGCTACCTCCATGGACTTGGTGCTCGATAGCAAGCACAGCCCACTTCGCGCCAGTCAATTCGGTGCGAGCCCGAGTAGCGGGCCGCGCTTCGCCGACGGTAAAGGCTATGGGATGGCCCAACAACGTCGTACGCTAGCGGTGCTCGTTTCGAGCAGGTTGTGGACGTCGTTTTTTGGCGCAAATCGCTGTTTTTGTCTTGTTGCTGGGACTGAGTGCGTTCTTCTCCAGCTGCGAGACCGGCTTCTTTTCGCTCGATCGGCTGCAACGCGAGCAGCTGCGCCGCGACAAGCACCCCCGAATTGGACTGATCGAACGGCTGCTGAGCAAACCGCGACGGCTGATCGTGACCATTCTGATCGGCAACGAGTTCGCCAACATTGCAGCGACGGTTGTCTCAGCGGCCGTGGTGATCGAGCTGTGGGGCGCCGACAACAAGCTGTTCAACCTGCTGTTCATGGTGCCGGTGTTGCTGCTCGTGGGCGAAATCACGCCAAAAACCATGGCGATGCGCAACAACGTCGCCTTTGCTAGCGCTCAGGCGCGCCCCATCGATCTGTTCGCACGGTTGATCACACCCATCCGCTGGCTGGTCCACAAGATCGCCGACTTCATCGCCACTGCGATTGTTGGTCGCGAGTGGGTCAAAGCGCCTGCGGTTACAGAAGACCTGGTGCGCAGTCTTGCCCAAGAAGCGGTGGACGATGGCGTGCTCGATCACGCCGAAGCGCGCTACATCGATCAGATCCTCGACTTCGGCAACAAGACCGTCGAAGAGGTCATGACGCCACGCTCGAAACTGCTCTTCTTTCAGCCGAGCCAACCCATCGATGAGGTGATCGCCGAGCTGCAGCGAACACGCCACACCAAGGTACCCGTCTTTCGCGAAGGCTCGCGTGACAACGTCCTCGGAATCCTGCACGCCCGGGATCTGCTGGCAATCGATCTGGCCGCATTCCGAAACAAGAAGAACTGGATGCGCACCATCCTGCGAAGTCCTTTCTTGGTACCGAGCTCGAAGCCGGCGGTCGCACTGTTTCATGCGTTTCGACGCCGCCGGATCTCCATCGCGCTGGTCGTCGACGAGTATGGAGGCCTGACCGGACTAGTCACCATGGAGGACTTACTCGAGTGCATCGTCGGTGACATCCGCAGTCCCAGCGACTTCGCTGGGGAGGGCTCGGTCGAATCGCTCGGCGGTGGCCATACGCGCATCGCAGCAGCGTTGGGCGTTGAGCGTTTCAATGCAGTTTTCGACGCCACCTTGCCTGTCGACGTAGCCGACACAATCGGCGGGCTGTTGCTGCACGAACATGGCGAGCTTCCGACCAAGGGGGTGGCGGTAGAGCTCGACGGTTTCACACTGACCGTGTTGAGCATGATCGACAACCGCATCGATGCGATTCTGGTCACCCGCCCCCGACCCAACAGCAAGCGGACGCGGCCGAGCCCCAGCGATGACGACGCCGATCCCCAAATCGAAGTGCACGCCGAGCGAGGGGAGGAGGAGCCGTGAGCCCCACCTTCACCCTGCTGCTGTTCGCGGCATGCTTGTTCGCCGAAGCCTTCTTCTCGGGCTCGGAGCTCGGCGTAGTTTCTGCCGACCGGATGCAGCTACGCCATGAGGCGTCCAAGGGCTCGCGCGGCGCCCAAATGGCGCTCGATATGCTCAAGAAGCCGGAGTGGCTGCTGACGACCACGCTCATCGGCACCAATTTGGCCGTCGTGACCGGCTCGACGCTGGCCACTGCGTTGGCAATCGATCTCGTGGGCCAGCGTTACGCCTGGCTGGCGATCCTGGTGGTTGCGCCGCTCGTCTGGATCTTCGGCGAGATCGTGCCCAAGACCGTCTTTCAGCAACGCGCCAACGCGATCACGCCAAAAGCGATCTATGTGCTCAAGTTCTTCTCGCTGCTGTTCTCACCCGTCTTGTTGGTCTTCATGGGGCTGATGCGAATCCTCACGGCCATGGTGGGCGCCAAGCGCGACACGAGTCAGGAGCACTTCACGCTGCGCGAGCAGATCCCAGCGCTGTTGGAAACCGCAACCGACACCGAAGACATCGAACCAGTCGAGCAGTCGATGATTCGACGGCTCTTCGATTTCCATCAGGCCACCGCCAAAGACGTGATGGTACCCCTGATCGACGTGGTGGCAATCGATGACGGCGCTACGGTGGGTGAGGTGATTCGTCTTGCGGGGCGTTCCTCACATGCACGTTTTCCGGTCTACTCAGGCCGGGTCGACAAGGTCGTCGGCATGATCAATGCGCTCGAGCTGCTGGGCCAGGACACCACGCGTCCCATCGCCCGCTGGGTCCAGCCGGTGGACTACATTCCCGACGTAAAAAACGCCGAAGCATTGCTCGTCGAGATGCGCCTGGGCCGCCAGCGTATGTCCGTCGTGGTCGACGAGTTCGGGGGTGCCGAGGGCATCGTCACCATCGAGGACATCGTCGAGGAGATCGTCGAAGACATCGAGGACGAATACGATCACAAGGAGTCTGCGACCGACTGGATCAAGAAGTTGGGCGAGTGCGATTATCTGGTCAGCGGTCGCGTCGATCTCGACACGCTCGCCGAGGAGCTGGATATCGAGCTACCCGAAGGGAGCTACAGCAGCTTGGCGGGCTTCTTGCTGCACAGCGTGGGCGACATGCCCAGCAAAGGGGCGGTCATCGAGCACGAGTCGTTCCGTTTCGTGATCGAAAAAGCCGTCCCGCAAGCGATCTTGGAAGTACGCATCCGCTGGTAACCACCGCGGCGAAGCTCACTCGTCGCTGACGACGAAACGAATCCAGCCGATCAGCCCGGGCTCCTGCTCGAAGTTGACCAGCTGCACGTCGGTCAGCAGCACGGTGTGGTTGTCGTGCTCACGAATGCGCATCGCCGGCGGAGCTTCGGGCGCTTGCTCGGGGTCGTCGGCAATCCAGTCGATGCGGTCACCCTCCACCGTAAAACGGCCGGTGACGGGATCGAGCGGCATACCCAAACCGGTGAGCTTCCAGCTGAACCGTCCGTTGGCATCCAGCATCAGCACATGGACCAAACCGAGGGCGTTGAGCGGCACGTAGCGCCCCGCCAAATCCTCGCTCGTCATGTTGCTGTCGCTAGGCACCGAACCAGAATCTAAATCAATGCGCGTCAATCCCGAACACCCAAGTTACCCTTTCCTTGGAGGAGAGGGAAAAAGGACCGCAGACAGGGTAGAGACCGAAAGCAACACCCGTATCACCCGTCGGGGTGGTATGTTGGTCATTGCGGAGGGCTGGTGAGGTGGGACTTTTGAAGCGTACCGGGCGTTTGTGCGGCCAGGGACTGCCACTCGTGGCGTTGGGTATTGGGCTCGTGGTCGTCGCCTGCAATGCGATCACCGGAGCTGATGGCGTTCGTTTCGAAGACGACGACGATGACTATGGGTCGAGCTCGAGCTCATCATCGGGCAACGGAACGACCAGCCAGGGCATCGGCGGCAACGGCGGCACGACCGCCATGACCACGTCCACCACGACCACGACCACGACCACGACCACGACCACAACCACGACGACCACGGTGGACCCGTGCCAGTACCCGAGCGGTCCGTACGGCGTGAAGCTGGGGCAGACGGTTCCGCCGACGTTGAGCTGGCAAGGATACCCCCAGGCGCCACGCAACCGACCACCTTCAAAATCACCGACTTCTTTGACTGCGACGGGAAGAAAGGAATCAACGCAGTCCTGTTCGACACTTCCCAATATGGGTGACCCGCTTGCGAACAAGAGGCAGGTAGCCTCGAAAGCAACATGACGAAGTGGAAGAACCAGGGTCTTGGCATCCAGTGGGTCACGCTGATGGTGGACGACCCCGGCAATGCCAAGCCCACGCTGCAGGGCTCGGCCAACTGGAGCAACGCCTTTGGGATAAAGTCGGCCTACGTTGCCCCCGATACGAAATACTCGATGGTGGGGGGCGGCGGATCCTTCGGTACGCCACTGCAGACTGTGATCGATCCACGCACCATGAAGGTCTACTACCGCCAGGAAGGCTACAGCGGCAGCTTCCCACAGCTCGAGTCGCTCGCAGCGCAGAACAAGCAGAGTAACTAGCCCGCTCCCGCGTTGAGATTGACGGTGGCTGGCGGTGCGAACATGCTCGCAAGCATGCGTGTTTTCCTGTTGTCCATTCCGCTCTTGGCGTTCGTCGGCTGCACAATCGTGCACGAAGCGCCACCACCGAAACCCGGACCGCCGCCTCACGCAGGTCCGCCGCCTCACGCAGGTCCGCCGCCTCACGCAGGTCCGCCGCCTCA
>CAZRGL010000316.1:0-12889 GCA_964599485.1 uncultured Polyangiaceae bacterium
GGTTGGTTCTTCTCGTCCACGCCGAGCGGCACGACCCACTTTTCACGGTCGAGCAGCTTGGTACCGTCTTTGAGCGAGGCAAGCACCGCTTCATGACCTGCGTAGGTGTACTGGCCCCTCACCTTTTGATCGAGCTTCTCGTTCTTGAGCCGCTTGGAGCTCAAGATAGTGAGGGCCTCGGGCCGACGCTCGAACAAGCTCGCCAGCGTGATGGGTGGAAAGCTGAGATTGTCAGGTGTATTGGCACCTGTTTCGTCGATCTTCTGGTCCTCGAGCACCGTAACGAATTGGTCGTAGAGTCGCTGAATGGGGCTGACTCGGGTGAGAATGTCGCGGGTGCTGGCGATGAGACCCTTGTCGAGCTCCTCGCCCTTGACCAACAATCCGCGCAACAACGCCACGTAGTATTTGACGTGGTTGACGAGCTTGTTGCGCAAGTCGCGCTCCAACATGTTGCCGGCGCTCGGCCTGAGAATTTCGGCCCAGGCCTTGGTGAGACGACCGACCTGCCATTGCTCGTAGCTCTTGAGGTGCACCGGATCGTTGAGCAACAGGTAGGTCTTGAGCGCGTTGTGCTCTTGCAGGTACTTCGCGCCATTGGTCAACTTGAGCCGCGCCTCTAGCTGGGCCTTCACCTTCAGAATGAAACCGCTACGCAACGCGGCGATGTATTGCTCCAGCGCTGGCTCGAACAGCTTGTCGCCTTGATACATGCCCCAACGCATCGAGATGGGGGCCCCCTCTTCGCGCCATTGGTTGAGTTGCTCGACGTGGGCTCTGAGGGTGTCGAGCTGCTCGATCTTGGGCAGAGGATTGCCTTTCGCCCAGTCGATGGCGCCAACCTCGTCGGTGATCTTCTTGGTGTCATGGATCAGCTCCCGGTTGTCCAAGAAGGAGAATATTGCCGGAACCATCAGCAAGCCGGCCACGACGCATGCAATCGCGGCAACGAGCATGCGTTGCAGGCGTACGCGCCTAATCTCGTCCTCGCTGCGACCCGCAACATCATGGTCAGGAAAGACGATTTCCGTGAACACATCCTTGAGGAAGAAGCTCTTGCTCTCGACGCTCTTCGCTTCCTCGGCTTCCACTGGACGCAGCCCGAAGGCACGGCCCATTGCGCCGACGACTCTATCGAGCGGTTTGCCCTCTTGGGTGCCGCTGGTGAAGTAGAAACCACGCAGAATCGGCGTCTTGATCTTGGGGCCCTTCTTGGAAGCGGGCGGCGTCGCGGGCCGGAACGCAGCTTTCATGAACTCGGCCAAGTTGCGCTTGATGGCCGCGAACTCGAGCGGGAACTGATAGACCTTTTCCTTTTCGGCGCGGGTGGCGCGGTCGGAGCGCATGCGCTTGACCGTGCGCTTGTGCAGCTGCTCGACGAGCAGATCGAACTCGTTGTTGAAGAGATTCTCGGGATCACTCTTGTCCAGATTGAGCGCAAAGGTGGCGCCCCACGGTTGGCCACGCTCACTGCGCTTGAGGTCACCGAAGTACTCGACGAAGCCAGCAACCAAGTCGCACTTCGTAAACATGATGTAGACGGGCAGCACCATCTTGAGGTGCTCTTGCATTTCGTCGACCCGATCGCGCACCCGATCGGCGACCTGCTCGATCTCGTCCTCGGTCGCGTCGATGAGCTCGCTCACGCTCACCGCGACGATCACGCCGTTGAGGGGCATGTGCTTGCGGTAGTTCTTCAAGAAGCCCAAGAAGGCCATCCACTCGTCGTGGTCGTCTTGCTCGGTCGTGTAGCGACCGGCAGTATCGAGCAAGATGGCGTCATTGGTGAACCACCAGTCGCAGTTGCGCGTTCCGCCTACGCCGCGCACGCCGCCACCGTTGGGATCCAGATACGGGAAGCTCAAGCCAGAATGCCGCAACGCGGTGGTCTTGCCGGCTCCAGGCGGACCGACGATGGCGTACCAAGGCAGGTTGTAGAGGGCGTTGCCCTGACCATCACCGAGCTTGCTCGCTTTGAGGGCCTTGATGCCATCGAGCATCTGGCGCTGCAGCTCTTGAATCTCGGCGCGATCCTCTGGCTTGGTCGCCAGCACTTGATCCTGCGCTTGCTGCGCGATGGCTTTTTCGAGCGCACGCGCCGCACGGCGCGCCCTAATCCGCCGGTAGACGATGAGTCCGATCAGAGCGACGACCACCACGGCTGTGATGGTCAGCGCAACCCAAGTCGGGAAGATCTCTGGGCCGACGACTCCCTCCGGGGGTTGGAGGAAGAACCACGCGGTCCAAACCAGGAGCAGGAAAATGAAACTGAGAATCCACAACCACATAGAGATAACTCCGCGTGTATTGTGCTGTAGTCAGATGTAGGTGGCCCAGAAAAAGGCGTGTGTTTTCCGCCCGGGCTCCCACAAACACAGGTTTGGTCAAAGCAGCGACGCGTGCAAGTCCATGCTGCCGCGAACAACACCCGCGGCAAGCAGAATCGACAGCAGCAGCCTAACCTTGGATGAGCTTGCGGATCCCCTCGGCCACGTCCCCGGCGTTCGAGCCAACGACCAAGCGCAAGATGATCACGACCAGCAGGGCGAGCACGAAGAACCCGAGTGCAATGGCGAGGAAGGGCAATTCGCGTCGAACCGCGCCCGAGCCGCCGTCGCGACGCTCGGCGTTCGGCGCTAGGCCCTCATTGCCGCCTATCGCCAGCGCCACGTGGTTGCCCACACCTTCCACGACTGCGCCAAGGCCGTCTTGTTGTCCGAGGCGGAACTTGCCTTGGAAACCGAGCGCGAGGCACAAGAAATAGACCTGGGTGATGTGATCGCGACCACGCTGTGCATGCAGCCTGTCGAGGCGCTCGAAAAAGCCGTCGCCGGCGGTGTTCTCTTGGAAGAACTGCAGCTGCAGAGGATTGTTGAGCCACTGGGTGCGGCCGGGCCAATTCGAGTGATAGATGACCTCGTCGGCAAACGCAGCCAGGGCGTACTTGACGTCGAGCATGTCTTGCTCGGCGATGCGCGCCTCAACACCATTGGCCATCATCGTGTCGAACAGGCCGAGCACACGGCGCTGCAGGATGTCTGGCGCTGGCAGATCTTGAGAATTACGCAATTGAAGGATTAGCGACAGGACGTCGGAACAAACCCAGTACATCGACTGCGCCATACTGCTCATGCGATCAACCTCTGGCCAAACTCAGCTTGGTTTGGCGGAAAACAACTAGCTGCCGGTCTTCACCCCGATGAGGCGAATGTTCACCTTCTGGGGATCAATCGGTTGGTAGATCGCTATCGTGCCAGAACTGAGCACATCGTTCCAATAATCGCCGGACATATCCACACGCAGGTAGACCAAACCGGGCTTGACCGGGATGGCGCCGGGTGGCCGATACTCCACCCCGCACTTCACGCCGGGGATGGCAGCGTTGAGGATGTAGCCAACCTGAGTCCACGAAGCGACCTTGAGCAGCTTGGGCAGTTTCTCGCGCAACGTGGCCTCGTCTGAGCCACGACACTCCATGAAAAACTCGTACTTGCGCGGGACTGTCGGGTCCTCGAACTTGCCCAGGTACATGCCGTCGTCGCGCTTCTCCAGGGGGATGATGATGTAGTTCTCGGCCATCACCGCCTGGATCATGTGTATGGCCTGCGCGAACATCGGCTCGAGCACCTCGCCAAGCTCGAGATAGTTGAACTTCGGCAAATCGGTAGGATCGCCATCGGGCGAGAAGGTGCATAGCTCACCGATGATCGAGCCCAAAACGATGTACAGGTCCTCGGGATGGGCATCACCGTGATCGACCATGTGGGAGATCAGCGGAATGAAGGAGTTCATCGTGTGCAGCATCCAGAACTTCGAAGCATCTGAGGCCTGGAAATCCACGGAAGCGGCTGAGCGCATGCGCCGCCCTTCTGCGAGGGCCTTCTGCTTGCCGACCATGGAGCCGAGCACATCGCGCAGCTTCTTCATGGTCCACTTCGAGGTGCCAATCCGCAGAATGGAGGGTACGAAATTCTCTCTCAGCACGATGGCGCCAGTCTTGTCCCGATGCAGCTGAGCAATACGAATCGTGTGGAACGCGTCACGGGGCTCAGTGCCGAACAACAAGCGCATGTTGTGCCGCGCCCAGTTGATCGACTGCTCGTTCCGGCCCGTGTTCAGGTCGGGCATGGTTGCTTGCTGTGCGACGAAGCGCACTGCCGGGCCTGCTTTGGCTGGATCGAGGGCGGTGTTGGCTTGGTTCTCTCGCAGATTGGGGATGGCCAGAAACACATCGAGCACGTCGAGCGCGGCTGGAAAGTTTCCCTCGATGGGTCGGGCTTCGACTTCGTCTTCACCTTGATCGCCAATCAAAAAGGTGGTGCCGTCAGGAAAGACCCCGTGGCACTTGACGACCTTGAGCTGACCACTGGTCATCGATCGCTCATCGAACGAGACATCGGTGATGCCCCAATCGAATTTGGCAACTGCATGCACCCGCGTGTGGAGCGCTACCTCGTGATACTGATCGGTCTGCTGCAGATGCTGCGGGGTCATGAACAGACCCTCGGTCCAGATCGGCTTACGCGGATGAATCATGTGGCAGATCTTCCTAGCAGAGGAAGAGCCTGAGCTGAATGGGGTTTTTGGCCTCGCCTTCGCTCGCCACCGTGCTGCCGAGCGCTGCGCCGCTACTGCGCGGCCTTACCCTGCCCCGTTGGGGCCGCTTTCTTGGCGTATTGGTCGGACGCCGCGGAGCGTTTCGGCAGATTGATCGATCGGAAACGCGTCGCATTGGGAAACATCGAGGCGTCGAATTGGCTACCGTTGTCGATCTTGCGCTCGCTCACGTAGAACTCGGTGCGAGGAAACGCTTGCGGCGCCCCAGCATCCTCTTCGCCGGCGGCGGCGCCGCAGGCTTCAGGCGTATCCGGCATCGGCGGAAAGACGTAGTAGGTCTTCCAGCTCTGCCCTTGTGGGTCATGGAAGAACGCCACGCCGGCGAGCATTACGGCCTCTGGATTGCGCTCGAATTTGATCTCGACCTTGTCGTTGGGAAACACCTCGAATTCGTTGACGCTCAACACGTCTTTCTCGAGGGTCTCAGCTTCTTTGAGCAGCAAGTTGTTGTACTTGGCGTTGAGCATCCTGGCGTCGTCGACAAGCTGATACAGCTTGACCATCACCGGCCGCGGGCGCTCATTCTCGTTCGGGTTGATGAGCTCATCGGCATAAATATCCAGCGTGACGATCTGCACGTTGCAAGGGTCAGGCTTCTTAGGCGGCTGTTGAACGGTGATACAGGCCGAGGACAGGGCACCTAGGCCCAACGTCATCGCGCCCATCACAGCGAGTCCTACAGCTCCAACAACCGTACGCAAATACCAGGGTCTCATGGCCGTATAAGGCTCGCGGATGTGGCCGCTGAGGGCCAAGAACTCGGGCGAAACTCCGCCGCGTCGGCTCGCTGCTCGCTCCACAGCGAGATGGCTTTCGAGCACTCTTGGGGACCAACCCATGATAATTCCCTAGCTCATGGTTCAGCTCGGGATTCTGGCGCTCAGCGCTGTGTGTTTCTTCATCGGACTGTTTCGACGGCTCTCGCCACCAAGCCATCTCGAGGGCGACGAGCTCACCAAGCATCTGAAGGAAGCAACGAAACTGATCATCGTGAGCGTGATCGCTGCCGCAATCGGCGTTGGCATCAGTTTCGTGTGAGTCGCGCTCCAGCGGCCTGCCAATTGCTCGACGCCGGCGGTACAAAATGACGACGGGCGGTAATCGCTTCCCGCCCGACGCTATCGACTCGCGCTGTGCCTACTCGGCCGCTTCTGCGTACGAGAACGCCGCGGAGAAGTTGTTTTCTTCGTCGACGTCGACCTCCACCTTCTCGGGTACTTGGCCAGCCGCCATTTCCTCGAGGATGGCGCTGGACAGCTGCGGAATGAGCGTCGAGCGCATGATGTGGTCGATGTTTCGCGCGCCAGTGTCTACCTCGGTACACCGGCTGGCGATGAGCTCGATGACCTTGGGCGTGTAGGTGGCCGTGATGTTCTGCGTGCTCTTGAGACGCTTCATCAGCTTGTCCATCTTGAGCCGGGTGATCATCTGCATCGCGGATGGATCGATGGGCAAGAACGGAATGGTCGTCATGCGGGCCAGCAGCGCCGGCTTGAAGTGAGCGACCAAGGTCGGCTTGATGACCTCCATCAGCTCGGCCATGTCGACCTCTTCCTCGTCCTCCCAGGCGCCAACGGTCATGTTGGTGATCTTGTCGGTGGCAAGGTTGCTGGTCATGATGACCACGGTGTTGTGGAAGTCGACCAGCCGGCCTTCGCCGTCACTCAGCATCCCCTTATCGAACACCTGATAGAAGAGGTTCATGACGTCGGGATCAGCCTTCTCGCACTCGTCGAGCAGCACCACCGTGTAAGGACGATGGCGCACTGCTTCGGTGAGCATGCCGCCCTCGCCGAAGCCCACATAGCCCGGCGGCGAGCCGATCAAGCGGGAGACGGTGTGCTTCTCCTGGAACTCCGACATGTTGATGGTGACCATCATGCGCTCACCACCGAACATCATGTCGGCGATACCCAGCGCGGTTTCGGTCTTGCCGACGCCGGACGGACCGACGAGCAAGAACACGCCCATGGGCTGCTCGGGCGCCTTGAGGCCCGCCCGGGCGCTGCGCAGCTCCTTGCTGATGGCAGCAATCCCGTAGTCCTGGCCCTTGATGCGCTCGGTGAGGTGCTGCTCCATCTTGACCAGAGCCGCAATGTCATCAGCAACCATCTTGCCGACGGGCACGCCCGTCCAGGCCGATACGACCATGGCCACCATGTCCTCATCGACATCGGGACGGATGAGCGGCGTCTCGCCTTGTGCCTCGTGCATCTCCTTGATGGCCGCACGCACGTCTTCGCGAAGCTTGCTCTTCTCTTCTTCGTCCTCGACCGCGTTCATCTTTTCGCGCGCGTCGATGACCTTGCGCACGCAGGCCATCTCGTTCTCGTATGAGGCTTGCAGGGCCACGAGCTCGTCTTTGTTGGCGGCGATCTCGTCAGCCAGCTCCTTCATGCGGGTCTCACTGACCTCGACGCCAGACTTGGCATCGCGCTCGAGCGCACCGAGCTCGCGCTCATAGTTGGCTATGAGCACCTCGACGTTCTCGACGGCTGCTGGCTTCTGCTGCAGCGCAACCTTCACTCGGGCGCCGCAGGTGTCGAGCAGATCGACCGCCTTGTCAGGCAGCTGACGACCGGAGATGTAGCGCGCGCTCAGCTTGGTGGCGGCCACGATGGCTTCGTCCTGGATGATGACGTCGTGGGCTGCCTCGAACTTCTCACGCAGACCGCGCAGCATCGTGGTGCAGACCTCTTCGCTGGGCTCCTCTACCCGCACGGGCTGGAAACGTCGCTCGAGCGCCGCATCCTTCTCGATGTACTTCTTGTACTCGCTGTAGGTGGTCGCCGCTATGGTGCGCAGCTCGCCGCGGGCCAGGGCTGGCTTGAGCAAGTTGGCCGCGTCTGCACCGCCGCCGGCACCGATCAACAGGTGCGCTTCGTCGATGAAGATGATGATGGGCTTGGTCGAGGCCTTGACCTCGTCGATGACGTTCTTGAGACGCTTTTCGAACTCGCCTTTGACGCTCGCGCCGGCTTGCAGCAGGCCCAAGTCCAAACCGAGAATCTCCACGCCCTTGAGCAGCTGAGGCACCTCGTCGTTGGCGATGTTCAGCGCCAAGCCCTCGATGAGGGCCGTCTTGCCGACGCCGGCTTCACCGATGACGATCGGGTTGTTCTTTCGACGCCGAGCGAGGATGTCGATCATGTTGCGGATCTCGCGTTCGCGCCCGAAGATCGGATCGATTTCGCCGCTGCGGGCCTTGCCCGTGAAGTCGACGCAGAAGCGCGCCAAGGAGCTCTCCGCATCCAGCGTGCTGCCCGAGGGGAGCTTGCCTGCGCCGCCTGCTGAAGGGCCACTGACGGCGCCGCTCTCGGCGTCCTCTTTGGAGCCCGCACAGATCTTCGGCAGATCCTTCTTCAGCTCGTCCTTTGGAATTCCAGCTAGCTGCGTGCTGATCCCGCTGGTGGTGTACTTGCTGCCCTGCTCGAGCAGGCGCAGGAACAACACACCGCTACGCACCGCGCCGAAACCATAGTTCATCGAGCCGACGGTGAATGCGTCCTGCATCCACTCGAGCATCGATGGCGAGAAGTTGGGCTTGCCCGAGTTGCCGACCCGCAGCGATTCCATGGTGCGCTGCAAGGTGGTCTTGAGCCCCGCAGGATCCAGATCGTAGTGCATGGCCAGGAAGGCCACGTCCGAGTCGGGATTCTCGAGCAGAGCATTGAACATATGCTCTACGGTGACCTCGTATTGGCGCGCGTTGATACTATGAACAACGCCCGATTCGAGGGCAGCGGTACAAGTACGGGTGAGTCGTTTGATTATTGCTTTCGGTTCGACGAGCATCGCGAGAACTCCTCCAGCAGCGCCCGGACCTGCCTAACCCCCAAGGTCGGATTTGGCCGCGCGCCGCGCCCAGTGAGCCCGTGAAGCTACTCGCCCTGGCCGCTATCCGCACCCGAAAAATGCGCTAGCAGGGCCCGAAAAACGAGCAAAGCGCGACTCCCAAGCGGGTCGCGCTCTGCTCAATCCATCGTCGATTCGCGAGATCAGCCCTTTTGGCTCTTGCTCTCGACCGCAGCCTTCGTGCGCTTGCGCTTGCTCTTTTTGCGCTTCTTCTTCTTCTCGTTCGAGACGGAGCGGTTGAGCTCACGCCCAGCGGTCTTCTTCCAACGTCGCAGGACGGCGGTCTTGACCATGAGCTTGAGCAAAGCCCCTTCCCGAAGCTTATCGTCGGAATCGAGGCCATTGTCTCGCGCCAGGTCATCGATATCGATCGCGAACTGCTTAGCCACACCTATGAGCGTGTCGCCTGAGCCGACGCGATACATCACCACTTCCCGGTCACTACGGCGAGGACCGAACTCCTCGGCCAGACCCGCTAGGTGGTCATCTTTCGGGGCCGCTCTTCTGCGCCTATTGCGAACCATGTCGCGCAAACGAAAGCGTTTGGGCTTGGGCAGGAGCCGTAGGCGGTTTTCATCGTCAGCCCAGTCATTGTGCTTGTCGAGCTTGCTCTTGGCGCCGCTCAAACCGAACAGATCGCGGGGCTCCAGCACGTCTGCATCAGTCATCGACAAGCGCTTGTCGAGCATCGATGGCAGCGCAGCCCGAGCCCGCGAAAGCGTGTCTGCAGGAACGTAAACGATGTCGCTGCTGCCCGGCGGCACGTACTTGGTCAAGATGTGTGGGTTGTACTTTCGCATCGCACCCGTGCTGATGCCGGCGGCCTTAGCCACCGTGGACAACAGGGCTCCACCCGGAACGGAGAGCTGGGCGACATGCAACGGCCGATAGACCTTGACGTCCTCGAAGCCGTAGCGCTCGAGGTTGTTGGCCACCAAGGCTGCCGCGATGATCTTGGGCACGTAGTTGGCCGTCTCGGTCGGTACCGCGCGCTGGCGAGACAGCTCGTTGAAGTCGGTAGTGCCGTAGCGATCGATGGCGTTGAGCAACTGCTCGTAGCCCATGTTGTAGGCAGCCAGGGCCAAATCCCAAGAGCCGAAACGCTGGTACAGGTCGCGCAAGTGATGAGCCGCTGCTCGCGTCGCAGCGTAGGGGTTCTTCCTCAGGTCGGCGTAACGCGACACCGTCAGCCCATACACGGCGCCAGTGGCGCGCATGAACTGCCACAGCCCCATTGCCCCTGCCGGAGACTTGACGCGTGGATCGAAACCGCTCTCGATCATGGCAACCCAAATCAAGTCTTCGGGCAAATGCCACTCACGCATGGTCTGCTGAATCATCTCTTGATAGCGACCGCTGCGCTTGAGCCAACTCTCGAATAGATCGCGTCCGCGATGAGAACGGGTCAAGAACCGCACGTACTTGAGCGCGCGTCGGGTGATTGGCACCTGGAAATCGGGAAGCTGCAGGCGAGACAAGGCATCGTGCCCAGCGGAACCGAGATCATCGAGATCATCGATCGAGCCGTCCGCGGTGGACGCATAGCTCGGCGACGACGAATAGCTCGGTTGCCCGTGACCAGGTCCGTGCAGCTTGCAACTGTGTCCCACCTGGGGCTGAGCCGTGCGCAGCCGCGCCAATTGGCGAGACTCGGCGCGATGCGACATGGCCCCGGGCGCGTGCGGTCCAGCGCGCCTTGGCTGCTGCTGAGTCGCAGGCGGATAACCTTGCGGGCCCGCCACCGGTCCATAGCCAGCATATGGATGCGGCGCCACATTCGGCGGCAATTGACCACGACGACTACCTTGTTGCGACACGTCGCCGCGGTAGCCGTCAACGGCGGCACGCATGCCGTCGATGGTCGAGTCCGGGGTTGTCATTCCTACGCCATAGCCAAAGGCAAGGGCGGAAATCATAGGAGGGATCTTATGGAGCCAGGCCACGATGTGAGAAAAGGTCGCACCTTGTAGGACACGGGGCCAACAAATCAACGTGCTCATTGTGCGCCCGAAGCACCGATGTCTCTGCTACCCTCACCGTCCCTATGTCGATCGCGCTCACGACCCAGGTGCTCGACTCGCAGAGCAACCAGCAGTTCGATGCCACGTTCGAGCGCTTTCCAGTTCGCATCGGCCGCAACCAACTCAACGATCTACATATCGATCGCCCCTATGTGTCGCAGTTCCACGCCTCGATCGAGGTGTCCGGAAGCCAGATTTGGATCAAGGATCTCGGCTCGACAAACGGCACCGTGTACCGCGGTCAGAAGTTGGTGCGTGATCAACCGGTAGACGTCACGGCACTTCCCGAAATGCAAATCGGGCCCGTGGTCATCCGCATCAGCTTGACCGAAGTTGCGGCCCGCGAGACCGTCGCCCCGCTCAAACTCTCGGTGCTCGACGTGGGCACGCCCGAAGGCGCTGGCGTCATAGAAGCACGTAAGAGCCGCATCACGCCTGGACAAGAAGACCCCTTCATTCGGCAGCTGATCCCCTACATCGAGGCTTACCGCTCTGCCTGGGCGAACGTGTATCGGCTGGTCTACGAGCACTTGACACGGCTGCAGCCGGAGGTGCGCACCGCGTATTTGAAGCGCCTACTCAGCGAGCACTCTTCTGTAGCCCAGGAGAGTGACTTCATGAAGGTCTCCCAATACTACGGCGTTCCCGTGCACCAACATGGCGAGCTGTCCGTGCCGACAGCCGCCACCGCCGCCCTGGTCGAGTTGGCTAGCCAACTGTCCGGTGAGGAGCTCAAAGTCGACGAGCCCACCAAGCTGCTCGTATTTGCGCGCGGGCTGCGCGAGGTGGTCCGCGTGTTCCTCAAGTGCTTCGTGAGCTTGCGCGACGGCTACCAGGAGTTCGAGGCGGAGGTGCTGCGCAAGGAGAACTTCGAGAAACAGGGAAATAAGGTAGGAACCGCCAAAGACCACGAGGAGCTCGGCAAGGTCCTGTTCTCAGGCGAAGCGAACACCGACACGGGATGCCACCAATTGCATGAGATCTTCGTCGAGGTCATGACCCACCAGGTCGCGCTGATGAATGGCGTCATGGAAGGGGTCAAGACACTGCTCAATACATTGTCGCCCGAAGAGATCTCCACCAACTACGACAAGAGCGGCAAGAAGGGCGGCCTTTTCTCCAATAGGTACGAGGGTCTGTGGGAGCATTACCAGACCGTCCACGCCGACTATCAGGGCGAAGACAAGGAAACTTTCCTTATTATTTTTGGCCCACAATTCTCGCGCGCGTACGCTGCAACCACGGGCGAGGCCTATCAGACCTCGGGTGAAGCGACTGCCGGTCAAGGCGGCCGCGGCACCATGTCCGCAAATCAGTCTCGACGGTAGCTACGAAGCTCAAGGCGCGGAAAAACCGTTGCCAAATGAGCAAATGCGCAAGCCATGCGGATGAAATCCAAGTTTGTTATGGCCGGTGTTCTGGCCGGCGCGCTGACCATGGGCCTTAGCCAAGGAGATGCGCACGCGCAGATCCCGCCCTTCGCGGAGCGCGATTCCAACTGGGACGCGGTGTCTAACATCGCCATGATGATCGGAGTCAGCTCAGTCGCGCTGATGCCGCGCGTCTATTATTCCAGCCCCGACGCAACGGTCGGCTGGAAGGGGCGATGGCACGTATCGGCACTGGCACCCATCATGACCATGACGGGGCTTACCCTGTTCATGAACGGCCCGGTGCGAAACGCCATTCAGTCGCCCAAGGACGGTTGCACGCTAGACCAGACCTTGTCCCGCCTGGAAGACTCGGGCTGTGAGACCTTTGGTGGTCCCTCCACCCATGCTTTCGCGTCCTGGGGCGCGACAGGCGCGGGATTGGGGATCTTCTTGGTCGACACCCTCAAGTACAGCGACGGTAGGTTCAACGTGCCGTCCTTCCTTGGGAACGTGGCCATTCCCTTCACGGCCTCGATTCTCACCTCGGCGGCCCGCAGCGCCGATGGCAGTGGGGTCGGCCCCGAAGATACCGGCCAGGTGATCGCCGGCACGCTGCCTGGTCTGGGCGCAGGTCTCATCCTGGGGCTCGGCTACTCGCTGCTGCAGGAGCCCGACTGCGGCTACGGCGGCTACTTGTTCTGCTGGTAGGGCCACAGCCCAATCGAGCACGCATGGGCGGAACGTGGGTTCCGCCCTCGCGCATTTTGTGCCGCGCAGGCGAGAGCAAGCCCGCTGTGGGCGGCTTGCGCCGCATTCTTTCCGAAGGAAGCTGCCAGCTTCTATCCTCTATCGGTGAACGAAGCGTCGTGGGCGGCTTGCGCCGCATTGTTTACTGAGGCACGGAGACACAGAGGTTATTTGAGGCTGGCTGCCGGCTTCTGTCCTCTGTCGGTGAGCGAAGCGTCGTGGGCGGCTTGCGCCGCATTTTTCACCACTGAGGCACGGAGACACAGAGGTTATTTG
>CAZRGL010000317.1:0-12770 GCA_964599485.1 uncultured Polyangiaceae bacterium
CGCGCTCGTTCTGCAGCTGGGACTTCTTGAGATTGCGGTTCTTGACCTGCCCGCCGATGTTCTTGGCTCCCTGCCCCCACTTGAGCTCGACGCATTCGACCCCCAGCTCGCCGATGACGTACTCGTGCACGCCGATGCGGGTGTCCTCGATGTTGGCTTGCACGACGGTGGCGCCATAGCCGTCGATCTGGTTGTCCTGGAACAGCTTGATCCGCCGCTTGAGATCGACGGTGTTCACCACGCGCCCGTCTTTGATCACCGATTCGACGTCCATGCCAGCGACGTTCTCGCCGATGGTCAGCCCGGTGCCGGCCAGCGCCGTGCCGATTGCCAGCCCTTCCCAGTTGTTCTTCGCGACATCGGTCGAGCCAATGCCGGGGATCATGAAGGGAAGCCGAAACTTGAGCCCGCCGTCGTGACCGAACGCCACGTCGAGATTGACCGCGGGAAAGACAGCCTTGTCGCTGTCGGCCTCGACACCGTGGGCTCCGACGACGCCACCCATGACTGTCAGGTGCGAGTAGTCGAGAGGATAGCGCTTCTCGGCGGCGGTCGTGATGACGCCAAAGGGTTGCGGATAGATCACTTCGTGACCACGAAACGCCGATTTGCCGATTTCGCACATGCCGATGCAGCCGTCGACGCAGGTGACGCACATGCCCGACGAAGGCGTGATGGAGCCCTCGGTTCGGTTCTTGGTCAGGGTCGAGGCGGACGCGTTGATACGGGACAGCGACATCTCTCTATCTCCTTCGGGCGGGGGGCTGCGAGGGCAGCATCAGTCGTTCAGCTCGCAAGCGACGCAGGGGTCCATGAAACACATCATGTCGTCGAAGCTCGGCTTGACGACGCAGGGCGGGCTCAAGTTGGCGCAACCGCCACAGACGGCCTTGTCGGGATCGGTGAAGGTGCAGCGCAGGGTGCAAGCGGGACACACGTAGATGCAGCCACCGCAGCGGCGGCATTGCTTCGTGTTGGCGTCGAAAGGCGTGCCGAGACTGCGTTTGCCTCCACGGCCCCGGAAGCCAATGGCCTTGGCAACCATCTGCTCTTGGCACATGCGGATGCAGCGGCCGCAATAGATGCAGTCTTCGTGCTCTTGCTTGAAGCGCTGTTGACGCACCCCGTGCGCGGCGGCCAGATCCTGGATGACCTTGGACTGCGGGCAGGAGCCGAGCAGAAGCTCGATCACCATACGGCGAGCACGCAGCACCCGGGCCGAAGCGGTGCGAACTTGTAGTCCTTCTTCGGCTGGATAGGGGCAAGCGCTGACCAATCGCGCGCGCGGACCGGAGCCGAGCTCGACCATGCACAGACGGCACGCTCCGTATGGACTGAGCCCCTCCATGTCACACAGCGTGGGAATCGGAAAGCCGACAAAGCGTGCGGCTTCGAGCAGGGTCGTGCCCCGGTCGACCGTGGTTGGCAGACCGTTGATCGTCAAGGCAATCATTCGTGGCTCCCCTTGCCCGCACAGGGCTGTTGGCTGGTCCCGCCGTCGGTCCCGACGAAGTCCAGGTCACAGCGCAAGCAGCGTTGCGCTTCCCGGCATGCGGTGGTCTCGTCGATGGTTCGTTCCACCTCGACGAAGCTACCGACGCGGTCGGCGCGCGGCGTGTGAGGGGTTCGTAGGCGCAGCTCGCCAGCAAGTGCACCTTCGCCGGGTGGGGGCTCGACATGGCAGCTGGGCCGGGCGCCGTGATCCGGCTGCCTCAGCGGTGCCGACCGCAGATAGCGGTCAATCATCGTGGCGACACGCTTGCCGGCGGCGATGGCTTCGACGACCGTGTTCGAGCCCGTCACCACGTCGCCTCCGGCGAATAGGCCCGGCCGCGTCGTAGCGAGGGTGTCGCGGTCTGCTTGCACCGTGCCCCAGCGTGTGGCGGTCACGTTGGTGGCGCCGTCGCTGAAGGCCTTGCGGTCAGGCTTCTCGCCAATTGCCACGATGAGCGTATCGAGCGCCACTTGATGCTCCGAGCCAGCCACCGGGAGGGGGCGTCGTCGACCGCTGCTGTCGCGTTCGCCGAGCTCGTTGCGCAAGCACTCGAGCGCGGTGAGCTTGCCGTCTTCGTCGATGACGCGAACCGGTGAGACGAGTGTCTCGAGCACCACGCCTTCTTCGAGCGCCGCGTCGATCTCTTCACGGAAGGCTGGCATCTGTTCGCGGCTGCGCCGATAGAAGATGGTCACCGACTCCACATCCGGTTGGCGCAAGGCGACGCGAGCGGCGTCGATTGCCGAGTTGCCGCCGCCGATGACGCCCACCCTTCCACGTGCCAGCGCCGCGCCGCGCAGATTGAAGGCCTCCAGGAATGAGATGGAGGCGTGCACGCCTGCGGCAGCCTCGCCATCGATGCCCAACGGTTGGCTCTCGAGCGAGCCGATGGCGAGGAACACGGCCGCGAAGCCTTCATCGAAGAGCTGATCGACGGTGACGTCGCGGCCCAGCGTCGTGTTCATGCGCAAGCTGATGCGGTCGTCGAGTAGCGCATTGACCTCGCGGTCCAGAACCTCGCGCGGCAACCGATATTCAGGGATGCCGAGGGCCAGCATCCCTCCCGGTTTGTCGTTGGCGTCCAAGAGCGTGACCCGATAGCCCTGCATGGCGAGCAGGTGCGCGGCGGTCAGGCCTGCTGGTCCGGCGCCAACGACTGCGACGTTTTGGCTGCGATCGGCACTCTCGCGAGGGGGAGAATACTTGCTGGGCTCCACTGTGTCGGTCACGAAGCGTTTGAGCGCTCGCACAGCGATAGGCTCTTTGCCCGTCGTGCCCAGTCGGCACCGCGTTTCGCACGGGTGGTCGCATACCCGTGCGCACACCGATGGGAAGGGGTTGCACTCGCGGATTGCTTGGTAGGCTTGCTCATACTCGCCACGGGCGATGTGGGCCACGTAACGCCACACCTCGGTGCCGAGGGGGCAGCCCGATTGGCATGGCGCAGCGACCAGCTCTTTGCAGACGAACGCATCACAGCGCTTGTCCACGATGTGGCGCTCGTATTCGTCACGGAAGTAGCGCAGGGTGCTCAGCACGGGGTTGGGGGCGGATTGACCGAGGCCGCACATCGTCGTGTTCTGCACAGCCTCGGCAAGCTCTTCGAGCAGATCCAAGGTCTGCAGCGTCGCGCGCCCGCAGCTTACGTCATCGAGTAGCTCGTAGAGTCGCTGGGTGCCCTTGCGACAGGTCAGGCATTTGCCGCAAGACTCGTCCTGCAAGAAGCTCATGAAGTACTTGGCGACGTCCACCATGCAGGTGTCTTGATCCATGACGATCAGACCGCCTGAGCCCATGATGGCACCTGCCTCCCGCAAGCTGTCGTAGTCGATTGGCAGGTCGAAGCGCCAATGCGGAATGCAGCCACCGGACGGACCACCGATCTGGACGGCCTTGATGGTGCCGCCAGGCTGAGGGCCACCGCCAATGTCGTGGACGATCTCGCCGATGGTCGTGCCCATCGGCACCTCAACCAGACCCGTGTTGCGAATCTTGCCTACCAACGAGAACACCTTGGTGCCGGTGCTATTGTCGGTACCGGTCCGCGCGTAGGTCTCGCCCCCATGCTTGATGATGAGCGGGATGTTCGCCCAGCTCTCCACGTTGTTGATGCAGGTGGGCTTGCCGAAGAGGCCCTTCTCGACGGGAAATGGGGGCCGCTGCTTAGGCTCACCGACGAACCCTTCGATGGTGCGGATCAGCGCCGTCTCTTCGCCGCACACGAAGGCCCCGGCGCTCTTGACGATGTGGATGTCGAAGTCGATCCCCGTGCCGAGAATGTTGTTGCCGAGCAAACCGAAGGCGCGCGCCATGCGCAGGGCGATGAGGGTGTGCTTGATGGCTTGGGGATACTCGTGACGAACGAAGACGAAGCCTTCGGTCGCGCCCATCGCTACCGCTCCGATGATCATCCCCTCGATGACGCTGTGGGGATTGCCCTCGAGGAGCGAGCGATCCATGTAAGCGCCAGGGTCACCTTCGTCGGCGTTGCAAACCACGTATTTGACGTCACCGGGCTGCGCGTGGGCGAGGCGCCACTTGCGCGCAGTGGGAAAGCCCGCGCCGCCCCGGCCACGTAGCTTCGAGCGCTCCACTTCGTCCAAGATCCAAGCGGGTTGCGGCTTGGCGAGCACCTTCTCCAACCCCGCGTAGCCGCCGCGGGCGATGTAATCGAACATGCGAATGGGATCGATGTCCTGATTGGCACGCAGCAGCGTTCGCAACTGCTTTCCGAAGAAAGGGATCTCGTCGTAGTCGTAGTAACGTTTCTCGGTAGCCGGGTCCTGATACAGCAGCTCGTCGACGTAGCTGTCTGTGAGGAACGCATTGATGATCCGCGGAACGTGATAGTGATTGAGCCGGGTGTAGAAGGCGCGTTGCGGCTCAGTGAGGATGAAGGGGCCCATCTCGCAAAAGCCGTGGCATCCCGTTACCCGTAGGTTCACGCGATCGAGCAGATTGTTGTTGAGCAAATGACGCTTGACGCGGCGCACGATGCGGAAGGCCTCACTGGCCTGACAAGCGGTGCCGGAGCACACCACGATCGTCGGCTTGTGCTCGTCTCCGTTGTCGGTTGTCAGCCGGCGGCGCAACGCTGCGAGCTCGGTGACCGATCCGAGCTCGGGTTTGGCATCCGTCTGGATCCTGGACTGCGTTTGCATCATTGGCCTCCTCAGAACAAGTCCAGGGCGTGCTCGTCGCAGCCGCGACGAGAGCACACGGTAATGATGCCGCCCTTCTTGTTGAGCAGCGGCAGGGTGGGAGCGTCGCAGCTCGGACAGAGACGTGGCGATCGCAGCTCGGCGTGACAGCGGGGACAGAAGAAGTCCACCAGTGCCTCATCGGGGATGAGGTGTTCAGATTGGATCCGGTGGTCGCCAAGGACACTGCTCAGTCGCAGCCAGCCGTGTTGTTCTTGGCAGCAAGCGGTCACGTGGATCATGGGCTGACCGTCGAGCTTGTGGTCGTGGCTCATCAAGCTACGGTTGCAGTGTGGGCACAGAGCATGCAGAACCAACGTCTCTTCCGGATCCTGCTCTTGGGTGCCGTTTCCATCACCGAAACCCCGAATCATGCTGGGCACCTGGGCTTTCTTCACGTTGCGGCAATACTCGCCGTCAACGATTGCGACGGGACCGAGCGCGCAGGCGCCGAGGCAATTGACGGTCGTCAGCGTAAAGCACTTGTCCTCGGTCGTCTGACCGGGCGCGACGCCGAGCTCGTCTTGGAGCTGCTCGAGCACGCCTGTCGCGCCGCGGACATGGCAGGCCGTTCCCATGCACACCGACACCAGGTGCTCGCCGCGCGGTTCGAGGCTGAACGAGGTGTAGAAGGTGGCGACGGCATACAGATCGACCAACGAACGACCCGTACGCTTGGAGACGATCTCGAGGGCGTCGCGAGGCAAGTAGTTGTAGGCCGCCTGCAGGTCCTCGAGGATAGCGATGATGGCTCCGCGATTTCCCTCGTGCTTGTCGATCATCTCCACGACGGCAGTGGGGTCGATGCTAGAGGCCATGGTCACTCGATGGGTTCAATGGGGGTGCAGTGGGTCAAGAGGGGTCAGCCCGGCGCTACAACAACAGCAAACCCTCGGCTGTCAGGGAGCGATACTGCTTGACGCCATGGCAGTCGGCGGGCTCACAGCTCGGGGGATTGAACCGTGGGGTACGCAGGATGGCGCCGACGAGCGCAGACGACTTGAGCTCGGCCTTGGGCATCCAACCGAGCGCTCGCTGGCACGACTTGGCCATGGCGCCGAGGTAGGAGCAGCCTTGGCAGCGTTGCTCGGCAATCAAGTCACCGAGCGAGCTCGTCACCGGTAGCCAACGTTGGGGGTGAAAGGCCTCTTGCCGATAGGCATGGCTCGCCAAGTCGTGACAGCAATGGTGGCAGCGGAAATGCTCGGTGCTGCGCAACAGTTTGGCGTCGGCGCTGTTGAGTTGATGGCTGCAGACCGGGCAATCTATCGTGCCATCGCCGGAGCGTTCGAGCAGCCGGTTGACATAGCGCTCTCGTATCTCGCGGCGCTTGTTTTGGCGCTCAGCAGCGAGTGACTCATCGGTTGGCTGTGTGTTGGTTGGGGTCACCTCTTCGAGGCAGTAGGGGCAATAGGAGGGCTGTTCCTTGAGCGGGTCGATGATGGTGATCTCTTGGCCAGGGCGAATGGAATGCTTGCAGCTCGGGCAATTCATGGGTGATCTCCCCCGTGAGGCACGTGGCGGTGGTTGCCGAATCGGCTCGAATCCAGCACGCGGTTGGATGGAAGCAGCCTCACTTCAGCAACGACTGTGCCGCCAGCCGCATCCTCGTCATCTCGCGTACTTGAAGGAGAGAGCTCCTCGCCCGCGAAGTAGGGCGGTGGGGAGCAACACCCCGGCGGGGAGAATTTCCTCAGCAGCGCTCAAGCCGTCGGGGACTTGAGCTTCTCTCGCAGGGTCTTTCGGTCGATGTCCAAGAGCTCCGCCGCCTTGGTCTTGTTGCCACTCACGCTCGCCAACACGTCCTCGATGTAGCTGCGTTCCACCTCCGCGAGAGTGCGCCTGAGACGCTGGCCCGGGTTCAGTCGAAAGCGCATTGCGGCGGGCAAGTCGGCGACCTCGATTGTCTGCCCGTTGCCCATCACGACGAGCCGCTGGACGAAGTTCTCCAGCTCACGCACGTTGCCGGGCCAGCCGTAGCCCTTGAGTGCTTCGAGGGCGTCGTTCGAGAAGCTCAGGGGCTGCTTGCCAGCAGCTCGTGCCAGCTTGGTGGCCAAGTGATTGGTAAGCAACAAGATGTCGTCGCCGCGTTCGCGCAGCGGCGGCACCTCGATGTTGATCACGCTGACGCGGAAGAACAAGTCGTCTCGAAATTGGCCCTGTTGTACCAAGGTGGCCAAATCCTTGTTGGTCGCAGCCATGATTTGTACGTCGACCTCGCGCGGCTGACTGCTGCCGACCACGAGGACCTTTCGATCCTGCAAGACGCGCAGCAGCTTGACCTGCGTCGCAGCACTGAGCTCGCTGATCTCGTCGAGGAAGATCGCTCCGCCATGTGCGGTCTGAAAGAAACCAACCCGCGGCTCGACCGCGCCCGTGAAGGCTCCTTTGACGTGGCCGAACAACTCGCTCTCGACCAGCTGCTCGGGGATAGCACCACAGTTGACGGCGACGAAGGGCGCAGCTGCCCGCGGGCCCGAATAGTGAATCGCTCGAGCAACCAGCTCCTTGCCTACACCGCTCTCACCACTGATGAGGACGGTGGCCGCGGAGCTCGCGACCTTCTGCACCGCATTGAACACTTCTTTGATCGCCGGCGATTGTCCGACGATACCGTGGTGCGGCACATCTCGTAGGGCTGGTGACGCATGGGCGGCGCGGCGGTCCCGTAGCTTGCTCAACACGCGTCCGACCGAATCGAGCAGCTCAGCGTTGGTAAATGGCTTTGTCAGGTACTCCTCGGCCCCCATCTTGACTGCCTCGACGGCGCTCTCGATGGTCGCGTGTCCGGTAATCATCATCACGGCGGTGTCGGGGTGGTTGCTACGGACGTGCCGCACCAAGTCGAGGCCGCTGACCTTGGGCATTTTCAGATCGGTGATCACCAGATCGAAATGCTCGGCTTGCTCCAGCAGCTCGACGGCAGCAGCGACTCCGGTAGCAGTCAAGACGAGATAGCCACAGGCTTTCAAAGCACGTTGAAGCACTTCGAGCGTATCGGGCGAGTCGTCGACAACGAGCAGTCTCGTCTGGGGTTGCTTGGTCTTCATTCCGCGTGCCTGTCGCTCTACTTGGTTGTCGCGCTCGTCTTTCGTTGGGCAGGCCCACGTACGGGTAGGAATACCGTAAAAGAGCTGCCCGTGCCTTCTTCGCTTTCCAGTTGGATCGTGCCGCCGTGGGATTTGACGATCCCCTCGACAACCGACAAGCCCAACCCTGTTCCTTCGCCCACGTCCTTGGTCGTGAAGAAAGGCATGAAGATCTTGTCGCGCAACTCGGCGCTCATCCCGCAGCCGGTGTCTGCGACCGTCAGGACCGCGCCGTGGGCGCCGCGCCGTGCGGTTCGTATCGTCAACCGACCGCCTGTGGGCATGGCTTGGATGGCGTTGACCGCAAGGTTTATCAACACTTGGTAGATCTGTCCCGGATCGGCAGTGATCTCGGACAGCTCGCCATCGAGCTCTCGCACCAGCTCGATGTCCGATTGACGGCAGCGCGATTCCAAGAAGAACAAGCCGTCCTCGACGAGCCTATTGAGGTCGAGCCAATTGGTGGCGGGCTCGGATTGGCGGGCGAAGAGCATGAGTTTCTTGACGATTCCCCGGGCGTGCAGCGCTGCGCTCACAATCTTGTTCAGGTCGCGGCTGACTGTTTCGGGCAGCTGTTCGCATTGTTGGGCCAGCTCGGCGAAACCAAGCACCGCCCCGAGTGGTTCGTTGAGCTCGTGCGCAACACCCGCCGACAGCTCGCCGATGGTTGCCAGGCGGTCAGCATGACGAAGCTGCTCTTGCAGCTCCTTGCGGCGCTGCTCGGCACCATATTGATCGACGATGAGCGCAAGCTCTTTGGCAATGGCGTCGATCAGATGGCGCTCTTCCTTCAGAAAGGGGCCTTCGTCCAGCTCGATGGTTTGCGCAGAGTAGCTGACCTCGACGAAGCCGCGGGGGGTGCCATCGATGATGATATCCGAGCGCATGTGATGACAGCCCGGCTGATGCTTGCATGACAAAAACTGCTCGTCGTCGAACACGACGCGCGCAGAGGTGATTTCGGGATAGAGCCAGGCAGGGGGGATCAGCTCGACGGTGTCGGTCAAAACCTGCTCCAGCGGAGTGTCGGCTGGCCCGACAAGCTTCGAGATCCCGTACAAACAGGTCAGCTCCTTGATGCGCTCACGCAACGCCAGCTGTGTCTGACGGTGCACGATGGGCAGGCCGAGCAGCGGCCCCAAACCGCTGAGCAGCTCGACGCGGCTGCGATCAAAGAAGCCCTCGGTACGGCTCTTGAGCACCAACAATGCCCGGTTGTCTTCTTCGAGCTCGAAGGGAATGGCTGCCAGCGAGCGGAAATGGCCGCGCAGCGTCAACCGCATTGGTCTGCGACGGTAGCGGCTCGTTTCGTAGGTCTGAAGCGGCTGGCTATCGCATAGCCAGAAACAACCTTCGACATGGTTGGCCTCAGTGGCGAGCTCGAGGCGTCCAGCGAGGATGCTGCAGCAAGCGGCGATCAGAGACCGAGGCTCGCCCAGGTTCACCTCGTCGACTTGCTCGAGCACGCTCTGGTAGGGCGTAATGGTCTCGTACTCAGGCTGCGCAGCGTCAGGCTCGGTCATGCTGCGGTGACAGCGCTTCGCCTCGCACAAGTAGATCTCAGCGGCCTCGCAGCCGGCGAACTCCAACACCACCGCCGAAACCTCGTGCAGCAGCTCAGGCATCTGCAAGTCTTGATGCGCCAGGCGCATGATCCGCCTCGTCACCGAGCTGAAGGAGTCGATGAGCGCTTTCGCTTCGCTAGGCATTGCCGAGTCCCGCCCTGTCTGCCAATTCGAGGGCGCGCCGCGGACCCTAGTCAGCCCGAGTCGGGGGGCCTAGCCCGAATCGCCTTGCTTCGTGTTTGCTCGTCGCCACACTTCGGAATCGCGGTAGGGGCGAGGCCTAGAGGCTGACTTTTCCGACCGATCAGCACCTTAGAAACGTGCTGCGGATGAGCGCTGCGGTGCGGTCTTGTTTACCCCACAGGGGGGCGCGCAGCGGACCTGCACCAGCCCGCAACAAAGTGTCGGCGCAGAATTGAACGATGGCGGCGCGCACCGGCAAACGCGGTGTGATGTGACCACGACCTTGTCGCTGTATGAAGGCGCACACCGCGTCGAGCACCGGCACGAGCTCGTCTTGGAGCAAGCGGTAGACCGGATCGCGATGGTCCAAGATGTCACGCAGCACGAGCTGACCGAAGGCCGGACGCGCCAGGGCAAAGTCACGGAAGGCGAGCGCAAGACCCACCAACCGCTCGGAAAAGTCGCCTTCGCGTACCATCACCCCTTCGAGCGCGCCCCGCAAGTCGTCGAACAAGCGGTTGACCACTGCTGCGTAGAGCCGCTCCTTCGAGGGGAAGTGGTACAGCAGACTGGGTCGCCGAATCTGGGCCGCAGCGGCGATGTCTTCGAGCCGCGCGCCGACAAAGCCCTGCGCGCCAAAAGCGTCCTCGGCGGCTGCACAGATCCGGTCACGTGTCGGAACGTCGTGCAGTCCCTTCTTCGGACGGGCCATGGGCGAGTCTACCTCATCCTCTGTTGATTCGTTGGCGAAGCCCTACTGGGACGGTGTGCTCGGCGTCAGCGGTGTGCGACGCACGAACTCGTAGGGCCCCATGGTTGCGCCCCAGACTTGTTGCCCATCTTGAGACCAGCCCCGATCCCAAGAGGAAATCCGATCGGCGTGCAGCTCGACTTCGCTGGTGGCGTAGCTGGCGCCCTGGAAGTCACTGAGGCATTCGCTGCCGGGCGTGGCCCCTGCAAAGTGGTCGTCTTGCCATGACAGCTGTACCCAACATCCTTGCCGTTCGACAGTTTCGCTGCTGCCCACGGTGACCGCGCTGGACTGCTCGCAAAGGCCCACGAAGGCTGCCGGGTCGTTCAGCTCGAAGACGCGCGAGACGGCTTGGAGGGATTGGCCGACCACGGCATCGACCACATACAAGCGCTGTCGATACGGCGCCTGCAAGTCGCTCATCACCGCTTGCTCGACATACAGCACACGCTCACCGAGCTCGGGAGCCGACAGGGGACAGACGAACAGCTGAACCGGAAAGTAGCTCGGCTGCAGTGCAGCTTGGTCGGCCGAGTCGAAGCGCCCCGTCAACATCCGGGTTGCTTCAGCGGCCGCGTCGAAGCTGACCGCAGCCCCTCCCGCGCCGCCTTCCCCGTGGCCACCGACGCCACCCGGATCGCGACCATCGGCCGGCGATTGTCCACCACAGGCCGAGAGCAGCCCCAAGAGGGCCGCTGCGGCCCCAGCCAACTTCGCGACGCCCAAGCAATGTTGCTTCGACATGGTCATCCACCCTCCGCACAAAAGGTCATCTCGCCACAAACACCGTCTTCGCAGGCGAGCGGTTGCTGACATTCGTAGCCGAACTGGCAGCTCTGACCGGCAGGCTTGAAGGGCTCACAGAGCTTGCTGCCGAGACTGTCACACCAGCTCTGCTCGCAGGCGCCAAGGCTGTTGAAGGCCGCATCCATGCAAGCAGAGCCCACGCTGAGCTTGGGATCGTTCGGGTCATCACAGACCCCGCTGTCGTAGCCACAATCCAAGCCCGTGGTGCACATCAACAAGTTGTCCAGCGCCACCGAGCAGCCCTGTCCTTGCTGGGACGCCTTCTTGCAGACGCCTTGCCGCGGGTTGCCATCACCATCGAAGGGGAACGCGCAACCACTCACTCCCTCTTTTGCATAGCAACAGAAGGTCGTGGTCGGGTCACAGTTGCCGTAGAAGCGCGCGCCCACCCCGTCGCGAATCGGCTCACAGGGGCTCGATGCGCCTTGGGTGCGCTTGAACATCGAGCGCTGGGCTGGCCCCACCGGCGCCGAAAGCCCGAGACAGCGGCCGTCGAAGAGGGCGTTGGTCACCTCGGCGCCACAGCTGGCCTCGTCCAAGATCGAAAGGCAAGACGCGAACGCCACCTCATCGAAGGTCACGCTGCCGGCCTTGGCCGCAGCCACCCAATCACCGAAGGGAACAATCGACAAGAGCGGTTGCAAAGTAGCTTCACAACTCGCCGCGTCGCTGAAGCTGCTGGGCAACGAGGCGATGTGGTCCTCGAGCTCTTTGACCATACCGAATTGCGACAGGTACTGCTGTTGACTGGTTGGGTCACAGCAGCGCAGCAGCGCTCCGCATATGGCTTGCGTGGCTTGGGGAATGATCCCATCGAGCGCTCGTTGGTTTGACCCCGAACCGCCTGCGCTACCGCCATGACCCGAGCTCGCGCCGGTGCTCCCGCCGCCTCCTTGATCCGAGGTTTCCCCCGTCGTGCCTGAATCGCCAGGCGCTGGATTCGAGTCTGCTGGCTCGCTGGCGCAGGCTGCCAATAACAGTAGCGCGAGCGCGCTGACCGAGAGTTTCATCGTGCCTCCTTCGCCCCGTTGGACTTTATCTACTTGCGAGTAGGTTTTGGTGCAAGCACAAAAGTCCCGGGTCGCGTGGTGGTCTTGCTGTAGGCAGGTACGCACCCGGGCGTTTTCGGGCAATAGCGAAGCTCGAGGCCGTTCAGGGCGACAACGGTATACACTGTTGCCTATGAGGACCTCGCACATAGGTATCGCCCTCGCCCTGGTGCTGATTGGTATGGGATGCAGTGAGCCGTTTGGTGGCTTCGCCGGGACGTCCGGCCAGGGAGGATTGGCTGGAGGCGGTGGTACCGGCACCACCTCCTGGGGGACCGGCGGTCAGGGGACGACCTCCACCACTTCTGCGCAGGGTGGCACCACCACGACCTCGTCCTCCACGAGCAGCTCCTCGGGCGTGGTGTGCGACGAGATCCCCAAGCCCGTGGGCAACGATTGCCCCGCGATCTGCACGACCTGCGAAGGGGGCACCTGCAACATCGAGCTCGACCAGCTCGGCCAGTACCAGAACCAGACGCTCCAGTGCCCGCCCAACATGCACTGCTACGTGCACTGCACGGCCAAGGACAGCTGCAAGAACACGCAGATCCAGTGCCCCGAGAAGTTCGCTTGCAAGACCCAATGCACTGGGGATTGGAGCTGTGAGAATGCCCAAGTCCATTGCGGCATG
>CAZRGL010000318.1:0-12764 GCA_964599485.1 uncultured Polyangiaceae bacterium
GCAGTGACGTCGGAGGCAGTGACGTCGGAGGCAGTGACGTCGGAGGCAGTGACGTCGGAGGCAGTGACGTCGGAGGCAGTGACGTTGGAGGCAGTGGCCCTGGAGGTGGTGACGTCGGAGGCGGGGGTGCTGGCGCCGGCGGAGGTGGATGCGTTGCCGAGCAGTGTCCTGGGATCGATGCGACCTGCCATTATCGCGTGTGCGTTCAGCAGAGCTGCGGCTTCGCCGACGCAATGGCGGGAACAGCCTGTGCTGACGGCGGCGGCAAGCTGTGCGACGGATTGGGCAACTGCGTCGAATGCCTGAGCGATGCCGACTGTCCTGGAGTTTGCTTGCCGATGGGAATCTGTGAGCCGCCCACGTGTGGCAATGGCGTCTGCGGTTCTGGTGAGACGCTGAACAACTGCAAATCCGACTGCGGCGTGGCAGCTGTGTCGGCGGGCAAATGGTTCTCCTGTGCGCGTCTCAACGACGGAACCGCTCGCTGCTGGGGCAGAGGGAATGCCGGCCAGCTCGGCAATGGTGGTGGTTCCAGCAACACGCCGGTGGTTGTCAGTAACCTGACCACTGCAGTCGAGCTCGCCTCAGGAGGGGAGCACAGCTGCGCAGCGCTGGCTGATGGTACCGTCTACTGCTGGGGCTCCAACATCGTTGGCCAAATCGGCGACGGTGGTCCGAACTTCGCCTACGTACCCGCTGCCGTGACGGGGTTGAGCGCAGCCGCTGACATCGCGGCTGGCCAAAACCACAGCTGCGCCGTGCGGACCGATGGCAGCGTGTGGTGTTGGGGGCGAAATATCTCTGGTGAGCTAGGTGACGGCAGCACGCAGAAGAGCGTGGTGCCGGTGAAGGCCAAGGCCATCAGCACCGCTGTCGCCATTGCCGCTGGTTACTTTCACAGTTGCGCACGGCTGAGCGATGGTACGGCCCGCTGCTGGGGCAAAGGCACAGCAGGCGAGCTCGGCGACGGTAGCTCTCAGTCCTCGACCACGCCGGTGGCGGTCAGTGGTATCAACGCGATCACTGACATTGCGGCCGGCCGAAACCATAGCTGTGCGTTGCGCAGCGACGGCACGGTGTGGTGTTGGGGCCACAACGCCCACGGCCAGCTCGGCACTGGCAACAAGTCGAGCAGCCTCGTGCCGGTGCAGGTTAGCGGCATCACGAGCGCGACCGCCATTGTCGCGGCTCGAAACCACAGCTGTGCGTTGCTCGGCGATGGTACGGCATGGTGTTGGGGCGCCAACCTTCTTGGTCAGTTGGGCGATGGCGGTTATTCGAGCACATTGGTACCGGTGAAGGTTAGCGGCCTATCCGGCGCCGTTGGCTTGGCTGCAGGTTTTGGTCACACTTGCGCGGCGCTCGACGATGGCTCTGCCCGCTGCTGGGGAGCCAACGAGTTCGGAGAGCTTGGCAGTGGCCTCGAGCCATTCGAGTCCAAACCCGTGGCGGTGAGCGGCTTGTCGGCTGCGGTTGCCATTGCTACCGGCGACCATCACTCTTGTGCTGTCTTGTCCGATGGCACAGCGAGCTGCTGGGGGCGAAACGACTCAGGGGAGCTGGGCGACGGCACGATGGTTCCGGCGACTACACCGGTGGTGGTCAGCGGTGTCTCGGGCGCAGTCGCCATAGGCGCAGGCTTCCAGCGCTCATGCGCGGTGCTCGGCGATGGTACCGTCACTTGTTGGGGTGAAGGCTCAGCTGTGCCAGTGACCGTCAGCGGCATCAACCAAGCTGTTGCCATCAGCTTGGGCTGGAGTCACCAATGTGCGCTGCTGAGCGACGGCACGGCCCGTTGCTGGGGCAGCACCGGATATGGTGCCTTGGGCAATGGCGCCAGCGGAGGAAGTAACACGCCCGTGGTCGTCAGTCAGCTGTCCGGCGGGGTTGGAATCGCGACCGGAACCCACTTGAGCTGCGCATTGCTCGGTAACGGATCGGCGCGCTGCTGGGGCTACAATGTGTATGGCCAGCTTGGTGATGGGACGACTACGTTGAGCAACTTGCCAGTGCCTGTGGTCGGACTGTCGAGCGCGACGAGTCTTGCGGTGGGAGCCTTCCACGCTTGTGTCGCTCTGGGCGACGGCACCGTGCAATGCTGGGGTAACAACCAAAGTGGCCAGGTCGGCCCTGCTGGGGGCACCTCCAGCAAAGTGCCGGTGCAGGTCGCTGGCCTATCTGCCGCCTCTTCGGTTGCGGCGGGTGATTTTCACAGCTGCGCTTTACTGAACGACGCCACGGCGCGCTGTTGGGGACACAATTCCTATGGCCAGCTCGGGGATGGCACCACCAAGCAAAGCGCCTCGCCGGTCACGGTCGGAGGCCTGTCCAATGTCGTCGCTATGGATGGGGGCGAGCTGCACAGTTGCGCCCTCGTCGCTGGTGGCACCGTACGTTGCTGGGGCAGCTACACCTATGGTCAGCTTGGCCACGGCAAGATCGCAGCAAGCCCCTTGTCGGTGCAAGTCGTGGGTCTGTAGCACCGCCGAGCTGTCAGCCGAGGGCCTGGCGACGCTCGG
This sequence comes from uncultured Polyangiaceae bacterium, assembly GCA_964599485.1. GTDB lineage: Bacteria > Myxococcota_A > Polyangia > Polyangiales > Polyangiaceae > JAPYTK01. The sequence continues at coordinate 2,520 of CAZRGL010000318.1, forward strand.
TCAGCGCATCGAGCAACTGAGCGTCGGCTCGTCGGTCCTGGCCCGTTGCCCGGGCCAACGCGCGCAGCAGATCAGCACTTTGCACATCTGCAGTGATCTCGGCCAAGCGGTCGAGCACACGCTTGGCCTCACCACCGTCATTGTTGCGCAAGGCGACCGCCGCTGCAGCACGAACAGCAACGTCGGCTCGCGGATGTTCGGCAACTTCGAGCAGCAGCTGCGCTGGCAGCTGTGCGGCGCGGCGGTAGCTGTTGGCCACCTGCCCGCGCAGCCACTCCGAAGTCTTCTGGCTCATGGATAACGCCGCGGCGGCGTCCAATTCGGGAATGTCGAGAGCGGCGCGGCGCCGTGAGTCGATCATTTTGGCGATGCCGTAGCCCCCACGTTTGCAAGCCCCTCCCTTGTCGTAGGTGCTCAGCTCGAGCGTCTCCCCGCCGACCAAGTCGAACACGAGTCGCGTCTTCGTGCCGCGCACATCCTCTATGGTCTCCCAACGGACAAATCGTTCTTGGTCTTTGCGCGTGAGCAGCACGCCGTCGTTGCCGACAACCACTTCGCGCCAGTTGTTGTATGAAATGATCGCCTGTCCAAGCCACTTGGCCGCGTTTTGGGATTCCCCAGGGATGAGCAGGGCCAATACCGCCGCCACGATATTTGCCACCCCCCAGAAGCCTTCCACGCACGGAAGCTCGACGGTGGTCGCCGACTTCCGCAACAGAAAGGCGCGGGCTCGCTCGATACGCGCCCTAGCTCTGCGACCCCTTATCCTGCCGAACATCGTCACTCTGATCAGCTAAGCGCACAAAGGCCGCCGAACGGCTCACGAGTGTCGCGTCCCCGCGGGCGGCTCGGCGCGGGATCGGCGGCAACAATTCCGCCGGCCCAGACGTCGATCGGCTGTGGCTGTTGTTCAGCAAGGCCAAGAGGGTCGGGGCATGTTCGGGCAACCCAGGTTCAGCAGGTCCTTTTCGCGAAGTTCACGCGTACCGACACTGACAGAACATCGAAATCGAGCTCGCAGCCAGAGGCCTTCACCACTCGCATCCCGATGATGTGTTCACTAGCGTCTGGAACATGAGGATCACGACTCTGGGATTGTGTGCCTTGTTGGTGGCCTGTAGCGCTGCCAAACCGGTAGCGCAGCAGTCCCTGTCCACGACGAGCTCCCCTCCGGAAAAGTCGAGCATGCAGGACGCTGGCGCCAAGGCCAACGCTGCGAAGACCGCTCCGAAAAAGAGCTTGGGCCCCACCGGGATCGCTTTCATTGGTGAGCCGAGCGTCAACGGCGGCTCCACGACCATCAAGCCAACCTCACTAGCGGCGGTGCTCAAGCGTTTCGGCAACTGCTTTCGAGTCGGCTTGCACCAAAATCCCGAGCTGCAAGGCGGTGCGACATTGGTCGCCAAAATTGGGGCACAAGGGCAGGTCCTGGGTGTGACCACTCGACGAGGGGGCTCGGTCAAGTTGATCGTGCCTTGCCTCGAGGCGGTACTCAATAGCGCTCAGTTCGAGCCTCCTACGGGCAGCAAGAGCGCCACGGTGACGATCCCGTTGTTGCTCCGCAAGCTGAATTGAGGACCGCAGGCTGAGACTGCTCTGTGGTTGGCGTGTGCGTGACCTGCAAAGGTGGGCGCAAATGCACCACTGTGGCGAGTTTTTTCGCTTCTTGAACAGCGCCGATCCTAGGGGCGGAGAGATTCTTCATGAGCTCGTTGATGTCTAGAGTGGTGTTCTCGGTGGTGGTATTCGTCCTGGCATGTGCCGCCTGCGACTCCGATGTGCCTTGGCCCGTGGCGGGCGGAAGCGCCGGGAACAGCAGTGCCGATGGGGGCACTGGTCTGGGCGGAGCCGCGCCACAATCCTCCGACAAGGTCGACCTGTTGCTCGTCGTCGACAACTCGCGAACCATGGCCGACAAGCAAGCGATTCTCGAGCTGGCAGTGCCCGATTTGGTGCAGCAGCTGGTCAACCCACCTTGCTACGACGCCAGCGGCAAACTAGCCACGCAGCAGCCCACCGATCCGCTTCAGGCTTGCCCCATTGCTGACAGCAAGCGGCGGTTTACGCCGGTGCTCGACATACATATTGGTGTGCTGAGCTCCAGCATCGGTGGTCACGGCTCCGATGCTTGCGGAGCCACGTTGCTCCCCAGCGAGAACGACCGCGGTCGGTTGCTCAGCCGCAGCAGCACCGATTCGGACATGACGGCAGTGGTCCCAACCTGGGAGAACAAGGGGTTTCTGGTATGGGATCCAGCGCCGGACAATCCCTCTCACAACCCTCCGGGCGAGACCAACGTCGACAATCTCCTCGACAACCTGCGCACCATGGTGGGCGGCGTCGGTGAGGTCGGCTGTGGATTCGAAGCGCCACTCGAGGCTTGGTATCGCTTCTTGATCGATCCGAATCCGTACCAGTCCATCGCCATCGAAGACGACGTCGCGGTGCTCGAAGGCACCGACGAAGTCCTCTTGCAGCAGCGCCGGGACTTCCTCAGGCCCGATTCGCTGGTAGCGGTCGTCATGCTCACCGACGAGAACGACTGCTCGATCCGCGACGGCGGTCAGTTCTTTTGGGCAACGCAGATCTACCAGCCAGGGACGAACTACCCCTACCGCATGCCCAAAGCCCGCGCCGCCTGCGCGACCGATCCGGCCTCAGACTGCTGTCGTTCCTGCACGCAACCGCCGGGGCCTGGCTGCAACACCAACAAGGACGATTGCGCCGAGCCGTTCGCGCCCCTCGACGACTCAATCAACTTGCGCTGCTTCGATCAGAAACGACGCTTTGGCATTGACTTCCTGTGGCCGCTGCAACGCTACATTGATGGAATCGGCTCGGATCAGGTGCAGGACCGCAACGGCAATATCGTGCCCAACCCGCTTTTTTCCGACCTCCAGCCCGAGGACACCAACAGCCGAGTAAGAGACGCGGGCCTGGTTTTCGTCACAGCTATCGTGGGCGTCCCCTGGCAAGACGTTGCTCGACGCACGGCGGATGGTAAGCCAGATTTGCTTGCCGGGCTCGACGGTAATAGCGCTCCGCGCGGGGGCTTCATGAGTGCTGGGGAGTTGAGCGCCAACGGGGTGTGGGACCTCATCCTGGGCACGCCCAGCTGCTACCACACCGATCCGTCGGCATGCCTCCCGACCGACCCGTTGATGATCGAGTCTATCGAGCCGCGCTCCGGCACCAACCCCGTGACCGGCTACTCCATAGCCCCACCCGATGGCGGCGAGCTAGAAAACCCCATCAACGGCCACGAGCAGAGCCTCCCGTGGAAAAACAACTTGCAGCACAGCTGCATCTTCCCGCTCGCCGTGCCCCGCGATTGCTCCGACAACAGCAACGAAGCCTGCGATTGTGCCTACTTCGTGGAAAACAACCCGCTGTGTGATCCGCTCGTCAAGACCACCCAGAAATACGCCAAGGCCTATCCGTCCATCAGGCTGCTTCAGCTCGTCGAGGGCCTGGGCAACCAAGGGGTGCTGGCGTCAATCTGTCCACAACAGCAGAACGATCCGACTCAGCCCACCTTTGGCTACCGGCCGGCCATGCATGCACTGATTGAGGCCATCGGCCCGCGACTCTGAACCCGTCGCGTCACGCCCGGAGTGGTTCACTCATTTTCATCCGAAATCGTCGTGCCGAGCCATTGACAAGTTGGGCTTCGACTGTATACTGTCTGTATACAGTAGACAATATTGAGAGGCCAAGCGTTGATGCTCGCGATCACCATCGATCTCGACGCGGCCACGCCTGTTTACCGTCAGATCGCCGATGAGATCCGCGCGCTCGTTGCCCGGGGTTTGCTCAGCGATCAGACGGTGCTGCCGAGTGTTCGGCAGCTCGGGACGATGGTCGGCGTCAATCAGAACACGGTGGCCAAGGCTTACCGGATCCTCGCTTCTGAGGGTTTGGTAGAGCTCAAACATGGCGCGAGCGCGCGTGTACGGGTACCGACGCACCCCTACCGCGATCGCATCGAGCCCGAAGATGCCGAAAGACGTTTGCGGGATCTCATCAGCCGCTGGGTCCTCGCCGGGGCGGACCGAAAGGAAATCGAGCGCGTGATTGCCACCGCTCTCGACGCCTATTTCGACAAGTCCGCCACACGCAGCGATAGGGCTGAGTGAAAGGAATCAACTCGTGCAATACGTTCTTCCGTTCTCGCTGGCCATGTCGGCCGTGATGGTCTGGTTGGTCATCCACCTCGTGGCGCGGATGACGCGCCCTCGACGGCTGTTCTTCGTGCATTTGGGTCGCGAGCTGAGCGACGCCGATCGTGCTCGCGCTCGGCGCCTCGCGCTCGTCAACCACGCGATTTGCGTGACCAGCATGGCGTTGAGCTTCTTGGCTCCGCACAACGTGATAGCGCTCATCGCCGTCTTGCTTCTGCCCTTCGTCGCGGTGAGTGTATTGCTTGCGGAGTACGTGAGCTTGGCGCGCACCATCGAGTCCGGTCCCGAGCCGCGGCGCTTCGTGATTCCGCTCGGTGAGCAGGCTTCGCTGAGCAGCTATCTGTCCGCTCCGCTGCAAGCGGCCCACATTGCGCTCATCACGGTGACCTCGGTGGTCTTCGTATGGCTGGTCCACGAGCTACCTGCAAAGGTTCCCATGCATTGGAACATCAAAGGTCAAGCCGATCGTATCGGCCGACCGACTGAGCTGTGGATGTTCCTGGGGATCATGATCTTCAACCTGCTGATCGTATGGGCGGTGGCGTGGTCGGTGACCAAGGAGCGCTGGGTCCTGCCTCCGGAGCAAACCGAGCGCTATGCTGAGCTGCAACGAGAGCGCCGCGGACTGATTGTGCGCATGGTCGACTGGATGATGCTGGCCATCAACGTCTCCATTGGCCTGATGTGGATCGGTCTCGCCATTGGCTCCATGCCTGGCCAAGAGGTGTTCCGCAGCGGCGGGATGATTGCTTCGCTCACCATCATGACGGTAGCGATTGGCTGGCCACTTTGGAGCTACCTGAAGCCCTTGCTGAAGGTGCAGGAGCAGCTGCGCGAAATCGCCGGCAGTGAGGTGCTCGGCACCCACGCCGATGGTTGGAAAGCTGGCGGGTTGATCTACTACGCGCCGGGCGATCCGGCGGTGTTCGTGCCCAAGAAGATCGGCATCGGCCAAACGCTCAACTTCGCTCGGGCCGGTGCCTGGCTCTTCATCGGCGCAATCACCCTGCTGCCCATCGTCATCACGGTCGTCGTCTTGTTATTGGCGCGTTGATTCCACTCCAACCGTGGTTTCTCGCTCGATGACAGTCATGTGCGCCTCGCAGCTGCCGCTAGACCAATCAACCAGAGCAGCCAGAGCGAACGCTGGCCGATTGGCTGTTGGGCTAGGCGGCAACCACATCCTCCGCCGCTCGTAGCGGGCTCGGCTCGACCCGCGGAACCACCAGCTGAGCTGGTCATTGTCATCTCACCCGGCTCGCAGACCCCAGCTCTGCAAGAGCCGCCTGGACAGGTGGTGCCGTCCTTGGCATTCGGATGGATGCAACCCGAGCCGGGCTGGCAGCTGCCTGCCACATGGCAAGCGTCGCTAGCGATGCAGGCGATCTTGGTAGGCCCAGCGCAACTGCCGGCGGTACATACGTCTGCGGTTGTGCAGCGATTGCCGTCATCACACGGCTGGCCGTCGCTGCCCGGCTGCGTGCACAGTGGCGGCACGCTCCCGGTCGCAGCATAGGTCATCATGATGGGTGCAGCCCCCGGCGCGGCCGTGTTTTGTTTGCAGAGCGCGAAAATAACAAAGCCCCAAGCACCGGCCGTGGGGGATAACGGATCGGACTGAGCGATGTACGCTTTGCGCTCCCCTGACGGCGTCGGCACCCTGAGCGTCTTGGCGCTGCCCTTGATTTCATCGCGTAGGAACTCGACGAACTCGCGGCTCGTTGTCTGATAGTACAAGCGCACTTCAACACCGTCGACGCCCGGCAAGTCGACCTCGATGTCGTCGTAGCCACCTGCGTACTCTGCCGCCGTGAACAGCTCGGGCTTCGGAGCTCCGGCCAGCACCGGCTCGACTTTTCGTGCGGCGGCCTCCGCGATGCGCATGCCCTTGGGCGGGATGCGGTTGTCCTTGTACCGATGGGTCGCGAGCGCCATGTGGAAGGTGTGCGACTCCTTGGTCAACGAGCTCGACAAGCTGACTTCGTAGACGAGCTCGTCGAGGTGTTTCTCGTTGCTGCCGAGCGCCGGACTGCTGGGTGCACGTTTGGGATCCAAGCCACGTAGGGTTGCCGCTGCTGCGTCGTAGGGATTGATCTCGGTGCGGAGCTTGCCGCTCTTGAACCCGCGGATGTTGACGAACATGCGTCGCCCTTCGGGAAACCCACTTATCAGCTTGTGGCCGGTGTGGTTTTCGATGCGGAAGCTCAGCTTGCCGCTGCCAGCATCATGAGCGAGCGAGGTGATCGCCGCGGCACGCCGAAGGCTCTCGACCGCCTTGTCAGCAGCACGCAGTAGTGCCTGGGCGTCGAGGGCGACGCCCTGGCTCAAGTCGAGGGTGAGCTTGTCGGGGCCTCGGTTGAGCAAGGCAGCATTGGTGGCGTCGTAGTTTGGCGAGTCCTCGACCACACTGGCGAGCAACCGCGGAACCCAGGCATTTCCGCCGACGAGCTCATGGCGCGGCAGTCCACTGTTTGGGTGCTCGATGCTGCCGTCCGGTCGGTCGACGGCAGCCGACAAGGCAGAAGCCTTGCCACTGGTGTCTGCCATGTGGCAGTCCTGGCAGCTCGCAATGGTGTTGTCTGGTCGAGAAGTCGCAAAGATTCCCGGCGCAAAATACCCCAAACCCGCCGTGCCCCCTGGCAGTGCGTAGTCGGAGATCATGAACTCCGAGAAGGTGCGCTCCAGGTGTCCATAGCCGTACGCCGGCTGCTGTTCGCTCGGCAACTCGGTCACGCTGTCGCCAGGTGCTTTCTTGGCGAAGTCGAGGTTGACGAGCACCGGGTTCGAGACATCGTGGCAGGCGTTGCAGAAGTACAAGCTCTTGTTGAAACGACTGTACTTCTTGGCGTGTGGGGGCGCGGCGTCCGCGAATGGGCCGCGCTGCTCGGCCACGGAGCTGACGAAGTATTGGCCCCCGCCGTTTTCGAGCCAGAAAGCAAAAGAGGGTTGGTGATTGGCACCGAACATCGCCTTGCCATTGAAGAGCTTCAGCCCAGCCGCCTCGGCGCGGTCCGCCACGAGGGTTGCGCTGGCCCCAGCTGCCGACGGCGTGCTGTTCGCCTCGTCCCAATACCCCACCCAATCGGCGCTCTCCCGACCGCCCGAAGCGCTCTGCTCGAAGAATGGATCGTACATGCGGTGGCAGGCGTCGCAGCTGATGCCGTCATAGTCCGCCCCGCTCAGCGACGAGCCGTTCGGTGGGTCGGATCGCCCGCCGAGCCAGCCGGCTGGCGAGTGGCAACGAAAGCACAGATCTGCCGCGTTCGGCGTCCCGGTTAACCAAATCGAGTCCTGCGCCGCGACCGTCGCTGCAGCCCAGAAGAGGGGATCGCGCATCGCCTGCCCCATCATCGACCCCTTCCAACTGTGGCTGGGCTCGATGGCCTCGTCGTAGCCGCCGTGGCAGACCAAGCAGCTATCGGGCTTGGCAATGGCGATGCCATCGGCAGGTTGCGTTCCAGGCATGCGAACCAGCGGATCGGCAGCAACCTCGAGCGGCTTCCAGCCCATCGCATTGGTGCTGGTCAGCAACCCTGCCAGCGCGATCGAGGCAACGGGAACCCACATGCTGTTGTGTGGATCGTTCATGCCTTCATCTTCTTCCACCAAGCGCCGGACCGGACACGGTAGTGGCAGCACGCGGCTCTTTCCGCCGCGTATCTTGGTTCATTCTGTTGCACGTCACAAGCCGCCCAATCGAGCCACCCTCGAACTGATGGATCCGCATCGAGGCTGCTGGTTCAGCGCCTTGCAACATCATCCTTTTTGGTGGTGCGTTCATCTTTCGCGAAGTCGAGGCCCTGGCGAGCTGGGGGGGGTCGGTTCACAATGCAGGCCATGACGCGGCTCAGCGGAGCGTTCGCTCCAATCCCGACACCTCTGGATCGAAACGACCGATTCGATCCGGGCGCGCTGCGCGCTCACCTCGATTGGCTCACCTCTGAGGGAATCGATGGCGCTCTCGTCCTCGGCACCAACGGGGAGTTCCCTTCTTTCACGCTCGCCGAGCGGCGCAACATCGCCGAGTCTGCCGCCGGGTCGAGTCGCTTGACGCTGCTGCTCAACGTAGGCTCGTGCGCCCTGGGTGAAGCGCGAGAGCTGTTGGCGATGGCCGCCGATTTGGGCTACGCCGGCGCGCTCTGTCCGCCGCCCTTCTATTTCACGAGCGCTCCGCTCGAAGGGCTGGCCGCGTTCTTCCGGGCGTTACTCGCCGAGGCGCGGCTGCCTTTGCTGCTCTACCACATCCCGCAGGTCACCGGCGTCGCCCTCGACCAGCCCTTGCTCGACGCCATCGGCGCGCACCCACGCCTGGCAGGGATCAAAGACAGCACGGGCTCAGTTGCCGAGCTGTCGCGTCTGAGCGCACACTTCCGCGCAGGGTCCTACTTGGTCGGCAACGACCGACTCGTCCGCGCCGCTCGCGAGGCCGGCGGTCGCGGTAGCATCAGCGCCGCCGCCAACGTCGTTCCCGCCCTGGTCAAGGCCGCCGCAACCGACGCCGATTCTCAAGCTCGGCTCGTAGCGGTTCGCGATCTGCTCGAAGAAGCCGGCCTGGGCCCGTCGGTCAAAGCGCTGCTCCGCCAGCGAGGTTTCGGAGCCTACGCGTCCCGACCACCATTGCACACGCTGCACCCACCCGACGCGCAACAGCTCGCAACGCGGTTGGAGGCAATCGGTGATTAAAACGGGGTCGCAGCACCAGTCTGCAAAGCACCTCAGCTCTGAGAGGCGAGGTGTTCCTGACTTCTGTGACCGAGCGCTTTGCGATGCGTAGAAGTGCGCGATTCGTCAATTCGGGCACGGGCACGGGCACGGGCGCGGGCACGGAAGCCGTAGCGGCGGCCTTTGAAGACGCGCTCTAGTGCGCGTCAGCGCGCCAGCGGGCACGTTCCTCTTCCAGCACGCGCCACAGCTTCGGGTCCTCGACGCCCTCGATCTTGAACAGCACGACGCCTTTCAGGCCCAGCTTCTTGGCGAGGCGCAGCTTTCCGCGCATCGACTCGGCGTCACTGAGGTAGCCGATGCGCTTGTTGTCCTTGCGCGCGTAGGCAAAGCGCAGCTCGCCGGAGTCGTCTCGCGTGGTGGTTGCCGCATAGCGGTCGATGAGCTTGTTTGCCCGCTCGTGGGTCAACGACTTGAAGCGCTTGTATGACCACGCGCCGGGCCCTCCGGACAGCTTGAATAGCCAGCCGTAGGTCGGAATACCCAGCACGACCTTGCTCGGTCGGATTAGTCGCGTCGTGTACGCCAGCACGGACTCGACCCAGGCAATGTCGGCGTTGGGCGCGTACGGCTCGGGCGTGTTGCCAGTCCATTTGCGCGAGCCGTTCTGAGCGAACCACTGATCGTAGGCCATCAGTCTGATCTCGTCGCAGGCCTCGTCGAGCACCCGGAAATCGTTGGCCCAAGCCATCGCCGAGACGCCCTTTCGTCCTTTGTTTGGCTTGTCGCTCGTTCGCGCCTCGACGGTGCATGACAGCTTCAGCTCCGCTTCATGCAAAGCCGTCGACAGCTCCCGGATGAAGGCCGAAAACAGATTGCGGTCACGGGGCCGCTTGCCTTCGTAGTCGATATCGAGTCCGTCGACGCGGAGCTTGCGCGCCAGATTGAGAAGCCTCCTGACGTGGGCGCTGCGCCGCTTGGTGCTGACGAGCATGCGGTGAATCGCGTCGGCCTTCATCCAGGCAACAGTGGGGATGAGCTCGACGCCGCGCTGTTTCGCCCGCGAGAGCAAGGTCGACCAGCGCTCGCGTTTGAGGTGAATGCGCTTGATGCGCCCCCGCTTGTCGACGTTGAAAGAAAACGGGCTGACGCTGTCGAACAACTCGATGTGCTCGGCTACGACCGACGCGCCTCGGGCCTTGCGCCATTCGGGGATCCAAACCCCGATGGTGGGGACAGTCGACGAGTCGACCCAGCCAACCCGTGGGCTAGCCTTCGCTGCGTGCGCCAAGGCAGGCGTCGCTTCCGAGCTGTCCGAAGAGCAGCCGAAGGTTCCCCAAAGAACGACCAAGAACACGCACCATCGAGGATAGGCCCACACGCCACGGCCGCGCGCAACTGC